>NZ_JBNDIN010000017.1:0-123327 GCF_050434425.1 Serratia sp. 2723
GCCGTGTACGGTCGATGCCGTGGGGGGCGATGTCAATGTCGATCTGGGGGAGATCAAGGCGCATACTCTGACCGCGGGCACGGGGAGCGATTGGGAGAGTTTTAGCCTGGATCTGAGTGATTGCCCGGTTTCAACCACCAACGTTATAGCGACATTCACCGGGACGGCAGCGGATGAAAGCGCGGATCTGTATAAGAACGCCGCGGCCAATCCTGCCGGTGCTGTGCAGATTGAAATGGTTGATGGTTCATCTGGCGCCAATCGCCGCCTGGGCAGCGGCAGTGATATGACCGTGCTGGTCGATCACGCCACCAATAAGGCGACCTTCCCGCTGAAGGCGCGCGCTTTCAGCACCAACGGTGGTGCAACCCCCGGCGGTATTGAAGGTGTTGTACAGGTGGCACTCACCTATCAGTAATACCCTCTAGCCATAAGAAAACCTGGCCCCACTTTTTTATGGCAGCTTTAGCTGTGTCTGTTGAGTTAATTACCTGGGGCTTATTCATTGTGGGTAGCTGGCTTTATTTTTAATATATTTTTCGATCAATAATAAGAAAAAATAACTCTCATCAATAAGAGAGGGAATGACATTTTTGCACACCAATTTATCAAGGAAGTAAAAAAGGGTATTCAGCAGAAATGGGAGGTTCAATATGACAGTGGTTCATACTTATCAAAGAGGGAGTGCGCATTCCCCTAGCTCTTATGGGCTAAAAGGGGACGGTGTGATTGTAATGGAATCCTGCCCCATCACGGCACTTGGAATGCGTAATATTTTGGCCCAGTCCTGTGGCCTGGCGGAGGAGGTACAACGGGTCAGTAATCTGGAGCAAATCCCTGGGTTGATGCGCCACCGTCCGGCCCGGCTGTTGATTATGGAACTGTGCGGTGAAGACGAGTCGGTTCTGGACGGCTTAAGGCTGATTGCGCTGTGCCTGGAGCATTGGCCAAGCACGGCGATGATCGTGTGTACCGCACTTGACGATCCCCGGGTGCTGCAATTGCTGACCGCATCAGGCATCAAAGGGCTGGTGCTCAAACAGGAGCCTGGCGTTGCGCTGGCACAATGCGTACAGCAGGTCTTGTCGGGTTGTCGCAGCTATAGCCATAAGGTACGGCAATTGCTGAGCAGCCAGTCTGCCATTGGCAAAGCCTTGACGTCCCGTGAACTGGATGTGTTGACACACCTGTTTTCCGGCAAAAGCGTTACCACCGCGGCGTTGATGATGCACCGTGATGTTCGCACCGTCAGTACCCACAAGCGTAATGCGATGCACAAGTTGGGTTTTCAGAATGATGGTGAACTTTATTTGCAAGGCAAGTGGATGGCAAAGACCGGCCCGGTGTTTGCCCGCTAATCCTTGATACCGCTATGTACTTATTCTCTGGATGGAATCAACGAGATATTTATACAGGAGTCGTCTATGCAACCGTTGTCACAAAAGCCGCTTGGCTTGGCGTTAATGGATCGCAGCCCACTCACGCTCACCGGGCTGTCTTGCTTTATCGGCACGCTTAACGTTGCCAATGAGATTATCGTGCAGGAAACCAGCATGGTTGCGGTTGCCGAAAGGTTGCTGTACCAACCCGTCGATATTCTCATCACCGAACTCAATGGCCAGAATGAAACCATCGCGCAGGGCCGTGAAGTTCTGTTTAATCTGTGTGCACAGCAGCCTGAGTTGCGGGTCATTGTTTACACCCGTAGCCAGACAGGGGAAGATCTGTGCAAGCTGCTTGATGTGACCAATATCAGCGTGGTGTCCCGTGGGGATGAATTGCCGCTGGTTGGGGAGTTCTTTAACCGGGTATTTAACGGTGAGCGCGTATTGAGCCCGTTGATCGGCTCTTATCTGGCGCGTAACGATCCTGAAGATGCTTCAAGCCTGCATCATCTGACCCGTTGCGAAAATGATGTCCTGACGTTCTTGTTCAACGGGATGAGCCTGCGGGAAATTGCTGAGCTGCAACAACGCAGCATCAAGACCATCAGCGCGCACAAATGTAATGCCATGCGCAAACTACAGGTTAAAAACGACAGTGAACTGTTCTCGCTGAGAAAAAACATTAGCCAGCAGTTTGCATGTGATTGATGGCTGGAAATCGCTTGTTGCTCCGCCGTGCTGTCATCAAGCATGGCGGGGCATACCGCAACGGTACCTCGATCACCAAGTTACTGAGCCGCTATCCACCGATATTCAGAACGGCGATCTCGAAGCTGCCAAATCACGATGGTCGTGCCGCCAAGCTTGGCTTACGGCAATCCGTCCCTGATATCTCACCGTTATCGACGATGATATATAACGTAAGGATATTGGCTGTTGCACAGCTAGCCACGTCTGCGAAGTAAAAATGCGGTGCCAGTCTGAATTGGTGGTTTGCGGTCTGCCTTGGGTTAAATATGTATTACCCGAAAGCGTTCAACGTTGCTGGCAGTATAAATAACGGTGTTCTGAATGTTGCGATGGCCCAGGTAATCCTGAATGAGTCTGGTGTCGATCCCTCTATCTGCCAGGGCATAGCCGCAGGAGTGGCGTAACATATGGGGATGGACCTGGACGTCTATACCAGCTAATTCACCGTAGGACTTTATTAAGCGGTAAATTTGTTGGCGTGAAATCTGCCCGCCGTGGCGAGAAAGAAACAGCCAGGGGCTATCAGGTTCCAGGTAGCCTGGGCGTTTTGCCAGCCAGCGCCCCAGCGCGATACGCTCACGAATTTGAATAGGATGCTGTACAGAAAAGCCGTTCTTTAAGCGGGCTACGTGTAAGCGGTTGGTGGCCAGGTCAATATCCTCTAGCCGCAGTCCCCGTAGTTCGCTGACGCGTAATCCATGAATAAAGCACATCAACAGCATACAGCGATCACGGCAACCGTTGGCGCCGTCCGGGACGGCGGAGATCATTCTCTCAATTTCAACATGACTGAGATATTTGCGTTTTTTCATTCTCTTATCCCTAAGCTAGATAAAGCAAATATGATTGGTGGTCCGTTCATTTAAGCATTGAACACCATTGGCAGCAAACAAAATAACATAACGTTCATGAGAATAATCCTTAATTATTGTCTTAGTGCTAGGCTTTAAGGGGGGTTAGCGGTTATTTATTAAGAAAAAATCAGCTCACTTGATCATAGGGAAATCCTGTTTGATGGTTTAAAGATCGTCTGTTTTGAAATGATTTACCTAATCAGACTGGTTAGCTGTTTATCTAAAACGATTTTACCATCTTTGGGGTTAAATCTATTTTTGAGATTTTTATTATTGCGTTAATAATGTTTTTTAGCCTGACAATCTGCTGCTTGCCCTATATTTTCTTTAGTCATCGCCCCGTGTTTACCTGCATGGACAGGTCAGGGCCAGTATCTGCTCAGCCAACAAAATGAGAATTGTGATTGATATCGTGCTTTCGCCAACTACAATGCCCGCCAGTGCATGATTTCTGAATAGGGTTTCTCATGGAGTTGTTACGGGTGGTGTTCCAGCAGTATCGCTGGCCGTTTCTGGCGGTAATGGCGTTAACTCTGGCCAGTGCGGCGTTGGGGATTGGCATCATTGCATTTATTAACGTGCAACTGATGGGCGCGGCGGGTAACCCGCTAGTGGTGTTGCCGCAGTTTCTTGGCCTGTTGGCGCTGTTGATGGCGGTAACGCTCGGCTCTCAGTTGGCGTTGACCACTTTGGGGCACTATTTTGTTTACCGGCTGCGGGGTCAACTGGTGAAGCGCATATTGGATACCCATATTGAGCGGCTGGAGCAGTTGGGTAGTGCCTCATTACTGGCTAGTCTGTCGAGCGATATCCGCAATATCACCATTGCTTTTGTCCGCCTGCCGGAGTTGGTTCAGGGGGTGATCCTGACTTTAGGATCGGCTGCCTATCTGGGCTGGCTATCGCCTGCCATGCTGGGCGTGACCGCGATATGGGTAACGGTCACTATTCTGGGGAGTTGGTATCTGGTCTCGCGGGTTTATAGCCACCTGAGCAGCGTGCGCGAAGCGGAAGAGCGGCTCTACCTGCATTATCAAGCGGCGATTGACGGGCGCAAAGAGCTGGCGCTGAACCGCGATCGGGCAAAAATGCTATTCCAGCAGGCTTATCAGCCCGATGCCGGTAACTACCGTTATCATATTATCCGCGCAGATACTTTCCACCTTAGCGCCGTGAACTGGTCGAATATCATGATGCTGGGCGCCATCGGCCTGGTGTTCTATATGGCGAACAGCCTGGGCTGGGCCAACACTACGGTGGCGGCGACCTATTCCCTGACTTTATTGTTCCTGCGTACCCCTTTATTACAGGCGGTTGGGGCATTCCCGACGCTGATTGCGGCCGAAGTGGCCTTCAATAAAGTGAAGGCGCTCAAACTGGCGGACTATGATCCGGCATTTCCGACGATACAGGCTCGGGCGTGGCAAACTCTGGAACTGCGCGACGTGGCATTCCACTATGCGGTGGGTGAACAACAATCAGGGTTTGCGGTTGGGCCGATCAATTTGACGTTACGGCGGGGCGAACTGGTGTTTCTGATTGGTGGCAACGGCAGCGGTAAATCGACGCTGGCCATGCTGCTCACTGGGCTGTATGTGCCCGTTAGTGGGCAGATCCTGCTGGATGGCCAACCGATTACGGTTGCCGATCGTGAAGATTATCGCCGCCTGTTCTCTGCCATCTTTACGGATTTCCACCAGTTTCACCATCTGTTGGGGCCGCAAGGAGAACAACCGGACGCCGAACTGGTGGAAACCTGGTTGCAGCGCCTGAAAATGAAAAGCAAATTAGAATTCGACGGCACACGCATCACCAACCCGCAGCTTTCACAAGGGCAGCGCAAGCGCCTGGCCCTGTTGCTGGCGGTGGCTGAAAAGCGGGATATTTTACTGCTGGATGAATGGGCGGCGGATCAGGATCCCCAGTTCCGCCGTACTTTCTACCGCGAGTTACTGCCTCAGCTGCGCGAAATGGGAAAAACCGTGTTTGCCATCAGCCATGACGACCATTACTTTGAACATGCGGATCGCCTGCTGCAAATGCGAGATGGGCATCTGAGCGAACTGATTGGGGATGAGCGCCATCAGGCGAGCCGGGATTCTGTTAGCCAGCTTGATTGAGGCCGTGAAAAACTGCTGAATTTGTCGGGGCGCTAATATTCGCCCCGACACAGCGAGTCGGTTGAGAATATCTGTCGTCCCATAGGGTTAGGCTAGTTGAGTGATTGTTTATATCGATAATCAACATCGTCGCCAATGATTTACTCTGTGTCTAGGGGAAAACGCTACATGGCATTGCGCTCGTGTAACCGATTTCAATTGGCAACAGAGGAGTCAGGGGGACAGGAACGCGCCGATGGACAATCAATCACTCATTCCCACCACAGAGGTCCCACTAGCGGAAACGCTGAGATTTCCGCCATCCTGGCAACTCAATGAGCGGCAACAGCGCTTTATCGAAGATCTTTGGCTGCCGCAAGAACCTGCCGTGGTCGGTTCAGCCGATAATCTTGCGACGCCCGGCCAAGATGCCGAACAGCATCTGCAGCAGCGTTAACCCTAGTAAAATCGTCAACGGCACCGTCCAGCCTTGCGTCAAATCATGCATCAGACCAAACAGGGTCGGCCCCAGCGCGGCCAGCAGGTAGCCGATGGACTGCGCCATCCCAGACAGCACCGTTGCCTGATGATGCTGCTGGCTGCGCAGACCAAAGAAAGACAGTGCCAGCACTAACGAACTCCCCGCTCCCAGCCCGGCAAATATCAGCCAGATAAGAGAGTGGGCAGGCAGCAACAGCAATCCGCCGACGCCAATAAAGATCAACAGCGAACTGACCAGTGCGATCCCTCGCTGGTCGCGTGCGCGTGGCAGTGCAAATACCATGACGAAGTTAGCGGCGATCGCCACGATCTGATAAACAAACAGCTCGAACCCCGCCTGCTGCGGTGAAGTGCCGTGGCTTGCGGCAAAGGCGCTGAACCAACCGATAATGGTGTAGAAGGTGATGGATTGCAGCCCCATGAACAAGGCCACCTGCCAACCCAGGGCGCTGCTCCAGGGAGAGCGAAAGGTTTCTGTAGCCACCGGCGCGCCGGCTCGGGCTACCGGGATGGGCTTGCGCTTTAGTTGGGGTAGCCAGATCGCCAATGCGATAAATGCCGGTAGGCTCCAGCACAGCAGTGAAAAACGCCAGCCGTTATCGTTGAATGCAGCCAACGGCACCGCCATGCCGGAGGCGATAGCGGCCACCAGTGACATCATGGCCGCATAGGTACTGATCATCACCGCAGCCCGATGAGGAAAATCGCGTTTTACCAGCGTGGGTAATACCACGTTGGCAAAGGCGATGGCAGCGCCGATCAACACCGTCCCTAACCACAGCATGCCATCCCACGGTTGTGAACGTAGCACGATCCCGGCGACCAGCAGCATCAGCGCCAGCCCAAGCGTGCGCTCAATCCCGATGCGCTTGGCCAGCGACGGCGTTAATGGTGATAACACCGCAAACAGGATCAGCGGCAGGGAGTTGAGTAACCCGGCGGCGGTGGCAGAAAGCATCAGTTGCCGCTGGATCTGTTCCAGTAACGGGCCTACGCTGGTTAAAGGGGCGCGCAGGTTGGCGGCCACCAGCATGATGCCGGCCAGCAATAAGAAACGCGTCAAACGACTGCGTTTAACAACACAATTTGTGGATGGTTCGGGTTGGGGCATGAGCTCCTCGCATCAGGCATGCAGCCAATCATTACTGCATGACGAGATGCGTTGATTGACGTTAACGCTTACGTACTGGCAGGGCTGTCAGTATCTACGCGCCAGTTTAGGAAAGATCGCCTCGCCTGACAAGAGGTTAAGGAAACCGCGTGCGGCACCCACCAGGTGACTTTGATCAGCGCGAGGTCACTATTAACGGATAGTAACGGCAATAAACTTATTTTGAGGAATCGCTATGTCTTCTTTCTACAGCCCCCGCCGTATTGTGCTTTACACCATCGCCGTGATCGTGATTTTGGTGATTGTCGGTTTGGTGACACACCTGGGTGTCGGTTGGCTCAACTGAACCAATTAACGGTTTTGTGATGTTGATCACCCAAGGAAAGAAAAGCCTTTTCGCTGCAGCCCGCCAAAGCCGCTTTCACTGTGCTATTTTTCACATACTCTTAACCTGCCGCCCTATCGGCCTGCGGCAGATTTCACTTTTCTCGCGCCCGCCGAGGAAATAGTTTCATTTCATTTCGATTCGAAAGCTTTTTACCCCCATTTGCTGCTAAAACTGCCCTGTAATCCCGATCACAATTTCATTGCTTTCGCTTTGCTGTAATACCGCCGCAGTAGAGCGAAAGCCATCATCTCCCAGCTAAAACCGGAAACCTGAGGACCTATTGCTCATGCCAGTGAACACCGCCAAACGACGTGAACACATCATCGATCTGCTCTGCGAGCACGGTAGCGTGCGGGTGGAACAGCTCAGCAAACAGTTTGCCGTTTCCACGGTGACGATCCGCAACGACCTGCGCTTTCTGGAACGCAAAGGCTGTGCGCTGCGTGCCTATGGCGGGGCGATGCTTAACCAGCAGTTTGCCTTCGACCGCCCGTTACATGACAAAGGGCGTTTGAACCGCGATGTGAAGTCACAGATTGCCTGCCGAGCGGCAAGCTACGTGCGTGACGGCGATGCGCTGATCCTGGATTCCGGTTCCACCACGGCCCAGATCGTGCCCTGGTTGAAACCGCGCCGCGATCTGGTGGTGATGACCAATGCGCTGAATATTGCCTATGAGCTTTCAGGTTACGACGGGGTGGAAGTGATGGTGTTGGGGGGAAGCGTCCGGCAGAACTCCTATTCGCTCTATGGTCCGGCTGCCGAGCAGCAATTGCGCCAGTACCGCTTCGACAAACTGTTTCTGGGCGTCGACGGTTTCGATCTGGTTGCGGGGATCACTACGCCTCACCCTGGTGAGGCACACCTCAATCGTGTGATGTGTGAGGTGGCGCGCGAAATTATCGCGGTAGCGGATGCCAGCAAGTTTGGTCGCAAGAGCTTTTGCATGATCCGCGAAGTTGGGCAAATTCATCGGCTGATCACAGATAGCCGTCTTCCACAAGATTATCAGCAGGCGCTCAGCGATTTAGGCGTAGATGTGGTGATAGCCGATCGCGAGTAGGGCGCCATCATGGGGGATCCATGCAGCAGTGGTTACAACTGGTAGCACAGCACAAGGCCGGCCAGCCGGTGGGGATATTTTCCGTTTGCTCCGCGCATCCCTGGGTATTGCAGGCCGCCTTACGGCAGGCAAAGGCACGTGGCACGCCGGTATTGATCGAGGCGACGTCAAACCAGGTTAACCAGTTTGGCGGCTACACCGGCCAGACCGCCGCACAGTTTCGTGATGCGCTGTGGCAGATGGCGGATGACATCGGGTTGCCAAGGAGCGCTATTTGGCTGGGGGGCGATCATCTTGGCCCTAACGCTTGGCAAGACCGCCCGGCACAAGAGGCGATGGCGCTGTCCGAAACCCTGATTGACGACTATGTGCGCGCCGGATTTCGCAAGATCCACCTCGACTGCTCCATGTCCTGCGCTGACGATCCCACCCCGTTGGGAGATGACATGGTGGCACAGCGTGCGGCGCGCCTGTGCGCAGTGGCGGAACGAGCCTGGCAGCAAGCGGGTGGTGAAGCCCCGGTGTATGTGATCGGAACCGAAGTGCCAGTACCGGGCGGTGCGCAGGAAACGCTGCAAGGCATCCAGGTGACTACGCCACAGGCAGTCTCAGTCACGTTAGAGGCGCACCGTCATGCCTGGCAGCAGGCAGAGCTGAGCAGCGCCTGGTCACGAGTGATCGCCTTGGTGGTGCAACCCGGCGTCGAGTTTGACCATCACAGCGTCGAACATTACCAACCGCAGGCGGCGCAGGCGTTGAGCCGCTTTATCGAACGCCAATCGGGGCTGCTGTATGAGGCCCATTCGACCGATTACCAGACACCGAAAGCTTATTCGCAACTGGTGCGTGACCATTTCGCCATTCTGAAAGTTGGCCCGGCGCTCACTTTTGCGCTGCGTGAGGCGCTGTTTGCCCTCGATCGTATCGAACGTGAATGGTTGGGGGAGCATCGTTCGGCCCAGCTGTGCGCCACGCTTGAGCAGGTGATGCGTGAACAGCCGCAGCAGTGGAGCCGCTATTATCACGGCAGCCCGCATCAACAGTATCTGGATCGGCACTACAGCCTGAGCGATCGCGTGCGCTATTACTGGCCGCAGCCACAGGTCCAGCAGGCCGTGGATGCGTTGATGGACAATCTACGGAGTAACCCAATCCCGCTGGCCTTACTCAGCCAGTATTTACCCGATCAGGCACGGGCCTTGAATGCCGGTGAGCTGAGTCAGGATCCGCAAGATTGGGTGATCCACAAAATTACCCAGGTGCTCGACGACTACCACTCAGCCTGTTACCCGGAGGTGCGCTGATATGCCCAATATTCTGATGACTCGTATCGATAACCGCCTGGTGCATGGCCAGGTAGGGGTGACCTGGACCAACACGCTGGGCGCCAATCTGGTGGTGGTGGCCAACGATGATGCCGCCGCCGATCCGGTACAGCAAAACCTGATGGACATGGTGGTGGCCGAAGGCGTGCAGACCCGTTACTTCACCCTGCAAAAAACCATCGACGTGATCCACAAGGCGGCGGATCGGCAAAAGATTTTTCTGGTGTGCAAAACGCCGCAGGACGTATTGAAACTGGTGCAGGGCGGAGTGCCCATCACCTTTGTCAACGTTGGCAATATGCACTTCGCCGCAGGGAAACGGCAAATCCACAAGACGGTCTCGGTGGATGACGATGACATTGCCGCCTTTCGTGAGCTGGCGGCGTTGGGCGTAGCCTGCGAGGTGCGCCGGGTGCCGGATGAAGCCGGTGAAGCGATAGGCAAACTGCTCGCTTGAGCGCAGGGGGAAGCATGTTAACTGACGCGTTATTGATTGCATTGCTGGCGGGGTTGGCCGGGGTCGACCTGTTCGACGGCCTGACCCACTTCCACCGCCCGGTAGTGATGGGGCCGCTGGTTGGCCTGATCCTGGGGGATGTCACCACTGGCTTGCTGGTGGGTGGGACGCTGGAACTAGTGTGGATGGGCATGGTGCCACTGGCCGGTGCGCAGCCGCCTAACGTGGTTATCGGCGGGGTGGTCGGCACGGCGTTTGCCATCCTCACCAAGGCCGATCCCAAGGTGGCCATTGGCGTGGCGGTGCCGTTCGCCATTGCGGTACAGGGCTGCATCACGCTGCTGTTCACCGCGTTTTCACCCATGATGCACCGCTGCGATCGCATGGTACAGGAGCTGAACTGGCGTGGCGTTGAGCGAGTGAACTACCTAGGCATCAGTATCCTGTTTGTTTTCTACTTTGTGGTGGCGTTTTTGCCGATCTACTTCGGTGCCGATGCGGCCAGCGCCATGGTGCAGAAAGCGCCGACCTGGCTGCTGGATGGTCTGGCGGTGGCGGGCGGCATGATGCCGGCAATCGGCTTCTCACTGCTGATGAAAGTGATGATGAAGAAAACCTACGTGGCGTATTTCATCCTCGGTTTTATTTCAGTGACGTTCCTTAAGCTGCCGATCCTGGCGGTGGCGCTGGGGGCATTGGCGATCGCGCTGATCGATTTCTTTAACAGTCAACGGGCAGATGCGGATGTGACCAGAAAGCCTGTTCAACCGGAGGACGCTGAAGATGGCATTTAATGATTCTGACGATCTGCTGGCACAAAAAGCAGCAAAGCGCCTGGAACAGGCATTGGCCACCAGCCAGGTAGAACAGGACGACTACGTTGATAGCCGCCCGGCACAAGCGCTGACGCGCAGCGATATCAATCGTATGGCCTGGCGCTCGCTGTTGCTGCAGGCATCGTTCAACTACGAACGTATGCAGGCCGGTGGCTGGCTGTACACCCTGATCCCTGGTTTGCGCAAGATCCACCGCAATCCTCAGGATCTGGCGAATTCGATGAAGATGCACATGGAGTTTATCAACGTGCATCCTTTCGACGTCACCTTCCTTTCGGGGTTGGTGCTGGCGATGGAGCAAAACAAGGAGAAAGTCTCCACCATTCGAGCGGTGAAAGTGGCGCTGATGGGGCCGTTGGGAGGCATTGGTGATGCGCTGTTCTGGCTGACGCTGTTGCCGATTTGTGCGGGCATCGGGGCATCTCTGGCGCTGGAAGGCAGCCTGTTTGGGCCGATAGTGTTCCTGCTGTTGTTCAACGTGTTCCACTTCGGGCTGCGCTTTGGGCTGGCGCACTATGGCTATCAGGCGGGCACCAGTGCGCTGACGCTGTTGAAAACCCATACCAAACGAATATCCCATGCGGCGTCGATCGTGGGCATGACGGTCATCGGTGCGCTGGTGGCCTCTTATGTACATCTTTCTACGCCGCTGATCATGCATGCCGGTAAGGCCACCGTGGCGTTGCAAACGGACGTGCTCGATAAGTTGATGCCCAACCTGTTGCCGCTGTGTTTCACGTTGCTGGTGTTCTTCCTGATGAAGCGCGGTTTCTCACCGGTGAAACTGATCGGTGTGACGGTGGTGATCGGCGTAGTGGGTAAATTTATCGGTTTGCTGTGAGGAAGAGAACATGCCAGGAATTGTCATTACCGGCCACGGCGGCTTCGCCAGTGGCCTGCTACAGGCGGTAGAGCAGGTGGTAGGGGAACAGCCTGCCTGTATCGCGGTGGACTTCCCTGTCCATATGGGTACGGCGGAGTTGAAAGTGGCGTTGAGTGCCGCGCTGCAAGCGGTAGAGCAAGCGGACGGTGTGGTATTCCTTACCGATATGCTGGGGGGATCGCCTTTCCGTAGTGCCTGCGAGTTGGCCGATGCGCATGGCAACTGTGAGGTGCTGACCGGGGTGAATATGCAGTTGGCTGCCGAAATGATGCTGGAGCGCGAAGGGCTGAGCCTGACCGAGTTCCGTGACATGGCGCTGGCCTGCGGCAAACGCGGCTTGACCAGCCTGTGGCACGAACGGCGTAAGGTGAAATGCGCCAACGTCGAGGCTGATGGGATTTAGCCCTCACCCCAACCCTCTCCCAAAGGGAGAGGGAGTTGATAGCCCCTGCTCTTTTGGAGGTAAAGAAGTAATTTCAGCAACCTCGACCGCTTCCTTATCCAAGGTGAATCAGTCGATGCTTATGAAGAATCACGATGCTTTCAGCTAAACGCGCTCGGTCCCCTCCCTGCACTCAAAGGGAGAGGGAGTTGATAGCCCCTGCTCTTTTGGAGGTAAAGAAGTAATTTCAGCAACCTCGACCGCTTCCTTATCCAAGGTGAATCAGTCGATGCTTATGAAGAATCACGATACTTTCAGCTAAACGCGCTCGGTTCCCTCTCCCTGTGGGAGAGGGTTAGGGTGAGGGGGCATGTTGGGACTAACTCGGCATCGGCAACGGGCTAAGCGCCATCTGGGCCGGGCCATGTTCGTCACGGCTGAAACGCCAGCAGGTCTGATGATATTTCGCCACGCTGTTGCGGTGTGCCACGCTGACCAGCGTGACCTCCGGCAGTTCGTCAACCAGCAGGCAATACATCAATTGCTCGGTTTCATCATCCAACGCGCTGGTGGCCTCATCCAGGAATAGCACATCCGGACGGGTAAGGATCGCACGTGCAAACGCCAACCGCTGCTGCTCGCCCGGTGAAAGGCGATGGCTCCAGTTGGCGCTGGTATCCAGCCAGCGTTGCAGGTGCTTCAGCCGGCAGTTTTCCAAGGCTTTCAACAACTGCTCATCGCTATAGTCTTTATCCTGATGTGGATAGCTCAGCGCTTCACGTAGCGTACCGATCGGAATATAGCTGCGCTGTGGCAGGAACAGCGTAGAGAGCTGGCCGTTCATACCGATCTCACCCGAACCGTAAGGCCAGATCCCGGCAATGGCACGTAGCAGCGTAGATTTACCACAGCCAGAAGGGCCGACGACCAGTACGCGCTCGCCGCGTTGCAGCGTCATGGTTGCTGCACTTAACAGAGGCTGTCCATCGGGCAGCGTAAGGCCAACCTCGCGCAGCATCAGCGGTGAGTGGTCTTCCTGTTTCAGGCTGATGCCACGGGGCTGGTTATGCACCTCGTCCACCGCTGCGTTAAAGCCAGCCAGACGGTTAACGCAGGCTTTCCAGGTGGCCAGATTGGAAAACGCGTCGATAAACCATGACAGCGAGCCTTGCACCTGGCCAAACGCGGAGGAGATCTGCATCAGCCCGCCCATCTGGATCGCACCGGAGAAATAGCGAGGTGCCGCCACCAGCAGCGGAAAGACAATGGCAAACTGGCCGTAGAAGTTACTGGCGATATTCAGCCGCCGGGTGATGCGCATGATCGACCACCAGTTGCTGCGGATGGCCTCAAAGCGGTTACTTAGCTGCTGCTTCTCGCGTGGCTCACCGTGATACAGCGCGATGGCATCGTTATTTTCACGGATACGTATCAGCCCGAAACGGAAGTTCGCCTCATAGCGTTCCTGATTAAAGCCGAGCATAACCAGCGGCTTGCCGACCCACCAGATCAGCAACGATCCCAGCGCCGCGTACAACAGGGCAAACCACACCATATAACCGGGCAGGGTAATGGTATGTTGGGCGATCACAAAGGTCATCGGCCCGCTGATATGCCAGAGAATGGTAATAAACGAACAGAGCGTCACCAGGCTGGAGAGCAGGCCGAGCGATAAAGATAAGGTGTACTGGGTCAGGACGTTGAGATCGTCAGAGATACGCTGATCGGGGTTATCGATAATCTGCTGTTGTTCGGTATGGTAATAGGCCTGGTGTGCCAGCCACTTGCCCATAAATTTTTCCGTCATCCAGCTCCGCCAGCGCATCTGTAGGCCCTGGGTCAGGTAGATTTTGTAGACCGCCAGCACGATGAAAGCCAACGCCAGATAGGTAAAGCGCCACAGCTGGGCTTTGAACACCGGGTAGTTTTTATTTTGCAGGGCATCGTAGAACACCTGGTTCCACTGGTTGATCAGCACGCTGATATAGACCAGCCCCAGGGATAGGCCCACGATGGCGATCAGCATTGCCCAGGCACGCCATTTTTCTTCCGAAACCCAAAAGGGTCTGATTAACTGCCAGACGGCCCGTTTTTGTGTGGTGCTCGTGTTCATAAAAATCCAGAAGGTATCGTTTTCTTCTAGCATGGGCACGAGGTTGGTAACAAACAAACCGCCACATGTAAGCAGTTTTGACGTGGCTCATTATTTGCAATACAGCAGAGATAAAACGAGCGCTAGTAACGTTGAGTAGAGTAAGGCGAAGGTGTTTTTGGCGCGGCGGCAAATCACAACACAAAATGAAATTGTTACAACTATGTTCGGGGCGAACATGTGCTCGCCCCGGCAGATTTATTTCACGGCATCTTTCAGTAATGCTTTCCAGCCTGCAACATTCCCCAAATACTCCTGCACGGGGATCTGGGATAGACGTCCTTGATCATCCTCCAGGGCAAAGGTTGGGAAGCCGTGCCCACGGACTTTGGCGAGCAGTGCGCGGCTGTCGGCGATATGCTGTGCCGTTGGCGCGCCGCTGTTCAAACGCATCTCGGCAATAAAGGCAGCAGGATCCAGGCCCAACTCTTTCGCCAGCGCTTCCAACACTGGCGCATCGGCAATACGTCGCCCTTCCCGGTAGTGGGCTTCCTGAATGCGGTGCAGCATATCCAGGCCCCGTCCGGCGAGCTGTTCAGCGGCCAGGATCGCAACGATCGGTGGCTCAGAGTCCATCACCGCCGTGGTGTCTCGCAGCAGCCCGTTGAAGTAATCGTCGCCGAAAGGCTGGCCGGTTAGCCCGGCAATCCGCTTGTCATGCGGCATCACGTAATTGCGCCATTCCTCGTTGATGGTTCGGCGGGCATTGCCGGTCATCATGCCACCGGCGTGCAGGGCAACGGTCAGGCCCTGAATAGCCTGCGCGGCCTTGGCCAGCGGTGCTGCACCGTAACACCAGCCGCACAGCGGATCGAAAATGTAATGCAGGGTCGTCATGTTTTTGCTCCTACCGCTTTACTGCGGCCACTTCATTTCGCCTTTCAGTACCTTGGCGCTCAGTTCCAGGCTAGAACCATCGTGCAGTTTTGGATAGTGCTGCTGCATGGCCGCGATCAGTTCAGCGGAGTTCCTGGTTTTTGGCAACTCGCTTTCCAGCGTGGTCAGGTAATTGTGGGTAAAGGTCACCGATTCCAGCGTTTGCGCCGCTCCTGGCAGGAAGTGCCCCGGAACCACCACCTGCGGTTTCAGCGCCTTGATGCTTTCCAGCGTTTGCTGCCAATGAGCGCGTGACTCGACGGTCTGATTATCCGCAATCCACGGATGAATATTGTCACCGGCCACCGGTACGCCACCCATCACAGCTTTCAACGATGGGATCCACACAAAGGTGCGGTCTGGCGTTGGGCCATTGAGACCTTTCACTTCGACCTGCTGGCCATCGATGCTAAAGCTGCTGCCCTGCAACGGCTGCGGCACGATCACGGTTTTCGGCGCATTCTCCTTCAGGATCGGCCCCCAATAGGCGAGTTTGCCTGCCTGAGTAGCGTTGATCGCCTTGATCGTTTCCGGTGAGGCAATGATGTTTGCCTGAGGGAAGGCGGCTTTGATCACGTCCAGCCCGAAATAGAAATCCGGATCCGAATGGCTGATATAGACCGTGGTCAGCTTCTTACCGGTGGCCTTGATCTTTTTCACCAGCTCCTGCGCGTCGTTACGCTGGAATTGGGCATCGATCAGCGCCACTTCGTGTGGGCCGCTGACAATCTCGGAAGAGACCGGGAATACGCTCTTTTCGCCTGGGTTGTACACTTCCAGGGTCAGAGTATTAGCCGTATTGGCGAAGGTGCTGAGTGAAACTAAGCCGGTTACGGCCAGGGTCAGTAATGATTTCTTAAACATGTGCAGGTGCCTTTTGGGTATTTGTTGTCGTTGGCCAGATGATAGGTTGCATAGAACGGGAGAAAAACCGGATAATAAGCAACTATTCATTGCGTAAATCGAGCGAATTATGGATCGCATTACCGCCGCAGAGGTTTTTGTCACTATCGTCGAACGAGGCAGCATGATTGCGGCAGCGGATACCCTGGCGATGTCGCGGGCTATGGTGACGCGCTATCTGGCGCAGATGGAACAGTGGGCCGGGGCGCGGCTGCTGCACCGCACTACGCGCAGGCTCAGCCTGACCGATGCCGGAGAGCGCACCTTGGAACGTTGCCGCCAAATGCTGGCGGTAGCGAAAGATATCGATCTGGTGGAAAACGAGCAGAGTGACGATTTACGTGGCCTGCTGCGCATCAGCTGCTCGCAATCGCTTGGCCAAACGGCGCTGGTGGGGGCGGTGGCGCAGTACCTGAAGCGTCATCCTCAGGTGGCGGTGGATCTGCAAATGAATAACCGAGCGGTCAATCTGGTGGAGGAGCGGATCGATCTGGCGTTACGCATCACCAATGAGCTGGATCCCAATCTGATTGCCCGGCCGCTTTCCAACTGCGCTTCGGTGATCTGTGCATCTCCAGCCTATCTGACCGCTCATGGCACCCCGCGCCACCCGCAGGATTTAGCCCTGCACAACTGCTTGACCTATTCCTACTTTGGGAAAAGCCTGTGGCACTTTGATGAGCAAGGCGTGAAGTCGGCGGTGGCGGTCAGCGGCAACCTCAGCGCCAACGAGTCGGTGGTGCTGTTGGCAGGAACGCTGCAAGGGGCGGGGATCTCGATGCAGCCTTACTATTCCGCTGCGCCACTATTGGCAAAGGGGGAGTTGGTGGAACTGCTGCCGGGGTATCTATCACAGACGATGGGGATCTACGGCATCTACACCTCGCGCCGCCAAATGCCTGCCACGTTGCGTACCATGCTGGACTTCCTGGTGGAATGGTTTGCCACCGATCCTGGCTGGCGTGCCACGCTGCGCTAGCGTTGGATCACCGAAGCCAGGCGGGCTGGCAACCGTTGCGCCTGCTGCTGCAAGTGCTGCACAAAGGTGGTGACCAGCGCGGAAGAGGGACGGTGCAGCGGACGGATCAGGCTCACGGTAAACGGCACCTCGACGCTGAAGGGCCGCACATGAACGCCATTATTGGCGTAATCCAACGCGGTCAGCGGGTTGACGATAGAAATGCCCACCCCGGCCTTGACCATCGCACACACCGAGGCGGCGCTGTGGGTCTCCATCACCATCCGGCGCTCGATGCCTTGTTCATGGAACAGTGCGTCCAGCAGTTGCCGGTAGCTGTCGGTGCTCGACAGGCTGATAAAGTTTTCTGCGTTGAAGTCCTGCGGCGTCAGCGTGCTTTTCGCAAGCAATGGGTGCCCGGCAGGCAGCACACACACCTCATTCATCGTCATCAGCGTCATGCGCTCGGTGCCAGCGGGCGTCAGGGTATTTTCCGTCAGGCCCAGATCGTGGCGCTGTGCCGAAAGCCACTCTTCCAGCAACGGTGACTCCTGCGGGATCACACTGAAACTCACCTTTGGATAGCGATCGACAAAAGGTTTGCACACGGCAGGCAGCAGCGATTGGGAAAACACCGGCAGACAGGCAATGGAAAGCTGCGCCTGCTGGAATTGCCGAATACCGGCGGCCGCATTCTTGATGCGATCCAGACCGTAATAAGAGCGCTGCACTTCTTCAAACAGCCGCAAGCCCTGCACCGTCGGGTAAAGGCGGCCACGTACGCGGTCAAACAGTTGCAATTGGATCAGCTTCTCGAAGCGGGCCAGCTCGCGGCTGACGGTCGGTTGTGAGGTTTGCAGCAGCGCCGCCGCTTCGGTCAGATTGCCGGTGGTCATCACCGCGTGGAAAATTTCAATCTGGCGCAGGGTAATGGCGTACATGGCGAAACTCCACGGAGGGGGAAGGCCATATCATAAATGAATAGACTATGGCGAAATAGATATTTTTCACACCGGGGCCGCTGCGGCATGATGGTGGAAAATTTGATTATGAGAACTGACCCATGCCACGCGCTTTGAACGACACCTCTACCGCCCTGAACGCCGCTAATCTGCTGGCGCTGCCCCCACGCTTTGGTTGCCCGGTCTGGGCCTATGATGCGGCTATCATCAGCCAGCGTATCAGCCAGTTGCAGCACTTTGACGTGATCCGTTTTGCCCAGAAAGCCTGCTCGAATATTCATATTCTGCGCCTGATGCGCGAGCAGGGCGTCAAGGTGGACTCGGTGTCGCTGGGGGAGATCGAGCGCGCGTTAAAAGCCGGTTTTGAGCCGGGTGGCGAAGACATTGTGTTTACCGCCGATGTGCTGGATCACGCCACGCTGGCGCGCGTCAGCGAATTGAAAATTCCGGTCAACGCCGGTTCTATCGATATGCTGGAGCAGCTTGGTCAGGTGTCTGCCGGGCATCCGGTATGGCTACGCATCAACCCTGGTTTTGGCCATGGCCATAGCCAGAAAACCAATACCGGCGGAGAAAACAGCAAGCACGGTATCTGGTATGCCGATTTGCCACAGGCGGTCGCCAAGGTGCAACAATACGGTCTGAAACTGATCGGGCTGCATATGCACATCGGTTCCGGGGTGGATTACCAGCACCTGGAGCGCGTGTGTGATGCCATGGTGCAGCAGGTGATCGCCCTGGGGCAGGACATTACGGCTATTTCCGCCGGTGGCGGCCTTTCCATCCCTTATCAGCAAGGGGAAGAGGCGATCAATACCGAACACTATTATGGCCTGTGGAATCGTGCGCGTGAGCGGGTTGCCGCACATCTGGGCCATCCGGTGAAGCTGGAAATCGAGCCGGGGCGTTTCCTGATGGCGGAAGCGGGCGTACTGGTGGCGGAAGTGCGTTCGGTAAAACAGATGGGCAGCCGCCACTTTGTCCTGGTGGATGCTGGGTTCAACGATCTGATGCGTCCGGCGATGTACGGCAGCTATCACCATATCTCCCTGCTGCCTGCCGACGGGCGCAATACTGATAATCAACCGCTGCAAGACACCGTGATTGCCGGGCCGCTGTGTGAGTCGGGTGATGTGTTTACCCAGCAGGCGGGTGGCGGTATTGAAACCCGTCCGTTGTCGCAGGTGCGGGTCGGGGATTATCTGGTGTTCCATGACACCGGGGCCTATGGCTCGTCGATGTCCTCCAACTACAACAGCCGCCCGCTGCTGCCGGAAGTGCTGTTTGAAAACGGTGAGCCTCGCCTGATCCGTCGCCGCCAGACGATTGAAGAATTGATCGGGCTGGAGCTGCTTTAAGCTGACATTAACGCGCGTGCGGGCCAGGCACCACGGACTCACGCAGTTTTAACTCACCGACAAACGGCGTTAGCGGTTGCAGCGCTTCGCCGTTGATCAGACGCAGGGCCTGGGCGATCGCCGCTTCGATCATCGCGTCGATCGGCAGGTAGACGGTGGACAATGCCGGTTGCAGATAGGCGGCGCTTGGCTCATCGTCGAAACCAAACAGCGAAACGTCCTCAGGCAGGCGTTTGCCAGCCTGGTGCAGGGCCTTCATCGCGCCGATAGCCATATCATCGTTGCTGGCAAACAGCGCGCTGAATGCGTTGCCGCTAGCCAGCAGAGCCTTACAGCTAAGGTATCCGCCAGGTACGCTGCTGTCGCCGTTGGTGATCAGGGCATCATTGAACGCAACCTGGTGGTGTTCCAACGCCTGACGATAACCCGCCAAGCGGGATTGGGCGGTGGGTGTATCGATCGGCCCGGTGATGCAGGCGATCTCACGGTGCCCTTGACGGATCAGATAATCCACCACGTTGAAGGCGGCCTGTTGCTGTTCGAAGAACACGCAGCGTTCACGGGCCTGCGGCAGATCGCGGTTAATGACCATCACCGGAACCGGCAGGTCTTCCAGCAACTCCATCAGGGCACTTTCGCCCATAAAGCGGGTGTACAGGATAATCGCGTCGCAGCGGCGATCCGCCAGCAGCCGTACCGCCTGCAATTCATCTTCTGGCGTGTCGTGGCCGTCGGTGACGATCAGGTGCTTGCCGCTGGCTTCGATCAGTTTGGCGGCCTGGCGCAGCAAACGGCCAAAGTAGGGGCCATCAAAATTGGACACCACCAGCCCAATGCTGTTGGAGCTTTTATTGGCCAGCGATTGGGCGAGAAAGTTTGGCCGGTAGCCCAGCTCATCCATGGCCTTGAACACCGCATCACGCGTGCTCTTCTTCACCTGGCCGGTGCCATTTAAAACACGGGAAACCGTGGCTTTGGACACCCCCGCGCGCAGGGAAACATCCAACATGGTGATCATCAATGGCTACCCTCTTTCAACGTCCGCTGCGGTAAATATTGCTGAGTCTAGCATAGGGTGAGATCGGGTCGAACATGTTCGACCCCTACAAATTCAGCAACCTATGTTGTTGAGGCACCCATACATTGATTGGCGTAAACTGACGGTGCCGGTGTTTAAGGCATTTTTCCGGGGGGTTAGCGTGTTTCGTATTGTGCATCTGGCGGACTATCCGCAGTATCAGCAACAGATTATCGACTGGCAGTGGCAGGCGTTTGGCAGCGAAAACAGCCGGGAATTCTTTGCCAGCGTGGTGGCCAGCAGCCTGCGGCATGAAGGTTTGCCGATCACCTTTATCGCCCTGTTGGATGACAAGCCGGTAGGCACCGTGGGGCTGTGGCGCTGTGATTTGATCAGCCGCCAGGATTTAACGCCGTGGCTGGCCGCGCTCTACGTTGAAGAGAGCCAGCGCGGCAGCGGGCTGGGGTTGCAGCTCCAGCAATATGTGCAGGAGTACAGCCGCCGGGCCGGGTTCAAGGAACTGTATCTGTATGCCGAGTTTAGCGGTTATTACGAACGCCATGGCTGGCAGCACATCGGGGAGGCGCTGGAGTACCCGGATCGCCCCGTGCGCCTCTACCACCGCCGGCTAGACTAGTTCTGCTCGAAAGCGTTATTGATGCTGGCGACCGAATGGCGGCGTACCAGCGTCGGGCTGAACATATTGGTGATCTCCGGTAGCGGTTGGTTGTTGGCCAGCGCCAATGCCAGCTCTGCTGCTTGCGTCGCCATCGCCACCACCGGGTAGCGGATAGTGGTCAGGCGCGGGCGCAGATAGCGCGAAATCAGCACGTCATCAAAACCAATCAGCGAAATCTGGTCCGGAACGTCCACACTGTTATCACTGAGCACCGAAAGCGCCCCGGCGGCCATCGGATCGTTATAGCAGGTGATGGCGGTAAACGGCTTGCCACGGCCCAGCAACTCGGTCATGGCCTGCTCGCCGCCAATCTCATCCGGCTTGCCGTAGGCAACCAGCTTCTCATCCACCGCAATACCGTGTTCTTCCAGGGCATCCAGGTAGCCCTGCAATCGATCGGTAGCATCTGAAATCTGATGGTTGGAGCAGATGAAGGCGATCCGCTGGTGGCCCTGCTGGATCAGATGGCGGGTGGCCAGCCAGGCACCGTAGCGATCGTCAAGCGCTACGCAGCGGGACTCAAATCCAGGCAGCGTACGGTTGATCAGCACCATGCCCGGGATCTGGCGCATCCAGACGGTCAGCTCATCGTCGGTCAGCTTCTTCGCATGTACTACCAATGCCGCACAGCGATGGCGTACCAGTTGTTCAATGGCCTGGCGCTCTTTTTCGGCATTATGGTAACCGTTACCAATCAGCAGAAAATTATGGGTGGCGTAGGCCACCTGCTCCACGGCTTTTACCATGGCGCCAAAGAAGGGATCGGAAACGTCAGAGACAATCAGGCCCAGGGTTTCGGTGGATTGCTGTGCCAGCGCACGGGCATTGGCGTTGGGGTGATACTGCAATCCCTCCATGGCGGCCAGCACGGCGGTCCGTGAACTTTCGCTGGCTTTTGGGGAGTTATTTATTACGCGGGATACCGTGGCGACGGAAACACCCGCCAGCCTGGCAACATCCTTAATCGTGGCCATATCTGCAACACTTCCTGGGTAATCGCTTACATTCCTCAGTTTTGCGGAAAAAATCGCGCGCCGCAAGGGCTGATATCGTTAACTTGTGGTGAGCGTTGCATTTATGGCTTTTAAATTCACCTTTTCGCCCCCAAGCGGATCCATGGTTAACGGGTGCAGCGTGCGGTGCCCCAACGATCCGGGTTGGTTGAGGTTTTTCAATAGTTTCATAACCATGTCTATCACAGGCAAAACTACATCGCTGGTTACACTTTGCGCCTGACTGTTGCGATTGGCCGCTGGCGAGAGTTTGGCGTGGCGGGGTAAATTGATTGTCCCAGAGGTATTGATTGGTGAGCAATCGACATACTCTGTATGTTGAAGCCATTTTCAATTGCACCAACCTACGCGGATGCGTAGGTTTTTTTTTCCCCGCCGTATAGTATCCTTCCCCCAGACCATTTTTAAGGCCATCAACCCCGAGGGAGAGTGGGATGATATATACCGTGTTACGTGCACTGTTTCGCCTGATGTTTCGTGTTCGTGTCGAAGGCGACGCCAGGCATTTTGAGCAGCAGAAACTGCTGATCACCCCGAATCACGTTTCTTTCATGGATGGCGCGCTGCTGGCGTTGTTCTTACCGATCAAACCGGTGTTTGCCGTTTACTCCAGCATTTCCGAACGTTGGTTTATGCGCTGGCTGAAGCCCTATATCGATTTTGTGCCACTGGACCCCACCAAACCGATGGCTATCAAGCATCTGGTGCGCATGGTTGAGCAGGGCAGGCCGATCGTGGTGTTCCCGGAAGGGCGCATTACGGTGACCGGTTCATTGATGAAGATCTACGACGGGGCGGCCTTTATCGCCGCCAAATCTGGCGCCACCATCGTGCCGGTACGTATCGATGGCCCGGAGTTCAGCGTGTTTGGCCGTATGGCCGGGGTGTTTAAGCTCCGCGTCTTCCCACAGACCACCATCAGCATTCTGCCGCCAACCACTTTACCGATGCCAGATGCGCCAAAAGCCAGTCAACGCCGGCAGTTGGCCGGTGACAGGCTGCATCAGATCATGATGCAGGCGCGCATGGATACCCGCAAACCACAAACCCTGTTCGCTGCGCTGTTGGCCGCGCAGCATCGCTATGGCCGCTTCAAGCCCTGCATCGAAGACGTGGGCTTCAAGGAAGACAGCTATCATACGCTGCTCAAAAAATCGCTGGGCATCAGCCGCATCCTGGAACGCTTTACCGCGCCGAAAGAGCATGTTGGCCTGCTGTTGCCCAATGCCACTATTACCGCTGCCGCCATCTTTGGCGCTTCATTGCGTGGCCGGATCCCGGCGATGCTCAATTACACCGCCGGTGTGAACGGGCTGAAAAGCGCGATGACT
This sequence comes from Serratia sp. 2723, assembly GCF_050434425.1. Lineage (NCBI taxonomy): Bacteria > Pseudomonadati > Pseudomonadota > Gammaproteobacteria > Enterobacterales > Yersiniaceae > Serratia > Serratia sp. 2723. The sequence goes on from NZ_JBNDIN010000017.1 coordinate 23,285, forward strand.
GCGGCCACTATTAAAACCATCGTCACCTCGCGCCAGTTTCTGGAAAAGGGCAAACTGACACACCTGCCAGAGCAGGTGCCGGAAGCCAACTGGGTCTATCTGGAAGATTTGAAAGATACCGTCACCCGCGACGATAAGCTGTGGATCCTGCGTCACCTGTTCCAGCCACAAAAGGCAATGGTGCCACAGCAGCCAGAGGATGCGGCGCTGATCCTGTTTACCTCCGGCTCGGAAGGCCATCCGAAGGGCGTGGTGCATTCCCATGCCAGCCTGCTGGCCAACGTGGAGCAGATCCGAACCATTGCGGATTTCACCCCGCGCGATCGCTTTATGTCCTCGCTGCCGCTGTTCCATTCTTTCGGCCTGACTGTCGGGTTGATCACCCCGTTGATGACCGGTAGTCGGGTATTCCTCTACCCAAGCCCGCTGCATTATCGCGTGGTGCCGGAACTGGTCTATGACCGCAACTGCACCGTGCTGTTTGGTACGGCGACCTTCCTCAACAACTACGCTCGCTTCGCCCATCCTTATGATTTTGCCCGCCTGCGCTATGTGGTGGCCGGGGCCGAGAAACTGGCCGAAAGCACCAAACAGATTTATCAGGACAAATACGGCATCCGCATTTTAGAAGGCTATGGCGTCACGGAGTGTGCTCCGGTGGTGTCGATCAATGTGCCCCTGGCGGCCAAAGTTGGCACCGTAGGCCGCATTATGCCGCAGATGGAAGCACGTTTGATCAAGATGACCGGGATCGATAACGGTGGCCGTCTGCAATTGAAAGGCCCGAACATCATGAAGGGCTACCTACGGGTTGAGCGCCCAGGCGAGCTGGAAGCTCCGGCAGCCGAGGACGAAAACGGCGTGCTGCAAGCTGGCTGGTACGATACCGGTGATATTGTCAGCTTCGACGAACAGGGTTATTGCACCATTCGTGGCCGCGTGAAGCGCTTTGCCAAACTGGCGGGGGAAATGATCTCGCTGGAGAGCGTGGAACAGTTGGCGGTGCGCCTGTCACCGGAAGGGCTGCATGCGGCCACGGTGAAAAGCGACAGCAGCAAAGGCGAAGCGCTGGTGCTGTTTACCAACGACGCCAGCATTACCCGTGATAGCTTGCTGCGGGTGGCTCGTGAGCAGGGCACCCCGGAGCTGGCGGTGCCACGCGATATTCGCCTGGTGAAGGCGCTGCCGTTACTGGGCAGCGGCAAACCGGATTTCGTTACTTTGCGCCAAATGGCTGAACAGCCGGAGAAGGCATAATGAATGCAACTGATTTCCCACTGCTGTCACGTTCAATGATCGCGGTGATCTGTGCCCAGTTTCTCTCAGCCTTCGGCGATAACGCCTTGCTGTTTGCTACCCTGGCGCTGATCAAACAGCAAATGTACCCCGATTGGAGCCAACCGATACTGCAAATGGCCTTCGTGGCCACCTATATCATCCTGGCTCCGTTTGTGGGCCAGATCGCCGACAGCTTCTCCAAAGGCCGGGTGATGATGGTCGCCAACGGCTTGAAGCTGGCCGGTGCGCTGGTGATCTGCTTTGGGCTGAACCCGTTCCTGGGCTATACCCTGGTCGGCATCGGGGCTGCGTCTTATTCACCCGCGAAGTACGGCATCCTGGGTGAGATCACCAGCGGCGATAAGCTGGTGAAGGCCAACGGTCTGATGGAGGCTTCCACCATTGCTGCCATCCTGGTGGGGTCGGTAGCCGGTGGCCTGCTGGCAGACTGGCATATCGTGGCCGCACTGGCGGTGTGTGCCGTGGTTTACGGCGCGGCGGTCGTCGCTAACCTCTATATCCCGCGCTTGCCTGCTGCCCATAAGGTGGTTTCCTGGCATCCACGCGTCATGGGGAGCACTTTCTTCAACGCTTGTGTAGTGCTGTGGCGCGATGGCCAAACCCGCTTCTCACTGATCGGTACCAGCCTGTTCTGGGGCGCTGGTGTCACCCTGCGCTTCCTGCTGGTGTTGTGGGTGCCGGTGGCGCTGGGCATTAGCGATAACGCCACGCCAACCATGCTCAACGCGATGGTGGCAATAGGCATCGTGGTCGGGGCCGGGGCGGCAGCCCGCCTTGTGACGCTGGAAACGGTTAAGCGCTGTATGCCTGCCGGGATCCTGATCGGTATCGCCGTGGTCTTCTTTGCGCTGCAAACCAGCATGCTGAATGCTTATGGTGTGCTGCTGGTGATTGGTGTGCTGGGTGGCTTCTTTGTGGTGCCGCTGAATGCGCTGTTGCAAGAGCGGGGCAAACGCTCCGTTGGGGCAGGGAATGCCATCGCGGTACAGAACCTGGGTGAAAACACCGCCATGCTGCTGATGCTTGGCCTCTACTCTTTGGTGGTCAAATTAGGCGTGCCGGTGATCGGCGTCGGGATCGGTTTTGGCGTCGTGTTCGGCCTTGCCATCACCGTACTGTGGATATCTCAGTTCCGCTCGAAAGCCTAACGGCTTGATACATGGGGGCACAGCATGCTGCGCCCCCATATCCGTTATGGCGCTGGAATGGTGAAGCGGCTGTGGATCTCTTCCAGGGCCTGCAACACCTCCTCGTTCAGCACCACGTCAAAACTGTCGACATTTATCTTCAACTGCTCCAGCGTGGTGGCACCCAGCAAGGTGCTGGCAACGAACGGTTGCTGGCGCACGAATGCCAGAGCCATCTGTGAAGGGTCCAGACCGTGTTTTTTCGCCAGCGCCACGTATTCGGCGATCGCCGCCTGGCTCTGGGCCGAAGAGTAGCGGGTAAAGCGGCTGAACAGGGTGTTGCGCGCCCCGACGGGTTTGGCACCGTTGAGGTATTTACCCGACAGCGTACCGAAGGCCAGGCTGGAATAGGCTAACAGTTCGATGCCTTCATGTTGGCTAATCTCTGCCAGACCGATCTCAAAGCTGCGGTTTAGCAGGCTGTAGGGGTTCTGAATCGATACGATGCGCGGTAGTTCGTGCTTTTCTGCCAGTTGCAGGTAGCGCATCACGCCCCAAGGGGTTTCGTTAGAGACGCCGATATAGCGAATTTTGCCGGCACGGACCTGCTCGGTTAACGCTTCCAGGGTTTCCAACAGCGGGATGGTGGCTTTCTCATCGGTGTACTGATAATTGAGCTTGCCGAAACAGTTGGTGGTGCGCTGTGGCCAGTGTAGCTGGTAGAGATCCAGATAATCGGTATTTAACCGTTTCAGGCTGGCGTCCAGGGCGACGCGGATATTTTTGCGATCCAATGCCTGCTGTGGGCGAATGCCTGCGTCATTACCCCGGATCGGCCCGGAGACCTTGCTGGCCAGCACGATTTTGTCGCGGTTGCCGCGCGCCTTGATCCAACTGCCAATATACTGCTCTGTCAGTCCTTGGGTTTCCGGGCGCGGCGGTACTGGATACATTTCTGCGGTATCAATCAGATTGATGCCAGCGGCTAATGCATAATCCAGCTGTGCGTGGGCATCGGCTTCGCTGTTTTGTTCGCCAAAGGTCATGGTGCCCAGTCCCAGCACGCTCACTTCCAAAGAACTGTGGGGAATACGGTGGTATTGCATTAACGGCCTTCCTTCAATGTTAGCGCTTACGGGCGTGATGCCCGCTAAAACAGAAGCCAGAGATCCAACGGCGTAACACGCCTTACTTGACTATAACCAAGCCAGGAAGATGGTGAAAGAGGAATATAACTGCCGGGGCTAAGGCTAAGCCCCTGATTGTTAATCTGTCAGGGGCCGGGGCTGGCTTAACGCTCGATAACCTGCGTGACCTGATCGCCGTTAATCTGGCGCTGGTTGCCTTGCTCGTCCTGATAACTGATCAGGCCGGTATCCTTATCGATTTTAGGCTTTCCCTGCGTGAGGATCATATTGCCGTCTTTGGTGGCCATCACATAGTCGCTGGAACAGCCCGCTAATCCAGCGACCATCAACAGGGCGGAAATAGCCATAACCCATTTTTTCATGCCTTGCACCTTTGCATTGCCTGGAATAATTGTCCTAATAGAGTAGCAAACTCTGCCAAAGATGGTCTTCGGACGTATCCCATCTGTGTAAGGAAAAATAACAGTGAAAACAGGGGCGGAGAGCTAATCAAAGCGTAAAGTGCCTGGCCAGCAGTGCCCTGGTAAAGTTTTTCTTTAGATAGAAGCCGCGCGGTAGGGTAAGGATCGGCTGGCCCTGTTCACCGGTGGCTTCGGTCAGTGCCTTGTTGTTGGCCGCTTTTGGCCGCAGTTGTAGCACTTCGCCATGGCGGGCGGTGATCCGCTCAACCTGGCCGAGCACGATAAGATCCATCAGCTCTTCCCAATCCCGGCGCAGCATCTCGGTTTCTTCCTGATTGGGTTGCCACAGTAGCGGGGAACCAACGCGGCGCTGTGCCAACGGGATTTGTCGTTCTCCCTCCACCGGGATCCACAGCACGCGTGCCAGTTTGTGGCGTACGTGGCTGCTTTCCCAAGTCACGCCGCTATTGCCTGTCAGTGGGGCTACGCAAACGAAAGTGGTTTCCAGCGGGTTACCGGCGGCGTCGACCGGGATGGTTTTCAATTCAATGCCCAGCTCTGGGAAATCCTGCTCAGGCTTGCTGCCCGCCATGGCACCCAGATACAACTCCAGCAGCATGCCGACCCAGCCTTTATCCCGTTTGAGATCCTTGGGAATGCTGACCTGCGCGCGGGCTGCCAGTTCGCCAAGGTTAAAGCCAGCCAGCGCCTGAGCACGGGCCAATAATTGCTGCTCGTTTTCTGGCGGCAGCGGGGATAAACATGCCATAAATCAGACCTATGAATTCTGGTTAAAAAATGTACCGAATTTACTCACAGCCTTAAAAGGGAAAAGCAGGCTGGGGAAAACAGCAATAGTAGCATGATTTTACATGACTTTTTGGCTAGTAAATCGCTGTGTAAAATTTTCAGTGCGGGGTTGTGCACCTGTAGCCACCGACAATAAACAGGATCTTACACCTATTTATCCACAGATTTCTGGGATAACCCAACTTTTTGCCGATCACTGGTTTGATTTACAGCCTTGACGCGGGGCATTTTTTACGAATTTGGCGGTTTTATAGGTCGCAGGGTATAATAATCTGTGGATAAAATCCGCATTGGTGGATCTTTCGCCAGAGAAAGATCCAAAGCGTGCATAGATCACATTTTCACCCTGTTTATAACTGCTTTTAAGTCTCTATTGCGTTGTATTTAAAGGAGTAATAAAAAATCAAAAATACGGCGGATTTTAAGTTCAATCGAGTTTTCCCGGCTTATCCCTAGAGTTCTTCACACACCTATCCACAGAAAAAGTGAATAAAACCGCCCTCTAACCTCGCTACATGTTTATAACTTTGCCATTATCTGTGAGTTATCCCAATGTTATCCGAACGACGGCGCTGCAAAGCAGTGGTTTACCGCCTGTGGCTTGTGTGAAACAATCAGGTTATCAATACGAATTTATGCTTATCGAGGTAGTCCGGTGATCGATGATGATGGCTACCGCCCGAATGTTGGTATCGTAATCTGTAATCGTCAGGGGCAGGTCCTATGGGCCCGCCGTTACGGTCAGCACTCCTGGCAGTTTCCCCAAGGGGGAATAAACCCTGGCGAAACGCCTGAGCAGGCGATGTACCGTGAGCTGTTCGAAGAAGTGGGATTGAGTAAAAAGGATGTGCGTATCCTGGCCTCAACCCGCAACTGGTTGCGCTATAAATTGCCAAAACGTTTGGTGCGTTGGGACACAAAGCCGGTTTGTATCGGCCAAAAGCAGAAATGGTTTCTGCTGCAGTTAATGTGCAATGACGCGGATATCAACATGCAGCGCAGCAGTACGCCGGAGTTTGACGGCTGGCGTTGGGTGAGTTTCTGGTATCCGGTGCGCCAGGTGGTGTCGTTTAAACGCGACGTGTACCGCCGGGTTATGAAAGAGTTTGCCGCAACCGTCATGCCAATGCAGGAACTGGCAGCGCAGCGGCAGCCTCCTGCCTATCGCCGAAAGAGAGGTTAAGTCAAACCGACTATGCTCACGCGCTTGCGAGAAATTGTTGAGAAAGTGGCCGCGGCGGCCAGTCTGACAGATGCGCTGGATCTTTTGGTCAATGAAACCTGTCTGGCGATGGACACCGAAGTCTGCTCCATCTATCTGGCAGACAACGACCGCCGCTGTTATTACCTGATGGCGACGCGCGGGTTGAAAAAGCCCCGTGGGCGAACTATTGCCCTGGCCTTTGACGAAGGCATCGTCGGCCTGGTCGGGCGGCGGGCAGAGCCGATCAACCTGGCGGATGCCCAAAGCCATCCCAGCTTCAAATATATTCCGCAGGTCAAAGAGGATCGTTTCCGATCCTTCCTTGGCGTGCCGATCATTCATCGCCGTCAACTGCTTGGCGTGTTGGTGGTGCAGCAACGTGAACTGCGGCAGTTTGACGAAAGCGAAGAGTCCTTTATGGTTACTCTGGCCACCCAAATGGCCGGGATCCTCTCGCTATCACAGCTAAACGCCATTTTTGGCCAGTATCGCCAGACTCGTATTCGGGCGCTGGCTGCGGCGCCTGGTGTGGCGGTAGCAGAGGGCTGGTTAGATAGCAGCCAGCCTTCACTCGATCAGGTATATAAAGCCTCTACGTTGGATACCGTCAGCGAGCGCGAACGCCTGACCCAGGCATTGGAAGAGGCTGGGGCAGAGTTCCGCCGCTTCAGTAAGCGTTTTAGCGCCAGCTCGCAAAAAGAGAGCGCGGCGATCTTCGATCTCTATTCCCACCTGCTCAACGATGCCCGCCTCAAACGTGAGCTGTACGCGGAGATCGATGCCGGTTCGGTGGCCGAATGGGCGGTAAAACAGGTAATTGAAGCCTTCGCTGCCCAGTTTGCTACCTTGCAAGATACCTATATGCGCGAGCGTGCCAGCGATCTGCGTGCGCTTGGCCAACGTCTGCTATTTCACCTTGACGATACCACCCAAGGGGCCAGCCAATGGCCCGCCCGTTTTGTGCTGGTCGCCGATGAGCTGACAGCGACCCTGTTGGCCGAAGTGCCGCAGGATCGCCTGGCTGGCGTGGTAGTGCGTGACGGTGCTGCCAACTCCCATGCCGCGATCCTGGTGCGAGCCATGGGGGTGCCAACGGTGATGGGAGCAGACATCCAGCCTGCGCTGTTGGCCCAGCGAATGCTGATTGTTGATGGCTATCGCGGCGAGCTGCTGGTCGATCCGGAACCGGTGCTGGTGAAGGAATATCAACGTCTGATCAGCGAAGAGCTGGAGCTCAGCAAGCTGGCGGAAGACGACGTTGAACAGCCCGCAGAGCTGAAAAGCGGTGAGCGGATCCAGGTGATGCTGAACGCCGGCCTTAGCCCGGAACATGAACAGTTGCTGGGCGCGCGCGTGGACGGCGTTGGCCTGTACCGCACCGAGATCCCGTTCATGCTGCAAAGCGGCTTCCCGTCGGAAGAAGAGCAGGTGGCGCAATATCAGGGCATGCTGCAACTCTTCTATCCGCACAAGCCGGTGACGCTGCGTACGCTGGATATCGGTGCTGATAAGCAACTGCCCTACATGCCGATCAGCGAGGAAAATCCGTGCCTCGGTTGGCGGGGGATCCGCATTACGCTGGATCAGCCAGAAATCTTCCTGATCCAGGTGCGCGCCATGCTGCGTGCCAATGCGGGAACCGGCAATCTGGGGATCCTGTTGCCGATGATCACCAGCCTGGAAGAGATCGACGAGGCCAAACGCCTGATCGATCGCGCCGGGCGAGAAGTGGAAGAGATGCTGGGATACGACATTCCCAAGCCGCGGATTGGCGTCATGCTGGAAGTGCCGTCGATGATCTTCCTGATCCCTTATCTGGCCGCACGCGTCGATTTTATCTCGGTGGGAACCAACGATTTAACTCAGTACCTGCTGGCGGTGGATCGTAATAATACCCGCGTTGCCTCGCTGTACGACAGCCTGCATCCAGCCATGTTGCAAGTGCTGAAATTGATCATCGAGCAGGGGACGGCTGCCGGGCTGCAGGTCAGCCTGTGCGGTGAACTGGCGGGAGACCCGATGGGTGCTCTGCTGCTGGTGGGGATGGGGTACCGTAATCTGAGCATGAACGGGCGCAGCGTCGCACGTATCAAATATCTGTTGCGCCATATCGAACTGGAAGATGCGCAAGGGCTGGCTCAGCGGGTATTGAGCGCCCAGATGACCACCGAGGTTCGCCACCAGGTGGCGGCGTTCATGGAACGGCGTGGCATGGGTGGGCTGATCCGCGGTGGCCGCTGATTAGGCGTTGCCCAGTCCGTTAAGCGTCGACCTATTTTTTTACAGAACTTTTCCCTGCCGGCAAGCCCGGACGTGGTTAAGCCTATGTTATGATGCGCCATCTCAATGCGCTGCTCCCGTTGCCCGGGCTTTGCACCGCTTTTGGCACCTGCCGCCCCCGCTTGGGGATGAATAACAGACATATTGTGGTGATAGATGAGCACTAGCTATCTGGCGTTTCCAAAATTTGATCCGGTGATTTTCTCTATCGGCCCGGTCTCTTTGCACTGGTACGGTTTGATGTACCTGGTTGGCTTTGTTTTTGCCATGTGGTTGGCGGTACGCCGCGCGAACAAGCCCGGTAGCGGTTGGACCAAAGACGAAGTGGAAAACATGCTGTATGCAGGTTTCCTTGGGGTCTTTATCGGTGGCCGTGTTGGTTACGTGCTGTTCTACAATCTGCCGCTGTTCCTGGATAACCCGCTCTACCTGTTCAAAGTCTGGGATGGCGGTATGTCGTTCCACGGCGGCCTGATTGGCGTGATCGCGGTGATGCTGTGGTTTGCCCGCCGTACCAGGCGCAGCTTTTTCCAGGTCTCTGATTTTATTGCCCCACTGATCCCGTTTGGTCTGGGTGCTGGCCGCCTGGGTAACTTTATCAACGGTGAACTGTGGGGGCGTGTCACCACCGATACGCCTTGGGCGATGCTATTCCCAAGCTCGCGTCCGGAAGATATCGCCATCGCCGCCGCTAATCCTCAATTGCTGCCGCTGCTCAATGAATATGGCGTGTTGCCACGTCATCCGTCGCAGCTGTATGAAATGGTGCTGGAAGGCATCGTGCTGTTTATCATTCTGAACCTGTTTATCCGCAAGCCACGTCCGATGGGGGCCGTATCGGGCCTGTTCCTGATTGGCTATGGCGCATTCCGTATTATCGTCGAAGCGTTCCGCCAGCCGGATGCCCAGCTTGGCCTGTTTGACGGGGTGATCAGCATGGGGCAAATCCTGTCCGTGCCGATGGTGCTCGCCGGTATTATTATGATGATCTGGGCGTATCGCCGTCGTCCACAGCCACAACAGTCGTGAGGAAAAATGAAACAGTATCTGGATTTGATGAACAAAGTGCTCGCCGAGGGCACCCCTAAAGCCGACCGTACCGGCACTGGCACGTTGTCGATTTTCGGCCACCAGATGCGTTTCAACCTGCAGGCAGGCTTCCCGTTGGTGACCACCAAGAAATGCCACCTGCGGTCGATCATTCATGAGCTGCTGTGGTTCCTGAACGGCGATACCAACGTGGCCTATCTGCGCGAAAATAACGTCAGCATCTGGGACGAATGGGCCGATGAAAACGGCGACCTTGGCCCGGTCTATGGCAAGCAATGGCGTGCCTGGGGGGCGGCGGATGGTCGCCAGATTGACCAGTTAAGCACCGTGTTGCAACAGTTGAAACAGGATCCGGACTCGCGCCGTATTATTGTTTCTGCCTGGAACGTCGGTGAACTGGATCAAATGGCCCTGGCACCGTGCCATGCCTTCTTCCAGTTCTATGTGGCGGACGGCAAACTCTCCTGCCAGCTGTATCAGCGCTCGTGCGACGTGTTCCTCGGTCTGCCGTTCAATATTGCCAGCTATGCGTTGCTGGTCCATATGATGGCGCAGCAGTGCGATCTGGAAGTGGGCGATTTTGTCTGGACCGGTGGCGACACCCATCTGTACAGCAACCACATGGAGCAGACGCAACTGCAATTGACTCGCGAGCCGCGTGCGTTGCCGAAGCTGGTGATCAAACGTAAGCCTGCCTCGCTGTTTGATTACCGCTTTGAAGATTTTGAGATTGAAGGCTACGATCCGCACCCGCCGATCAAGGCTCCTGTCGCTATCTGATTTGCCGAGGGCCGTATCCGGCCCTCTTTCCTAATCCCGGCTGAACGGGGCGCGGAATGTGAACTGCGCCCGTGCCGCATTGCCAAAAATGCGAAGCCGTGCTCAATTTCCCCCAGCTTGTTACCTGCCAATTAAAAATTCTGCGCATCATTTTCCAGCCTGAGAAAAGGTGCCTTTTATCGTGCCTCTGGCTGATTACACTCGCCATATGAACCGAGATAAAAATAGCCCCGAACACCAGCAAGGCCTGACGCTGATCGAACTGCTGATCGTGATGGTGCTGGCGGGGATGCTGACCTCCTGGGGGGTTAGCCAGTGGCATCATTATCAACAGGCGCTGCGGCTGGAGCAGACCGCCCAGCAACTGCTGGCATTTTTAACGCGCTTACAGGCCGATGCCAACTGGCATAACCGCAACGCTTTATTGTGGTTTCGGCCTGGCAAAATCTGGTGCATAGGCAGTGGCCCGCAGGTGGCATCTTGTGCTGCCGTGGTGGACCGGGCCTTTACCCCAGAATACCTGGATGTGGAGTTACAAGGTTATACCCAAAAGGAGATGGGGTTTTATGGGGTGCGCAACAATGCGCAGGCCGGGCATATCCTGTTAGGGAATCCGGCTGGCCGCATACGTCTGGTGCTCTCCGCCAAAGGGCGGCTACGGTTGTGCTGTGAAGAAACTCCCATCCGGAGCCTGCCCTTATGCGAACCTTAGAACAAGGCTTTACCCTGCCGGAGGTGCTGTTGGCGATGACATTCGGCAGCCTGATTGCATTGGCGGCGGCGAAAACCTTACCGATACTGCGTCAGCAGACGGTCGATATGGGCCGTCATTATCGGTTGGATCTGGTGTTACGCCAGTTGGCTTTCGGGATTGAAAAAGACCTGCGCCGCAGCGGATTTTGTGCCGGACAGTGTCAGGGGCGTTCGCTGCTGATTAGCCATGCAGCGGGTGAAGCTCCGGGCAGTTGTGTGATCGTGGCCTACGATCTTAACCGCAATGGCAACTGGGAAAGCCGTGGCGATGCCGAGTATTTTGGTTACCGCCTGCGGGCAGGCGGGCTGGAGGGGCAAAGCGGTGTGACCCAGTGTCAGGGCAGCGGCTGGGAACGTTTGCTCGATCAGGAAGAGGTCCGGATTGAGTCTTTTTCTGTCAGCCAGATTGCAGGGCGCGATGGCAACTCCTTGATGTTGTTTGCCTTAAGTGGCCGCTCAACGGTGCGGGCAAATATAGAACGCCGCCTGGAGTGGGCGGTCAGCATGGAGGCACCCTAGAGATGGATAGGCAGCAGGGGGGCAGCACATTGGCTGTGGTGATGTTGTTGTTGGTGATGGGGCTGATGCTGCTCACCGCCCAGCAGCGGCAATTGGACAGCGCACTATTACTGGCTGTCGATCAGCAGCGCTATCTGCGGGCCTACAATCAGGCGGCCTCGGCACTCAGTTGGGGGCTGGCGCAGCCGTGGCCACGGGAGTCTCTACAAGCGACCCATTGGTCCTGCCAGCAGATGAGCGGCGAGGCTTTGCAGGCCTGTGCCCGGCTCTCGGCCCGTACCGGCTTGGTGATGGTTCGTGGGGCAGGAGATATCACGGGAGCGGAGCCCTTGTGGCTATACCAACTGGCTACACAACAAGGCGGGGCTGGCGACCACCTGCTGAAAGCGCAGAAAGGCGGCTGGCTGGATTTTTGCCCGGAAAAGCGGGAAAGTGATTGTGCCGAATAAACGGGCAGGCTGGCGTACTCAGCGGGGCTTCAGCCTGCCTGAAGTGTTGATCGCGGCATTGTTGTTCGCCGTCTCGCTGCTCGGGCTGTTACAATATCAGCAGGTGCTGTTGCAGGCATTTCAACGGCAGTGGCAATATCGACAGGCCTGGTCGCTGGCGCACCAACAGCTGGAAATATTCAGTGCCGGTGCCGAAATAAACCATGCCCTATCGCTACCGCCTAATTGGCACTACCAGGTCGAAACCCGCCAGGCGCAAGGCTCATGCTTACGGCGTACGGTGAAGATACAAACGCCGCTGCACCAACAGGCTGAACTCAGCCGCTGGTATTGCGGGCAGTAGCACGAGTGTTGTTAGACTTGCCCTTGACTCTTTTGGTCGAGGTGTTCTCGATCGCTTCCCTCTCCCTTGGGAGTAGCTAGGGTGAGGGGGAACTCGGTCGCTGAAATTACGGCCAGTAGCACGGATTGTTGTGCCACCTTAGACTCTTTTGGTCGAGGTGTTCTCGATCGGTTCCCTCTCCCTTGGGAGTAGCTAGGGTGAGAGGGAATTCGGTCGCTGAAATTACGGCCAGTAGCACGGATTGTTGTGCCACCTTAGACTCTTTTGGTCGAGGTGTTCTCGATCGGTTCCCTCTCCCTTTGGGAGAGGGTTAGGGTGAGGGGCCTTTTTGCCAGTAGCCGGTAATGCCCTTTTTCGCTTCCAAGGAGCCTCATGTTTACGGTTTATCATTCCAATCAGTTGGACTTGCTGAAAACGCTGACCAGCGCGCTGATAGCCAGAGAACCTTTGGCCGATCCGTTTCAACAGGAAGTGGTGCTGGTGCAAAGCCCCGGCATGGCGCAATGGTTGCAGATGCAGCTGGCCGAGCAGTTTGGCATTGCCGCGAATATCGTTTTCCCGCTACCGGCGACCTTTATCTGGGACATGTTCACCAAGGTATTGCCAGGCATTCCTAAAGAGAGCGCCTTTAGCAAAGATGCCATGACCTGGAAGCTGATGTGGCTGCTGCCAGGCATGCTGACCCGGCCCGAGTTTGCTCCCCTACAGCATTACCTGACCGATGACGCCGACAAGCGCAAGATCCACCAGCTCGCCGGGCGAGTTGCCGACCTGTTTGACCAATATCTGGTTTATCGCCCGCAGTGGCTGGAGAGTTGGCAGCGTGGGGAGGCGGTAGAAGGGCTGGCAGAGGCGCAAAGCTGGCAAGCCCCCCTCTGGCATCGGTTGGTGGAATATACCCATGAGCTGGGCCAGCCCGAATGGCACCGCGCCAACTTGTATCGCCGGTTTATCAGCGCGCTGGAGAATGCCACTCAATGCCCTGCGGGATTGCCGCCACGGGTGTTTATCTGCGGGATTTCTGCCTTGCCGCCAATTTACCTGGAGGCGCTGCAGGCCTTGGGTAAACATATTGATATCCATCTGATGTTTACCAACCCCTGTCGCTATTATTGGGGCGACATTCAGGACTACGCCTTCCTGGCCCGTTTGCAGAGCCGCAAACGCCGCCACTATCACCAGGCACGCGAGCAAGGTTTGTTCCGTCAGCCAGAACAGGCAGCCCAACTATTTGATGCCGAAGGTGAACAGCAGCTGAGTAACCCGCTGCTGGCTTCCTGGGGCAAGCTGGGGCGCGATCATCTGTATTTACTGTCGCAGATGGAGGCGGTGCAGGAGGTGGATGCCTTTGTCGAGATCCCGGCAGATAGCTTGCTGCACGCCATTCAGCACGACATGCTGGAGCTGGAAGATCATGCGCTGATCGGCACCACGCCGGAAACCCTGGAGCGCAGTGACAATAAGCGCCAGCTCGATCCGCAGGATCGCTCCATCAGTCTGCATGCCTGCCACAGCCCGCAGCGCGAAGTCGAGGTGCTGCACGATCGGTTGCTGACCATGCTGGCAGAAGATCCCCAACTTACCGCGCGCGACATCATCGTGATGGTGGCGGATATCGACAGCTACACCCCGTATATTCAGGCGGTGTTTGGCAATGCCCCCGCCGGGCGCTATCTGCCGTTTGCCATCTCCGACCGCAAGGCCAGGCAGGCGCATCCTGCGCTACAAGCCTTTATTTCCCTGCTGGATCTGCCGCAAAGCCGCTTTACCTCAGAGCAGGTATTGGCGCTGTTGGACGTACCCGCGCTAGCGGCGCGCTTCTCGATTCAGGAAGAGGGGTTAAGCCTGTTACGCCACTGGACTGGCGAATCCGGGGTACGCTGGGGGCTGGATGATGACAACGTGCGTGAGCTGGATCTGCCCACAACGGGGCAACATACCTGGCGGTTCGGTCTGACGAGGATGCTGCTGGGCTACGCCATGGACAGTAACGTCGGAGATTGGCAGGGCGTATTACCTTACGACGAGTCGAGTGGATTAGTGGCCGAACTGGCCGGGCAATTGGCCGATCTGCTGGCGCAACTCAGCCGTTGGCGGCAAATCCTCAGCGAAGAGCGGCCGTTAGCCGAATGGTTGCCGCTGTGCCGCCAACTGCTCAATAGCTTCTTTGAGACGGACAGCGAAACGGAAGAAGCGTTAGCGCTGATCGAAGAGCAGTGGCAGAAAGTGGCCAGCTTTGGTCTGGCGGCACGTTATCCTGATGCCGTGCCGTTGACGCTGCTGCGCGATGAACTGGCCGCACGGCTCGATCAGCAACGCATCAGCCAGCGTTTCCTGGCCGGCCAGATCAATTTCTGTACCCTGATGCCTATGCGTTCCATTCCGTTCAAGGTGGTTTGCCTGCTGGGTATGAACGACGGTGTCTACCCCCGCACCTTGCCGCCGCTGGGGTTTGACCTGATGGCGCAGCAGATTAAGCGGGGCGATCGCAGCCGCCGTGACGATGACCGCTACCTGTTTCTGGAGGCAATCCTCTCTGCCCAGCAGCAGTTGTACATCAGCTTTATCGGCCGTTCCATTCAGGACAACAGTGAGCGTTATCCTTCGGTATTGGTCACTGAACTGTTGGAATATCTGCAGCAAAGCTATTGCCTGCCTGGCGATGAAGGGTTGGATGCGGACGGCAGCGCACACAGGGTCGGTGAGCACCTGCTTAAACGTCATGCTCGTATGCCGTTTGCTGCGGAAAACTTCCTGCCGGGGAGCGAAGATCAAAGCTATGCGGCTGAGTGGTTGGCCGCTGCCGATGGTCGTGGTGCTGCACATCCGGAATTTAATCAACCGCTGGCGGCGGAAGAGAAAACCCAGGTTTCTGTTGATGAACTGCTCCGGTTTTACCGCCATCCGATCCGCGCCTTCTTCCAGCTACGTCTTGGCGTTAATTTCATTCTGGAAGAGACCGATCTGCCGGAAGACGAGCCTTTTACGCTGGATAACCTCAGCCGCTATCAGTTCAACAGCCAATTGCTGAACACGCTGATCGAGGGGGAGGACGCTGGCAAGTTATACCAGCGGGTGCGTGCATCGGGGGGATTACCTTACGGGGCTTTCGGTGAGATTTACTGGCAAAAGCAGCAGGAAGAAATGGCGGAGCTGGCCGAACGGGTGCGTGAACAGCGTCAGGAGAATGGCAGCCTGGAGCTGGATATTGACGTGGCAGGCATGCGTATCACCGGCTGGCTGCATCAGGTGCAGCAGGATGGCTTGCTACGCTGGCGTCCGGCAACGCTTTCGGCCGTAGACGGTATCTTGCTTTGGCTGGAGCACCTGGTGTATTGCTCTGTTGGGGGTAGCGGGGAAAGCCGCATGTTTGGCAGCAAGAATTCCGCCTGGCGCTTCGCTGCACTTGCGAGCGAGGAGGCCCACGCGCAGTTGGCGGAGCTAGTGGCGGGCTACCGCCGTGGCCTGTCGCAGCCGCTGATGCTGCTCAATAAAAGCGGCTGGGCCTGGTTGAGCCAATGTTATCAGGCGCAAACGCAGCAGATAGACTGGGATGAAGAAGTCCAGGTCAAGGCGCGTGCCAAGCTGCTGCAAGCCTGGCAGGGCGATCAGCGGATCCCGGGCGAGGGGGCAGATCCCTATACCCAGCGCGTTTTCCGCCAAATGGATAATGTTCGCCTTGAACAAATCCTCAAAGAAACAGAGCGTTACCTGTTGCCTGTGGCCCGCAATAACCTGGGGTAACCCCCCCTCGGTGATACAGGTCGCAGTGAGATGATAAAAATTTTACGCTTTTATACTCAACCATTGAGGTTAAGTCTGGTCTTACATAACGTATAGGCATATACGTTGTAGAGTGGCGTACGTTACGCCCCAACGATGTGGGCTATAGTGAGTTGCGTGTTTAAAACCGTAATGCTTTGAGTTAGAAATTGAATTTCATTGGGCATCGCTTCCGGTTGTGTCATTTTGCACCATGCTGTCACCGTCAGGGAGTTGGCGTGACAGCCAGAGAACAGGGGTTTATTTTGGATATGCGCAGACTGTTGACCCGTATTACCGGGTTGATGTTATTGGTTATGTTTTGGGCGCCGTTAAGTTGGGCCGCACAAGGCTGGCAACCGCTGGCGGAAAAGATCAACAAAAGCGATCACGATCCGCGTGAATATCAGGCTATCAAGCTGGATAACGGCATGACCGTACTACTGGTGTCTGACGCGTTGGCACCAAAGTCACTGGCTGCCCTGGCGCTGCCGGTAGGCTCGCTGGAAGATCCCAACAGCCAACTTGGCCTGGCTCACTACCTGGAACATATGGTACTGATGGGCTCCAAGCGCTATCCAGAACCCGAGAACCTCTCTGAGTTTTTGAAAAAGCACGGTGGTAGCCACAATGCCAGCACCGCGTCTTACCGCACTGCGTACTATCTGGAAGTGGAAAACGACGCTTTGGAACCCGCTGTCGACCGCATGGCCGATGCCATTGCCGAACCTATTTTGGATCCCGGCAACGCGGACCGTGAACGCAACGCGGTGAATGCCGAGTTAACGATGGCGCGCTCCCGTGACGGTATGCGCATGGCGCAGGTTGGGGCAGAAACCCTCAATCCGGCTCATCCTAGCGCACGTTTTTCCGGCGGCAACCTCGAGACTTTGCAGGATAAGCCAGGTAGCAAGCTGCATGAAGAACTTGTTGGTTTTTATCAGCGTTACTATTCTGCCAACCTGATGAAGGGCGTACTGTACAGCAATCAATCCTTGCCTGAACTGAGAGCGCTGGCGGTCAAAACCTTCGGCCGCATTCCAAATCACGATGCGAAAGTGCCACCCATCACCGTTCCGGCAGTTACCTCCGAACAGCAAGGCATCATCATTCATTATGTACCGGCACAGCCGCGCAAACAGCTGAAGGTCGAATTCCGTATCGATAACAACAGCGCCGAGTTTCGCAGCAAAACCGATACCTATATCAGCTACCTGATTGGCAACCGCAGTACCAATACGCTTTCCGACTGGCTACAGAAGCAGGGGCTGGCAGATGCCATCAATGCCGGTGCCGACCCGATGGTCGATCGCAACGGCGGCGTATTCTCAATCAGCGTTTCATTGACCGACAAGGGGCTGGCGGAGCGTGACCAGGTGGTGGCGGCGATCTTCAGCTATCTGAATATGCTGCGTGGTGAAGGGATCAAGCAAAGCTATTTTGACGAGATCGCCCATGTGCTGAATCTGGATTTCCGCTATCCATCGATTACCCGTGATATGAATTACATCGAATGGCTGGTAGACACCATGCTGCGCGTACCGGTAGAGCATACGCTGGATGCGCCGTACCTGGCCGATCGTTACGATCCTAAAGCCATTGCGGAACGCCTGGGTCAGATGACGCCGCAAAATGCGCGCATCTGGTTTGTCAGCCCGAATGAGCCACACAACAAAACGGCTTACTTTGTTGAGGCACCTTATCAGGTCGAGAAAATCAGCGCGGAACGCTTCGAGAAATGGCAGCAGTTAGGTAAGGGGATCACACTTTCCTTACCAGGGCTGAATCCTTATATTCCGGATCAGTTTAGCCTGAACAAGCCCTCACATGAGTTCACCAAACCGGAAATGGTGGTAAACCAGCCAGGGTTGCGGGTGCTGTATATGCCAAGCCGCTATTTTGCCGACGAGCCCAAGGCCGATGTGACGGTAGCTTTGCGTAACGCCAAAACCATGGATTCAGCGCGTAATCAGGTGTTGTTCTCGTTAATGGATTATCTGGCGGGGATCTCGCTTGATGAGTTGAGCTATCAGGCTTCGGTGGGCGGGATTAGCTTCTCTACCTCCCCCAATAATGGCCTGATGTTTAGCGCCAATGGCTTTACCCAGCGCCTGCCACAGCTGTTGACTTCGCTGATTGAAGGTTACTCCAGCTTTACCCCAACGCAAGAGCAGTTGGAGCAGGCGAAATCCTGGTATCTGGAACAGTTGGATTCCGCCGAGAAGGTCAAAGCTTTTGAGCTGGCGCTCCAACCGGTACAGATGCTATCCCGCGTGCCTTATTCCGAGCGCAGCGAACGCCGTGCAGTGCTGAAAACCATCACGTTGCAAGACGTGCTGGCTTACCGTGACGGCCTGATGGCCGGGGCCACGCCGGAGTTGCTGGTAGTGGGGAATATGAGCAAGCAACAGGTAGACACGCTGGCCTCTTCACTGAAGCACCGCCTGGGTTGTACTGGTGTGGAATGGTGGCACGGCGAAAACGTCGTGATTGCCAAAAACCAGTTTGCCAACCTGCAGCGCCCTGGCAGCAGCACCGATTCGGCGCTGGCGGCGGTGTATGTCCCAACGGGATATGACGAGGTCACCAGCATGGCATACAGCTCATTATTGGGGCAGATCATCCAGCCGTGGTTCTACAGCCAATTGCGTACGCAAGAGCAGCTCGGCTATGCGGTGTTCTCCTTTGCGATGCCGGTTGGCCGCCAGTGGGGCATCGGTTTCCTGCTGCAAAGCAACAGTAAGCAGCCAGCCTATCTCTACCAGCGCTATCAAGATTTCTACCCGAAGACGGAAAAGCGCCTGCGTGAGTTGAGTGAGGCCGATTTCTCCCAATACAAACAGGCCATGATCAATGAACTGCAACAGCGTCCACAGACTCTGGGTGAAGAAGCGAGCCGCTTCAGTAGCGATTTCGATCGCGGTAATTTTGCCTTCGATACCCGCGAAAAGCTGATCGCTCAGGTTCAGACTCTGACGCCGACCAAACTGGCGGATTATTTCCATCAGGCGGTGATTAAGCCGCAGGGGCTGGCATTGTTGTCGCAGGTGAGTGGCAGCAGCCAGCAGAAAGCCGACTTTGCGGTACCGGGTGAGGATTGGGTCACCTATCCTAACGCCTCGTCCCTGCAGAAAACGCTACCACGTAAAGTGGCGACGCCATGACGAAAGGCGTTCCTCAGCGGCTTGATCCACTGACGTTGCCACTGTTTGGTGAACGGCTGATCGAAGCCTCGGCAGGGACAGGGAAGACCTTCACTATCGGTGCTTTGTATCTGCGCCTGCTGCTTGGCTTAGGCCAGGCAGCGGCGTTTCCACGACCGCTGACGGTAGAAGAGATCCTGGTCGTTACCTTTACCGAAGCGGCGACGGAGGAGCTCCGGGGCCGCATTCGCAGCAATATCCACGCGTTACGCATTGCCTGCGTACGCGGACATAGCTCAGACCCGCTATTTGCCGCGTTGATGGCGGAAATTGGCAATCTGCCCGAGGCCGCAGCGCAATTGCTGGCCGCCGAGCGCCAGATGGACGAAGCGGCGATCTACACTATCCACGGTTTTTGTCAGCGAATGCTCACTCACAACGCATTCGAGTCGGGCATTCTGTTTGAACAAACGCTGGTGCAGGACGAGCTGCCGTTGCGCCGTCGGGCCTGCGCCGATTTTTGGCGGCGTCACTGCTACCCATTGCCACTGGGCGTTGCCCGGGCGGTTAGCCAGGAGTGGAGTGGCCCAGAGGCTTTGTTGAGCGATCTCTCGGGCTATCTGTATGGCGAGGCTCCCACTCTGCGTCAGCCACCGAAAGATGAAGAAACGGTGCTGATGCGCCATGAACAGATAGTTGCGCGGATCGATGCCCTCAAGGGGCAATGGCAGGCAGCGGCGGCTGAGCTGGAGGCGCTCATCAGTCAGTCTGGCGTCGACAAACGCAGCTACAGCAGCAAACATTTACCCAACTGGCTGAATAAGGTGGGGGAATGGGCGGGGCAGGAAACCGAAGATTACCAGTTACCCAAAGAGCTGGAGAAGTTCCGCCAATCGGTACTGCTGGAGAAAACCAAAAAAGGTGAAGCCCCGCGGCATTTGCTGTTTGTGGCGATTGATGAGCTGTTTGCCGAACCCTTGACCCTGCGTGACCTGATCATGGCGCGGGCGCTGAGTGAAATACGCCTTTCCATTCAACAGGAAAAACGCCAGCGTGCCGAACTGGGTTTTGACGATCTGCTCAGCAGGCTGGATGCGGCACTGCAAAGCGCCGGTGGTGAACAATTGGCGCTGGCGATCCGCCAGCGTTATCCGGTGGCGATGATCGATGAGTTTCAGGATACCGACCCACAGCAGTACCGGATCTTTCAGAAACTGTATGTTGGCCGGGAAGAGTGTGGCCTGCTGCTGATCGGGGATCCCAAACAAGCGATTTACGCCTTCCGTGGGGCAGACATTTTTACCTATATGAAGGCTCGTTCAGAGGTAAGTGCCCACTACACCTTAGAGACCAACTGGCGCTCATCACCGGCGATGGTTGGCAGTGTGAACCGCCTGTTTGCCCAAGTGGAAAAGCCGTTCCTGTTTGGCCAAATCCCGTTTATCGAGGTGGCAGCCGCAGCGAAAAATCAGGAATTGGTCTTCGAGTGGCAGAATAAACCACAACCGGCCATGCAGTTCTGGCTACAACCAGGGGACGGGGCCGGAGTAAGTGATTACCAACAATTAATGGCGCGCTTGTGCGCAGCCCAGATCCGCGACTGGCTCAGTGCCGGACAGGCCGGAGAAGCCTGGCTGGTCAAAGGGGAGCAACGCCGCCACGTTCAGGCATCGGATATTACCATTTTGGTGCGCAGCCGCGCCGAAGCGGCACTGGTGCGTGATGCACTCAGCGCGCTGGCTATCCCCTCGGTTTACCTTTCCAACCGTGACAGCGTGTTTGATACGCCGGAAGCCAAAGATTTACTGTGGCTGCTACAGGCGGTGCTGGCCCCCGAACAGGAGCGAACCCTGCGCTGCGCTTTGGCCACCGGGCTATTGGGGTTGGATGCCTTGACGCTGGACGAACTAAACCATGACGAGTCCGCTTGGGATGGTTTGGTCAACGAGTTTGATGAATATCGTAGCCACTGGTTGCGCCGTGGCGTGTTGCCGATGCTGCGTGAGGTGATGGCCAAGCGGCATCTGGCTGAAAACCTGCTGGCCAGCCCGGGGGGCGAACGCCGTTTGACCGATGTCATGCACCTGGGGGAACTGTTGCAGGAAGCCACGGCACAGCTGGACGGTGAACATGCGCTGGTGCGCTGGTTGGCGCAGCAGATCGCTCAGCCGAATCGTCAGTCGGACAATCAGCAACTACGGCTGGAAAGTGATCGTCATCTGGTGCAGGTGATCACCATCCACAAGTCGAAAGGGTTAGAGTTCGATCTGGTGTGGCTGCCTTTTGTGGGGAATTTCCGTCAGCAACAGCAGGTGCTGTATCACGATCGCCAGACCTTTAAAGCCCTGCTGGATCTTAATGCCAACGAAGAAAGCGTGGCCTGGGCGGAAGAGGAACGGCTGGCGGAGGATTTACGCCTGCTGTATGTGGCGCTGACCCGCTCGGTGTATCACTGCAGCATAGGTATTGCGCCGTTGTTCCTTGGCACGCGCAAGAAGCAGGGCGATACGGATTTGCACCGCAGCGCGTTGGGCTATCTGGTGCAGGCAGGGCAGGCAGGCGATGCGGCCTATCTGCAAACCTGCCTGCAGCAGTTGGCAACTCAGGGCATCGCGCTGTCGCTGGTGGATGTGCCGGGTGAACAGAGCTGGCAGCCGCAGATGGCAACCGCCGCAGAGCTGACGGCCAGGCAGTTTCCTCGCAGGATGCAGGACTTCTGGCGGGTAACCAGCTACACCGGTTTGCAACAGCATGGCTCAAGCCGGATGCAGGAGCTGTTGCCACGCCTGGACGTTGATGCTGTTGGTGAGGGCGATATGACTAAGCCACCCGCATTGACACCCCATACTTTCCCGCGCGGGGCGGCCCCTGGGACCTTCCTGCACAGCCTGTTTGAGGAACTGGACTTTACCCAGCCGCTAGATGAACAGTGGCTGCTGGAGCAGTTGCAACAGCAAGGGCTGGAGGAGCATTGGTTGCCGGTATTGTCCGGCTGGATGCAGGTGTTGCTGAATGCGCCGCTTAATAGCAGCGGCGTCACGCTTTCCGCCTTACCGGTGGGAGCCAGGCAGGCAGAATTGCAGTTCTATCTGCCGATCGGCGGCCTGCTGCAAGCGCAGCAGTTGGATAAACTGGTAAAACGCTACGACCCCCTTTCCGCTGGCTGCCCTGAGCTGGATTTCCAACAGGTACAGGGCATGCTGAAAGGTTTTATCGATCTGGTGTTCTGCTGGCAGGGCAAATACTACCTGCTGGATTACAAATCCAACTGGCTGGGCGAAGACAGCAGTGCCTATACCCAAGAGGCAATGGCGCGGGCGATGGCGGAACATCGTTACGATCTGCAATACCAACTCTATACCTTGGCGCTGCACCGCTATCTGGGGCATCGTCTGGCGGATTACGATTACCAACGCCATTTTGGCGGGGTGATTTATCTGTTTTTACGCGGGGTGGATGCCGAGCATCAGGGCAACGGTATCTTTGCCTGCTGCCCAGAGTTCGCTCTGATTGAAGGGATGGATCGCCTGTTTAGCGGTGAAATGGCCGATGTTGAGGATGGGCAATGATTGAGATTTTGCATCAGGCGTTGGCTCTGGGTGCCTTGCGGCCGCTGGACGTGCAATTTGCCCAGGTGGTGGCCAACGATGATGAACCGGATATCCTGCTGGCCGCCGCCTGCCTGAGCTCGGAGGCCGGTGCGGGCCACGTTTGTCTGTTGCTCGAACAGCTATTGCCGGAAAATCTGTTTGATGGCCGACAGCCGGAACTGGCCCTGGCTGCCTGGCAGGCCTGCGGGCAACCTGACGTGGCGAGCTGGCAACAGCGTCTGGCGAGATCGCCTGCAATTAGCGATGGCAGTACGGCAACGCCGATGGTACTGCAACAGCAGCGGCTGTATCTGCAACGCATGTGGCAGAGCGAAGGTGACGTCGCCACATTTATCAGTAGCGATAGTGTGCCACAGGAACTGGAAGAGGTGCAGTTACGCGCCATTCTCGATCGATTGTTTGGCGCGGCCACGGACGAACCTGATTGGCAAAAAATTGCCGCAGCGGTAGCGGCCACGCGCCGCATCGCGATTATTTCCGGTGGCCCCGGCACAGGTAAAACGACTACCGTTGCCAAGCTGTTGGCGGCGCTGGTGCAGCTGGCGAACGGGGAGCGTCTGCGTATCCAACTTGCTGCGCCTACCGGTAAGGCCGCTGCTCGTCTGACCGAATCCTTGGGGATCGCTAGCCGTCAGTTGGATTTAACCCCGGAGCAACGGGCCTTATTCCCTACGGAAGCGGCGACGTTACACCGTTTGTTGGGTGCTCAGCCAAATAGCCAGCGCATGCGCTATCACCGGGGGAACCCGCTGCATCTGGATGTGCTGGTAGTGGATGAGGCTTCGATGGTGGACTTGCCCATGATGGCAAGGTTGATTGCCGCCTTGCCCCCCAAGGCGCGAGTCATCTTCCTTGGCGATCGCGATCAACTGGCCTCGGTGGAGGCTGGAGCCGTGCTGGGGGATATCTGCCGGTTTGCCGAGCAGGGATATAGTGAAGCTCGTGCGGCACAGTTGGCGCGTCTGACCGGTTGCCCCTTGCAGGGGCAGCCAGCGCAGGCCGAGGCAGCGGTGCGTGACAGCCTGTGCCTGCTGCGCAAGAGTTACCGGTTTGATGCCAAATCCGGCATTGGTCAGTTGGCCTTGGCGGTGAATGCAGGCGATAGCAAGCGCGCCCTGGCGGCGTTGAACGGCAGCTATGCCGATGTGGCGGGTTATCCACTGGCAGAAACCGAAGATTACCAACGGCTGCTGGATAGCTGCGTTGCCGGTTATCGCGACTATCTGCGGCTGGTAGCAGAAGGGGCCGGGGCCGTGACGATCCTGGGTGCCTTTGGTCGCTTCCAGCTATTGTGCGCCCTGCGCGAAGGGCCATTTGGCGTTGCCGGGCTGAACGAGCGTATCGAAAGTGGGCTGCAGCGTGCCGGTTTGATTCGGCGTAATCCAGGCCCCACCGGGCGTTGGTATTTAGGGCGGCCGGTGATGATTGGCCGCAACGATAGCGCGCTGGGGCTGTTTAACGGCGATATTGGCATTGCCTTACCCGGTGAGGGCGGCGATCTGCGTGTGCACTTCCAATTACCGGACGGCAGCATCAAATCGGTACAGCCTAGCCGCTTACCGGCGCATGAAACCGCCTATGCGATGACAGTGCATAAATCACAGGGGTCGGAGTTCGACCATACGGCGTTAGTGCTGCCAAATCATTTTCTGCCGGTGCTGACCCGCGAGCTGGTCTATACCGCTATTACTCGTGCACGTCAGCGGCTTTCGCTCTATGCGGTAGACAAGGTGTTGGTAAGCGCAATCCGCACCCCCACACAGCGTCGTAGCGGGTTGGCAGAACGCTTGCAGATCGGGAAGTAACAACGAAGGGGCGCAGCACGCTGCGCCCGTCATGATAATCAATGGGTTAGCTAGGGTAAGTCAAAGATCGGCCAACAGGATCTTCGAGCGGCGCTGGTAGTTATATAAAGCCTGCTTCTGCATCGGCAGCACGTCGACTTCCGCCGGAGTGAAGCCGCGCTCCTGGAACCAATGGATGCTACGCGTGGTCAGCACAAACAGCTTCTGTAGCCCCATCTGGCGCGCCTGGCTCTCTACCCGTTGCAACAACATCTCGCCCCGCGACGAACTGCGGTAATCCGGATGCACCGCCACGCAGGCCATTTCACCAATCTTCTCTTCCGGGAACGGATAGAGTGCCGCGCAAGCGATAGTCAGGTTATCGCGTTCGATAATCGTGAACTTGTCGATCTCCATTTCCAACTGTTCGCGCGAACGGCGGACTAAAATTCCTTGTTGCTCCAATGGGCGGATCAGCTCGAGTATGCCACCGATATCATTGATGGTCGCCCGGCGTACCTGTTCGGCGCTCTCCATGACGATTTGGGTACCGATACCGTCGCGTGAAAACAGCTCCTGTACCAGTGCACCATCCTCCTGATAGCTGATCAGGTGGCTGCGGCGTACCCCGCTGCGGCAGGCCTTTACCGCACCGCGCAGGAAGCGCACGGTGCCAGAATGGTAGTCACCTGCCTCTTCCAATTGCTCGATACGTTTTTGTGCATCGTTGGGGAACAGTTCGGAAAGGATATTGCCTTCCTCATCGGTCACCCCCTGTGATGAACAGAAGCCGATCATTTTCTCGGCCTTCAGCTTGATTGCCAACTGGGTGGCGACTTCTTCCGAGGTCAGGTTAAAGCTTTCACCGGTCACCGATACCGCCACCGGGCCAATCAGCACGATGGCCTTGCTGTCGAGTTGGCGATGAATGGCTTCTTCATCAATACGCCGGATACGGCCGCTGTGGCAATAATCGACGCCGTCATCCACGCCCAACGGTTGGGCGATAATAAAGTTGCCGCTCACTACGTTGATGTGGGCCCCTTGCAATGGGGTGTTATTCAGGCTCATGGAAAGCCGTGCGGTAATATCCAGCTGTAACAAGCCAGCGGCCTGCTTAACCAGCTCTAGCGTATGGGCGTCGGTCACTCGGGTATGCTTATGGTAAATCGGCTCGCAGTTATGCTGTGCCAGATTATTGTCAATCTGTGGCCGCGCGCCGTAGACCACCACCAAACGAATGCCCAGGCTATGTAACAGCCCGATATCGTTGACGATACTGGAAAAGTTTTCATGTTCAATAGCTTCGCCACCCAGCATGACGACAAAGGTCTTGCCACGGTGAGTGTTGATATAGGGAACTGAGTGACGAAATCCTTGCACCAGCTCTGTACTACGTTCCTTCACGGCAAGACCTCATTTGCATATTTATACGGTATTTTTGTATTTTTATTCTTTTATTGCGCCAAAGGCAAGTAGGAAATGAGAGTGATTTTTCTGCCAAATGCGCTAACTGATTAATAAATTGAAAGATCATAAAAAGATTTTCTGATGACAGCGGTGAATGGATTGGGTAAAGTTTTTGCCATTGTTTTTTTTTGCTGTTTTTTTAATCGTTAGTTTTTCCGGAGCCGCATGCCTAACTCTAATCACAATCCGGGTCGCCGTCGTTTGTTGCAGGGGGTTGCTGCAACCTGGTTGCTGAGTGTGAGTCGCGTTGGTTTCGCCGCTGCTTCTCATGTGATTGCCGTACGAGTCTGGCCTTCCTCAACCTATACCCGAGTCACGCTGGAATCCAATGTCCCGCTGAAATACAAACAGTTTGCCCTGACCAATCCAGAGCGCATCGTGGTGGATGTGGAAGGGGTACAGCTAAATAGCGTGCTTAAAGGCATCGCCGGCCAGGTGCGCAAAGAAGATCCCTATCTGAAACAGGCGCGAGTCGGCCAGTTCGACAAAAATACCGTCAGGCTGGTGCTGGAACTCAAGCAAAGCGTCAGCCCGAATATGTTTACCCTGACACCCGTCTCCGAATACCGCAACCGCCTGGTGATGGATCTTTATCCTACCAAAGGGGGCAGCGGTGAAGAGTATGATCCGCTGTTGGCGTTACTGGAAGATTACAACAAGGGCGATCTGGCGCGGACGTTACCGGCAGAAGCACCGCAGGCCGGTAAGGCTGGGCGCGATCGGCCAATTGTGATCGTGCTCGATCCTGGGCACGGCGGTGAAGATCCGGGGGCCATTGGCAAAAATAAAACCCGTGAAAAAGATATCGTGCTGCAGATCGCTCGTCGTCTCAGTGCGCTGATCAAACGCGAACCCAACATGAAAGTGTTTATGACGCGCAATGAAGACGTGTTTATTCCATTAAAGGTGCGCGTAGCCAAAGCGCGTAAGCAGCGGGCCGATCTGTTTGTCTCGATCCATGCCGATGCCTTCAGCAACCGTGCGGCTCGCGGTTCCTCGGTGTTTGCACTTTCCACCAAAGGGGCAACCAGTAACGCCGCCAAGTTTCTGGCGCAAACCCAGAACGCCGCTGACGACATTGGTGGCGTCAGCAAAAGTGGCGATCGCTACCTCGATCACACCATGTTCGATCTGTTGCAAACCGCTACCGTCAATGACAGTTTGAAGTTCGGTAAGGAAGTGCTGAACCGGATGGGTAAAATTAATCGCCTGCACAAGAATCGTGTCGATCAGGCCGGCTTTGCCGTATTGAAGGCCCCGGATATTCCGTCGATCCTGGTGGAAACGGCGTTTATCAGCAATCTGGAAGAAGAGCGCAAGCTGCGCACCAGCCATTTTCAGCAGCAGGTGGCGCAATCTATTCTGGCCGGGATCAAAGCCTATTTCGCCAACGGTGGCGCATTGGCACGGCGTTAAACCAGGCGTAGCCCAAGGAGGGGCGGCGTGGTTAATTGGGAAAGTAGGGGAAATTCAGATACAAAAAAACACCCGTTAAGGTGCTTGTCTGATGTTATCAAGATTGGTTGCGGGGGCCAGATTTGAACTGACGACCTTCGGGTTATGAGCCCGACGAGCTACCGGGCTGCTCCACCCCGCGTCCGTCTTGATACTGATATTATCGAACCAACCCTTCATAGGATACCGCTATTGCCGTATCGGTTGGTTGCGGGGGCCGGATTTGAACCGACGACCTTCGGGTTATGAGCCCGACGAGCTACCAGGCTGCTCCACCCCGCGTCCGTATAATACCTTTTCTTTCATCGAATCCAACCTGTTTTTGATACTGATATCACAGTATCGGTTGGTTGCGGGGGCCAGATTTGAACTGACGACCTTCGGGTTATGAGCCCGACGAGCTACCAGGCTGCTCCACCCCGCGTCCGATGGAAGCGCACTATACTCTCCAGGCATTTTGTTGCAAACCCTTTTTGCATATAATTCATCGAAAGCCATTTTTATGCTGCATTAGTCCCCAATTTGCGTTTTTTTTCATCATAATCATCTGGCTGGGAATTTTTAGCGGTAGCGATTCCTTTATCTATGGCCGTTTGTTATCGTTCAGCCAGTTTACCCGTATCCATTGGGTATGGAACATATCAGTCTGAGAGAGTGTGCAATGAAAGGACGTTGGGGCAAATACCTGCTCGGTGGGTTAGTGGTTGCGGTACTGGCCGGTTGTTCGTCAAAACCGACCGACCGGGGGCAGCAGTATAAAGATGGTCATCTGGATCAGTCGCTGGAGTTGGTGAATCGCCCCAATGCCAGAGGCGCCCCGATCAACGGCCAGGATTACTCCAACCAGCTGATGGAGATTAAATACGCTTCGCCGTCGCTGTTTAACCGCAATAACTCCACCTATCAGGCGGTGCAGAGCTGGATGGCGGCGGGGGCGGATACGCGCCAACTGAACCAGTTCGGCCTCAGCGCCTATCAGATGGAAGGCGTCGATAGTTATGGCAACGTTCAGTTCACCGGCTATTACACTCCGGTGTTGCAGGCGCGTTATACCCAACAGGGCGAATTCCGCTACCCGCTGTACAGCATGCCAGGCAAAGGTAAGCGCCGCCTGCCGGATCGTGCCGGTATCTACTCGGGGGCGCTGGACAGCCGTTACATCATTGCTTACACCAATTCCCTGATGGATAACTTCATGATGGAAGTGCAGGGTAGCGGCTATGTCGATTTCGGCAACGGCCAGCCATTGGTGTTCTTTGGCTATAGCGGCAAGAACGGCCATGCTTACCGCAGTATCGGCAAGGTGCTGATCGATCGCGGTGAAGTGGCCAAGGCCGATATGTCAATGCAGGCCATTCGCCAGTGGGCGGATACCCACAGCGAAGCCGAGGTGCGCGAACTGCTGGAGCAAAACCCATCGTTCGTGTTCTTCCACCCGGTGCCTTTTGCTCCGGTGAAAGGGGCCAGCGCGGTGCCGTTGATTGCCAAAGCCTCCGTGGCTTCCGATCGTTCCCTGATCCCGGCCGGTACCACGTTGCTGGCAGAAGTCCCGCTACTGGACAACAAGGGCAAGTTCACGGGAAAATATGAAATGCGCCTGATGGTCGCCCTCGACGTGGGTGGAGCCATCAAGGGCCAGCACTTTGACATGTACCAGGGGATTGGCCCAGAAGCCGGTCACTCGGCAGGGTTCTATAATCACTATGGCCGGGTCTGGGTATTGAAAGGCGGCAATGCTGGGGCACCGCTGTTTAGCGCCAATCAGCCATTGACCGCCTCGAGTGGTTCCCAACTGGTTACCCGCTAAGTTAGATCGGGGCGAGCATGTTCGACCGTTAGCAGCGCCCAACGTTGTGAGTTCTGTGGGTGTATGAGCGTTCTCAGGGCCGGATCTTCCGGCCCTGACTATTTGCAACCAAGGTAAGTAAAGCGAAATGAGTACAGCCTATTCAGAGGCCTATCTACAGCGTTTTGGCGGCACAGCACGCCTTTACGGCCAGCAGGCATTGGCACTGTTCGCCCAGGCACACGTTTGTGTGATCGGCATTGGCGGGGTCGGTTCATGGGCGGCTGAAGCGCTGGCACGAACCGGCATTGGTGCGATCACTCTGATCGACATGGATGACGTATGCGTCACCAACACCAACCGGCAGATCCATGCTTTGCGCCAGCATGTTGGCCAGTCGAAAACCGAAGTGATGGCGGAGCGGATCCTGGCGATTAACCCGGAGTGCCGGGTGACCTGCGTGGATGATTTTATTACCCCGGACAACGTCGCCGAGTTGTTGAATCATAACTTCAGCTATGTGATTGATGCGATCGACAGCGTGCGCCCCAAAGCGGCGTTGTTGGCCTATTGCCGCCGCTTCAAGATCCCGGTGGTGACTACCGGCGGTGCCGGTGGACAGATCGATCCTACGCAGATCGCCGTGGCCGATCTGGCCAAAACCATCCAGGATCCGCTGGCAGCCAAGCTGCGTGAAAGGTTGAAGAACGACTTTAACGTGGTGAAAAACAGCAAAGGCAAGTTGGGGATCGACTGCGTCTTCTCTACCGAGCCGCTGGTGTATCCGCAGCCGGATGGTTCAGTATGTGCCTCACGCAGTACCGCAGAAGGGCCGAAGAGAATGGATTGCAGCGCGGGTTTTGGCGCGGCGACCATGGTCACCGCGACCTTTGGTTTTATTGCCGTCTCCCACGCGCTGAAGAAGATGGTGGCAAAGGCGGCACGTCAGGCATAGCTGGTAGCGATGGCGTGCACCCTGGCCGCCAAGGCTGCCAGGCCGCTGGCTCGGGTGGCGCTGAGCTGGGCACGCAGCGCCAGGCTATCAAACAAGGCCAGGGGGTCGGTGGCTAATACCTGTTGCGGCGTTTTGCCTTCGACTGCGGTCAGCAGGATCGCCAGCAGGCCGCGCACAATGCGTCCTTCGCTGTCGCCATAAAAATGCAGCGTCCCATCAGCCAACCGCTGGTGTCCCATCCAGACCCGGTTTTCGCAACCGCTCAGTTCCGTCTCCGTTTGCCGTAAATCGGCTGCCAGCGGTGGCAAGCGTTTCGCCAACATGATCAGTTGGCGGTAACGGTCTTCCCACTGTTTTAGCGCGCTGAAGGTGGTTACCAGCATCTCGGCGGTGATTTCACGGCCAAAAGGGTGAGGGGCAAGCATAGGTTCTCCGTTTTGCATCTTATTCCGTCAGTAATTCGATGGCGTTAGCTAACGCCAGCACCAGAACATCGACGTCTTGCGGCGTATTATAAGGCGCAAACGATGCACGTAACGTTCCGCTGACCCCTAATGCGGCAATCAAGGGTTGGGCGCAGTGTTGGCCTGCGCGTACCGCGATGTTCTGTTCGGCTAACAGGGTGACGATATCACTGTGGTGGATCCCGGTGATATCAAAGGCCAGCAGGCTGGAGCCGGAACTGCGGAAGCTGCGAAACCCGGGTAACTGCTGCAAACGCTGTTCGGCATTTTGCGCCAGATCGCGGCTGTATTGTTCGGCGGCGGCCATATCCTGCGTTTCCAGCCAGCTCAATGCGGCACCCAGCCCAAGCACGCCGGCAATATTCGGCGTACCGGCTTCAAAACAGTGCGGCGGTTTTTGTGGCGTAAAGCCGCTGAAAGAAGCCTGAGTCAGCATTTTTCCGCCGCCTTGCCATGGCCCCATTTGGGCCAGCAACGCGGTTTTGCCATACAACGCGCCAATGCCAGTTGGGCCATAGAGTTTATGCGCGGAGAAGGCGTAGAAATCGATATCGAGCCGTTGGACGTCGGCTGGGCAATGCACAATGCCCTGTGCGCCGTCGATCATCACTACCGCGTTCACCGCGTGAGCCATCTCAATAGCCAGCGCGATATCCGGGCAGCCTCCCGTGACGTTGGACATTTGCCCCAGGGCCAGAATGCGGGTTTTCTCGCACAACAGCGTAGGGAGCAGCGTCAAATCTGGCAGGCGATCGGGGCCAATCGGCAGCTTCACCACTTCGGCACCGGTCTGTTCAGCCACCATCAACCACGGGATCAGGTTGGCATGATGCTCCGCCTCGCTAACCAGGATCTGATCCCCGGACTGCAGGCGCGGGCGAGCATAGCTTTGCGCGACCAGATTGATGGCTTCCGTGGTGCCGCGGGTCCAAACGACATTGTCCGCGCAGGGGGCATTTATCAAGGTGGCGACCTGCTGGCGTGCCTGTTCAAAGCGCTGGGTCAAATCCTGCGCCGCACGATGTTGGCTGCGGTGTACGGTGGCGGCATCTGCGCTGTAAAACTGTTGCGTGGCTTCGATCACCGCCTGCGGTTTTAGCGCGGTGGCGGCACTGTCCAGATAAATTCCTGCCTGTTGAAGGGCCGGGAACTGGCTGCGAAACAAGGTAGGCTTAAAAGGCTTCATCGGCTGATTATCAGTGGCTTTGTCAGCCATTGATCCTGTCCTATTTTGCCGTCAGAGACAAGTTATCCCGATCAATTGCCGCCGTTTCCTGGAAATCTGATGAAAGTTTGTTATGCTGAATATTGGCACGAGAATGAGTTCCTTAAATAACAGAAATGAGTTTTACAGCATTTTTATCTACAAGGAGTCAAAAATGAACAAGACAGCCGCAGTTATCTCTGCCCTGATGCTTACGTTTACCCTGTCAGCTTGCTCAAGCAACTACGTCATGCATACCAGCGATGGGCGCACCATTGTCGCCGATGGAAAGCCTAAGGTGGATGACGATACCGGGATGATCAGCTACAAAGACGCCAACGGCGTTGAGCAACAGATTAACCGTGCTGATGTGAAAGAGATGGTGGAAGGTAATCAGTAATTTTCAGGCAAAAAAAAGCACCGCGAAGTTGGCGGTGCTGCATAAAATCACTATGGACAGACAGGGTAAATGTACAGGAAGTGAAAAACAGTAGCCTAGCTACCATGTCCGAATTGGCGGACAAATTGCAAACACAACATCACAACCACAAGCCAAAAGTTCATCGGCATCTTCGATACCCAATTCCTTTTCGTTCCGGCTCGGGAAGTGCCGCCACTATAGGTATTTACTGGCGCATGCTCAACGGACAATTTATAATGGCTCGGATTAAAAAAACTAATGGCAATAGTCCACGCGGATGGGCTAGTGGCGTTAGGTATCATGCAGCCTGATCTCGTTTGCGAAACCCGGCGGTCATTTGTTACATAAATGTAACTAAAGCCGATGAATTGCAAATTGGCCGCTCTGGCGTGTCCCTGCGCTCGCGGCATTTTTCGGTGCAGTTAGGCGGCGGTAAGGGCGCGTTCAGCCGACAACGCCGCAGTTTGCAATACAAAAGGGTCAATGAATGTCTAAACGTCTCCCTCCTCTTAATGCTCTGCGGGTTTTTGACGCGGCAGCCCGCCATTTAAGCTTTACCAAGGCGGCAGAGGAGCTGTTTGTTACCCAGGCCGCAGTCAGCCATCAGATCAAGTCTCTGGAGGATTTCCTGGGGCTGAAACTGTTTCGACGGCGCAACCGTTCGCTGTTGCTGACCGAAGAGGGGCAGAGTTATTACCTGGATATCAAAGAGATTTTCTCTTCGATCAATGAGGCAACACGCAAGCTTCAGGCACGCAGTGCCAAGGGGGCTTTGACCGTCAGCCTGCCGCCCAGTTTCGCCATTCAGTGGCTGGTGCCACGTCTTTCCAGCTTTAACTCAGCTTATCCGGGGATCGATGTGCGCATCCAGGCCATTGACCGTGAAGAAGAAAAGCTGGCGGATGACGTTGACGTAGCGATCTTTTATGGCCGTGGTAACTGGCCGGGAGTGCGCACCGAGCGTTTGTATGCGGAATATCTGCTGCCGGTTTGTTCTCCCAGCCTGTTAATGGGCGATCATGCACTGAAAGTGCCGGGCGATCTGGCTTATCATACGCTTCTGCATGATACTTCACGCCGCGACTGGCTGGCATACACCCGCCAACTGGGGTTACAGCATATCAACGTGCAGCAAGGGCCGATCTTTAGCCATAGTGCCATGGTGGTTCAGGCGGCCGTTCATGGCCAGGGGATTGCGCTGGTCAATAACGTGATGGCGCAAACCGAGATCGAAGCCGGCCGACTGGTCTGCCCGTTTAATGATGTGTTGGTAAGTAAAAACGCTTTTTATCTGGTATGTCATGACAGCCAGGCAGAACTGGGTAAAATAGCCGCCTTTCGCCAATGGATCTTGGCGCGTGCGGCCAGCGAACAGGAGAAGTTCCGCTTTCGCTATGAACAATAGGGCCAGCTGCGGTGACGTTGTGGCTGGTTAATCTCGATTAAGGTGAATAACGATGAGTAGCCGTTCTATGCTGATTTTTGCTGCTATCAGTGGTTTTGTCTATGTTGCTCTGGGCGCGTTTGGTGCGCACGTATTGAGTAGTGCGCTCGGGGCCAATGAAATGGCCTGGATCCGCACCGGGCTTGACTACCAGGGTTTCCATACTCTGGCGATCCTCGGGCTGGCCGTTGCCATGCAGCGTCGGGTCAGCCTGTGGTTTTACTGGAGCGGAGCGCTGTTGGCGCTCGGCACCGTGTTGTTCAGCGGCAGCCTTTACTGTCTGGCGCTGTCTCACCAAAAGGTTTGGGTTTATGTCACGCCAGTGGGCGGGACCTGTTTCCTGATCGGTTGGGCATTGATGTTGATTGGCGCTTTGCGTCTGAGGAAAAAGGCCGAGCGCCATGAATAAGATCGCGTTGTACTGCCGCCAGGGCTTTGAGAAAGAGTGCGCGGCGGAAATTACCGACAAGGCTGCCCAGTTGGAAGTGTTTGGCTTTGCCAGGGTCAAAGACAACAGCGGCTATGTGCTGTTTGAATGCTACCAGCCGGACGATGCCGATCGCCTGGCGAAAGAAATCCCGTTCCGTGAGCTGATCTTTGCCCGCCAGATGTTGGTGGTGGGAGAACTGCTGCGTGATTTGCCGCCGGAAGATCGGGTTTCACCGATTGTCGGCATGCTGATGGGCGTGGTCGATCGTGGCGGTGAATTACGGGTAGAAGTGCCGGATACCAACGAAAGCAAAGAGTTGCTGAAGTTCTGCCGCAAGCTGACGGTGCCGCTGCGCGGCGCATTGCGTGAGCAGAAAGTGCTGATGGCGCGTGAGAATCCCTCTCGCCCGGTGGTACACGTGTTCTTTATCGCGCCGGGCTGTTGCTACGTGGGGTATTCCTACAGCAACAACAACTCCCCGTTCTATATGGGGATCCCACGGCTGAAGTTTCCGTCCGATGCGCCAAGCCGCTCTACGCTGAAGCTGGAAGAGGCTTTCCACGTTTTCATCCCGGCAGACGAATGGGACGAACGTTTAGGCAGCGGGATGTTTGCGGTCGATCTGGGGGCCTGCCCTGGCGGCTGGACCTATCAGTTGGTCAAACGCAGCATGATGGTGCATTCGGTGGACAACGGCCCGATGGCCCCGAGCCTGATGGATACCGGGCAGGTGACTCATCATCGTGTCGACGGCTTCCGCTTTGAACCGACCACCAGCAAAAACTACTGGGTGGTGTGCGATATGGTGGAGAAGCCGGCAAAAGTGACCAGCCTGATGATCCAATGGTTGCTCAAAGGCTGGTGCCGTGAGGCGATCTTTAACCTGAAGCTGCCGATGAAAAAGCGCTACGAAGAGGTGGCTCAGAACCTGCAAAGTATCCACGAAGCCTTGGCCAACGAGGGGATTAGCGCAGAGATCCACGCCAAGCAGCTGTACCACGATCGTGAAGAGATCACCGTACATGTGCGCCGCATGTGGTCGGCCATTCCCGGCCGCCGCGACGAGCGCGAGTAAGACGTAAGGGCGTTGCCGTTGGCAGCGCCCTTAATTTATTGGCAAACGTAACTGTTGCAGATTGCCGTCCAGCGTCAGATCGCTACGCAAGGTGGCGACCTGTTTGCTGATATAGGCCAGCTCGCGGTGCTCTAACAGCTTGCCGTGCCACTTCTCCGGCACCTGCTCCAGGTGTTGATACAGACCATCCAGATTCCCCATCTGTTGCAGCAGCAATACTGCCGTTTTTGGCCCGATACCGGCAACGCCAGGGATCTTGCTGCTACCAATGCCTGCCAGCCCCCAATAATCCGTTAGCTGTTGCGGTAACACGCCAAACTCTTGCTGCACAAACGGCAGATCCAACCAGCGTTTCTGGAAGTAGTCACGGATCTGTACGCTGGGTGCCAGTAGTTGGCAGTAGCCTTTGTCGGTAGAGACAATCGTCACCTGGTGGCCGCCAGCGGCAAGTTTTGCCGTCAGGGTGGCAGCCAGATCGTCCGCCTCATTGCCTGCGGAATGCCAACTGGTCACTCCAAGCTCGGCAAACGCTTCGCGCAGTTGCGGCATTTCCTGAAGCAGATTTTCCGGCATCGGCGAACGTCCGGCTTTGTAATTGGGCAGAATTTGATGGCGCCAGCTCTCGCTACGGTCGTCTTCGTCGAACACGGCCACGGCGTGGGTAGGTTGGCTGTGTTGAATCAACTGCTGTAGCGCATGCTTGCAAGCGTTGACACAAGGGGAGCCCTGCACCGCATGAATGCGGCGGATTAGGTTCAGAGCATCGACAATCAGTAAATGTATAGGCATAGGCAAGGCAACAACGTCAGAAAATTAGGGCGGCTATGACGCCGCCCGGAGGTGATGATCAGGCTACGATCTCGTAGCAAGGCACGTAGGCGGTACCCGGCAGTTTCATACGGTGCTGGGCGACAAAGCCCTGCAACAGGCTGTCCATCTGCTTCATCATCAACGGATCGCCATGCAGTTTGTAAGGGCCGAACTGTTCGATGGCATGAATGCCGTTCTCCTTCACGTTGCCCGCCACGATCCCTGAGAATGCACGGCGCAGGGCCGCAGCCAACTGTTCCGCCGGTTGGTTCGGGTACAGGTTGAGATTAGCCATGTTCTCATGGCTTGGCTCGAAGGGGAGCTGCAGGTCCGGTGCAATACGGATAGACCAGTTAAAGCTGTAGGCATCTCCGGTATTACGGCGGTTTTCTTTCACCAACGGCATGGCCTTTTTCATCTGACGGGCCACTTCGGCCGGATCGTCGATGATGATGGTGTAATGACGGCGGGCTTTCTCGCCCAGCGTATTCATGATGAATTCGTCCAGAACGCGGAAGTAATCGGCGCTTTCTTTCGGCCCGGTGAGGATCAGCGGCAGTACCTGTTCGCTGTTTTCCGGGTTCATCAGAATACCCAACAGATACAGCAGTTCTTCCGCAGTACCGACCCCGCCAGGGAAAATGATGATGCCGTGCGCGATCCGTACAAAGGCTTCCAGACGTTTTTCGATATCTGGCATGATCACCAGCTCGTTAACCAGCGGGTTCGGCGGCTCGGCGGCAATGATGGAAGGCTCGGTCATGCCGATAAAGCGGCTGTTGTGGTAGCGCTGCTGCGCATGACCGACGGCAGCCCCTTTCATTGGCGCTTCCATCGCCCCTGGCCCACAGCCGGTACAGATATTCAGCTCGCGCAGACCCAACTGGCTACCGACCTTACGGGCATACAGATATTCGTTTTCATTGATCGAGTGGCCGCCCCAGCACACCACCAGGTTAGGGTCTTCGTCGAGGTGCAGCGTACGGGCATTGCGCAGGATGGAAAACACCAGATTGGTGATATGAACGGAATCTTCCAGATCCAGGTGTTGGAAACGCCCGGCGCTGTCCATTTGGCCGTGGACAAACAGGATATCGCGCAGCACGGCAAACAGGTTGGCCTGCAGTGAGCGAATAATGCGGCCATCGACGAAAGCCTCTTCTGGCGGGTTCACCAGCTCCAGTTTTACGCCGCGTTCACGGCGCAACACGTTGATATCAAAGCTTTCATAACGCGACAGCAACTGCTTGCTGTTGTCGGTCTGGCTGCCGGAGTTTAATACCGCCAGGGAGCAGTTGCGGAACAAACGGTACAGGTCGCTGCTGGCGGTACGCTTCAGCATGTCAACTTCCAGCTGCGACAGCAAATCCATAGCGCCAAGTGGGCTGATATGTGTAATCAAGGTAACTCCTTTGCGCCCATGATGGGGCGATCATAATCCTTACCTGCCTCTGCGCACTGCGGTAAGAATGTTACATTGCCTGCCAGAATGTCTGAGCAAAAAGCGGGCATTCTTGATTTAACCTTACCGCCGTCTCCAGATTTTTACCAATACAAACCGCTTGTTAGCTCAGTTGTTGAGCATTATTGGCGAGCCAGACGGCCACGTGCCGGCTCGAACGCCACATTGCTGCGCCAAGGGTTGATATCCAGACCACCGCGCCGGGTATAGCGGGCATAAACGCTCAATTGTTGCGGCTGGCAGAAACGCAGCAGATCGTTAAAGATCCGCTCAACGCACTGTTCATGGAATTCGTTGTGATGGCGGAACGAAACCAGATAGCGCAGCAGGGCTTCGCGGTTGATCTGTGGGCCGCGATAGCGGATTTGCACCGAGCCCCAATCGGGTTGGTTGGTGATCAGACAGTTGGACTTCAGCAGATGGCTGACCAGCGTTTCCTCTACGATTTGGCTACCGGCGGCGTCTTCTAGGTAGCCCGTATTGAACTCATAGTTATCGATGCTGATGTCTTGCTGGTCGAGGCATTCACCCTCCAACCGGGCAATTGGGCTGCCTTCAAGCCGATCGACGCTGAACAGGCTCACGCTGACATCCCCTTGCGCACAGGCGGCGAGATCGCGTTGCAGCATAGAGCGTACCGCCTCCCAGTCTGGGAAGTGGGTTTGGTTAAAGCTGTTGAGATAGAGCTTGAAGCTTTTGGACTCGATCAGGTTGACGCTGTTGGCGTTCAAGCTGATTTCTCCCACCGCGACCTGCGGCAGCCCCTTGGCATTGAGCCAGGACAGTTCATACAGCGTCCAGATATCGGCACCGTGGAACGGCAGGTTATCGGGATAAAGCCCCAGCGGCTCCCGGTTCATGCTGCGAGGAACCGCTTGCAGCAGTGAGGCATCATAGCTGTCACGGTATGCGGTTGGCTTGCCCAGCGTCAATGCCGCCAGAGCCTGATGATCTTGATAGGAGGACATGAGCTGTCACCTTGGTGTGAGATAGGTACAATAGGCACCAGTTTACCGTATGCGAGAAAAAATATGGACCATGATGTATCGCACGCCCTGCGTGAATTTACCCAGCGCTATGTCGACGAGTGGCTACAGCAGTACGGCCATGCCCCGGCTAGCCAGGAATTGTACGGCGTGGCTTCCCCCTGTATTGTCGAAAATCGCGATGATACGGTACTGTGGCTGCCGCAGCCTTTTACGCCAGCGGCCAGTCTGGAAAAGGTGGAGCAGGCGTTGGAACTCCAACTACAGCCGGATATCCACACTTTCTATACCCAACACTATGCCGGGGATATGAGCGCGCAGTTTGGCGAGCACCCGTTGACGCTATTGCAGGTCTGGAGTGAAGACGACTTTATTCGGCTGCAGGAAAATCTGATTGGGCATCTGGTGACGCAAAAACGCCTTAAGCTCTCGCCTACGTTGTTCCTGGCGACCACGGAATCGGAAATGACGGTGGTGTCGCTGTGTAATGTCAGCGGCAACGTGCTGCTTGAGCAATTTGGCAGCAAAAAACGCACGCTATTAGCCGCCTGTCTGGGGGATTTTCTCAATGCTTTACGCCCCAGGGTTAATTAATCGGTTAATTTGCCTTTAGTACGTGTGAGAGATCTCTCACAAAAGCTGTGAGAGATCGCTTTTAATTTTTCAATTTAGTTAGCCTATTTTTAATTATTAATTATATATATCAATTTGTTATAGTTTTTTACCGGTGTAGGTTAAGTCAAATTTACTGTAATCCGTCCAGCATGCCCTTGTGAACGGAAAGGAAATAAGCGATCTTATGTCTACCGGAAGGAAGCCGGATGGAGCAGGAAAGCGTCAGGATGATGCAGCTTCAGGAAGAAGAAAGGGATGCACTCAGGAAGAGTGGAAGGGATTGGTATCAGGATGATACACAGGATGTTTCAGGATTGAAACCAAGGACACCTCCAGGACGGAGATAGAGAACCAGCACAGGATTGTTGGTGGGTCAGGAAGGCCGAGGAACCGCGTCAGGACGATGCTAGAGGATTTTGCGAAGGATTGTTTTGGTCAGGATGGCCGAAAGGAAAAGTTTTCAGGGATTGAGCAGGGAGCACACTTGTAGCGGGATTAGCTATAAAACGAACCGGGGGCACTGTTAACGCAGTGCCCCCAACTTTTTGTCTGGAGCAAAGGCCAGACAGCAAATCCTGCCTGGCTTCCCCCCAAGGTTTACCCGATTGCCCCCAACGTATCGCCCGTGCTTTGTTTCTTCGGTAGCAGGAACAGCGTGGCGAAAATATCCAACAGGTAAATAGCGGCCAGCAGGCTGATCGCGGCAGTAAAGGAAACCTGAGTGACCAGCGCACCGATCACCAATGGCCCCAGCCCACCGACGCCGCGCCCCAGGTTGAACAGGATATTCTGCGCCGTGGCGCGAGCCTGCACCGGGTAGGTGTCAGAAATCAGCGCACCGTAGCCACCTATCATCCCGTTAACAAACACCCCCATCAGCGCACCGGCAAACAGCATCAGCGTGGGATCGGTGAGTTGTGCATAGCTGATGACCATCACCACGGCACCAATCTGGTAAATGACAAAGATGATCCAACGGGGAAAACGGTCGGCCAATACGCCGAACAGCCAGATACCGAAGGTCATGCCGATCACCGTGACGCCCGTCCAGACGCCGGATTTGGTCAGCGAGAAGCCAAAGTTTTTGGCCAGATAGGTCGGCATCCAGATCATCAGCCCGTAATAACCAAAGTTCTGTACCGAGCAGAGGATAAAGATCCCCAGACTGGCCTTGCTGGTGGCGCGATCTTTAAATAGCAGCTTTAATCGTTGAGTAAAGGAGAGTTGCTGTTCACTGGTTTTTTGCTGCGTAAACGCTTTGGGTTCTCCCATGGTACGGCGAATAAGGAAGGAAACCAGCGCCGGTAGCAGGCCAACCAGGAACATGCCACGCCAGCCGATATAAGGTAGCAATAGCGGGGTGAGGAAGGCAGCAGCAAGTACGCCGAGCTGCCAGCCCATGCCCACATAGGCCGAGGCACGGTTGCGTTTCTCTGCGGGCCAGGCTTCGGCGATTAACGCCATGCCAATACCGAATTCGCCGCCCAGCCCGATCCCCGCCAGGGTGCGATAGGCAAGCAAGTCCCAGTAGCCAACGGCAACGGCGCACAGGCCGGTAAACAGCGAAAACATCAGGATAGTGATGGTCAGCACGCGGATGCGGCCAAAACGGTCGCTGAGATGGCCGAAGATCACACCGCCAATCACTGCGCCGATCAATGTCCAGGTTACCAGCGAACCGGCTTGTGATGAGGTGAGACCCAGTTCAGTGGTGATCACCGGCAGCATAAAGCCGAGTATCAACAGATCGAAGCCGTCCATGGCATAACCGGTTACCGAAGCCAGCATGGCTTTACCGGGCGTAGCGTGATTTTTATTGAGTGATGTTGCGGACATGTCTTTTATCATGAGTGATTTTTGGGTGCGCGTATTGTGCCGCGCCAGGCGTGGTGCCACCAGATAAAATTGGGCGCTTTGGGCTTAAATGTTATGCTTTGCGGCTTGCAGCCGTAGGCTGATTAACATGTTTAAATTGTTCGGGAATGTCGATGAGTATATCCAACCAGGTTCGCCACAATTTACGGGCGATTGAACAGTCCATGCGGGATTTGGCGCTGTGGCAGTTGACGCCGCCAGAAGCCGAGGCGTTTGCCAGCACGGAACCTTTTTGCATCGACAGCATGCTGGCCGAAGAGTGGTTGCAGTGGGTGCTGTTACCAAGGATGCATGCGTTGCTCGATGCCAATGCGCCACTGCCAACGCGTTTTGCCATCACCCCTTATTTTGAAGAAGCCTTGAAGGATAGGCAACCGAGCTGCCTGCCGCTGCTGGTACTGCTGCAACGGCTGGATTCACTGCTTAACATCGAGCTGTAATCGTACTGCATATTCGACCGTAGCGGCGCTGCATGCTGCGCCCGCAATGCCGCAATTCACGCTGTATGGCTAAAATAGAGTTTCCACCGCCGTGTGGAACTAGTAGATAATGTGCAAATTATCGCGAGTTACCAAGGAGGGTTTCTTAATGCTCAGGAAAAATATATTCGGTTGGTCGGGGATCGCGCTAGGCGGTTTGGCGTTGTTATTGGCGATGGTACATTTCTATGCCGGGCCATTTGCCCCTCAGCAAACGCTGGAAAGCCTCGTTGCGGGTAAGGCGGTGGCCATCAAAGAGTCACTGCTGGCCTCACTGGCTGGTCATGGGATCCCTGAAAAAGTCTCTCAGCCCCACTATGATGTCGATCGGATATTGAAGATCGTCATAGCTGTGCTGGCGGTGGGAGCTGTGGTCCTGGGCGCTATTGCCGGGGTGTGCAAGGAAAACCCGCGCGCGGTTTCTGCTGCGTTAATGCTCGGTATTGGCACGCTGGCTTTTCAAATTGCCATGTTTGCTTTTGGCGTGGTCATGGTCATTTTCCTTATTGTAATGGTATTGTCACTGATTTCTGGCATGGGGGCAGGCTGTTAGCTGCTTAGGATCCGTCGTCGGGAATGTGGTCTCTGGGTGTTTTTCAAGGATTAAAAAGGTGCTGCAATCATGGATTTGCTGAAGTTTATCCTCCGTTTGCCTTTTACGTTGTTCAAAGGCCTGTTCCGCCTGTTGGCCCTGATTTTTGGGCTGTTGGGGCGGCTGTTCAAGCCGGTAGTGGGCAACCTGAACTGGAATGCACCGGCCTGGTGGGCAGCGGTATCCGGCGGGGTGAAGCGCGGCTTCCTGCGGCTGGAAGGTGGGGTAGACAAATATCCCAAAGCCATTAGTCTGTCGTTGCTGGTATTGTTGTGCGCCGCTGGTGGTGCCTTCTACGGATGGCACTGGTGGCTGAATCGGCCACAGCCGATTGAACCGGCACCGATGGTGTATCAGGAAACCAGCGTGCGGGTCTCCGATCCCGAGCCGGTTAACTATGCCGTACAGAAATCTGTGCCACAGCAAATCACCCTCACTTTCAGAAACTCCGTGGCACCGTTGACCGATACCGGCAAGGTTGTGGAAAAAGGCATCTCCATCAGCCCGGCCCTCGAAGGGCAGTGGAAGTGGAATAACGCCTGGACCCTGGTCTTCACGCCGAAAAACCCATTGCCGATGGGCAGCAAATATGAGGTTAAGCTCGAGCCTGCCGTGTTGCTGGCCCCGCAGATTAAACTCGCCAACACCCACTACAGCTTTAGTACCCCGGCTTTTGGCTATCAACTTGGGCAAGCTGAGTATTATCAAGACCCACAAGATCCGCAAAAGCGGAGCGCTATCTTCAACGTCAAATTCAATGCGCCGGTAGACGTGGCCAGCTTTGAAAAGCAGATCGCCATGGGGTTGATCGAAGCCGGTGCCAAATCTGAAAAGAAACTCAATTTCTCCCTGGTCTACGATGCCAAGAAGCTGAACGCCTGGGTGCATTCTGAACCGCTGAAAGCACTGGATCACGGCGGTAAAGTGCATCTGGTACTGGGCAAGGGCATCAAGTCGGTGGTGTCTGCCAATGAGATCGCTCAATCGAGAGACGGTTGGGTTTCGGTGCCAACCCTGTATAGCCTCACGGTGAAGGATGCCAGCGCTCAGGTGGTCGACAGCGATGGCACCAAAGGCCAGCGTGCGCTGATCGTCGCCTTCAGCGATGCGATCAAAGACAAAGATGCCGGGCGTGCGGTCAAGGCCTGGTTGTTGCCGCAGCATAATCCTAACGACCCCGAAGCCAGTAACGAACCGGACGATTTTTATCAGTGGGGCGGGACCGAGAACATCGAAAACAGCGTAATGGCCCAGTCTACGCCGCTGACGCTGACCCTGAATGAAGCGGAGGAGAGCTATCAACCGCAGTTCAGCTTCAAGTTTGACGCACCGGCACACCGCTTTATGCTGCTGGAAATCACCAACCTGATGACCTCTTCGGGCGGCTATAAAATGCCGGAGAAAGTCTACCGTATCGTCGAGGTACCGGACTTCCCGAAAACCTTGCAGTTTATGTCACAGGGTTCTCTGCTGTCGGTGAACGGTGACAAGCAAATCAGCGTGGCGGCGCGTAACGTTCCCGGCCTGCGCCTGGATATCAAACGGGTGATCCCGAGCCAGTTGCAACATATTGTCTCATTCAAGAGCAGTGAATACTCGTCGGCCCAGTTCAACCAGCTTAACGATGAATATTTTACCGAACACTTTAACTATCAAACGGCCATCAATAACGATCGGCCGGGTGAAGTGAGCTACAAGGGCATCGATCTCTCACGTTACCTGTCCACCAGCACGGATTCCCATCGCGGCGTGTTCCTGCTGACGCTGTCAGAATGGCAGCCGGAAAAGAAAAAAATGCAGGCCGCAGAGGATGAAGGCGATCAGGGGGAACAGGAAGAGGATGACTCGCGCTCCGTCGGGGATTCGCGTTTTGTCGTCGTGACCGATCTGGGCATTATTGCCAAACGTTCGCAAGATAAAACGCGCGACGTGTTTGTCCAATCGATCCACAGTGGTGCGCCAGTCGGTAACGCCAAAGTTTCGGTGATCGCCAAAAACGGCGTAACGCTGCTCAGCCAGGTGACCGATGCCAATGGGCACGTGCGTTTCCCATCGCTGGACGTGTATACCAACGAACGCCAGCCGGTGATGTTCCTGGTGGAAAAAGAGGGCGATGTCTCCTTCTTGCCGACCACCCGCTACAACGACCGTGGGCTGGATTTCTCCCGCTTTGATATTGAAGGCGAAGAAACCCCGATCGATCCACGCACCC
Source organism: Serratia sp. 2723 (assembly GCF_050434425.1). Classification (NCBI taxonomy): domain Bacteria; kingdom Pseudomonadati; phylum Pseudomonadota; class Gammaproteobacteria; order Enterobacterales; family Yersiniaceae; genus Serratia; species Serratia sp. 2723. Next base: position 67,483 of record NZ_JBNDIN010000017.1, read on the forward strand.
TGAGCAGTTATCTGTTCTCCGATCGTGGCGTGTACCGTCCGGGCGATACCTTCAATATTGGTCTGATTACCCGTGCCGCCGATTGGGGCGTAGCCCTGGCTGGCGTACCGGTGCGTGCCGAGATCCGCGATCCGCGCGACAAACTGATGACGACGGTGCCGCTGACTCTCGGTGGCAGCGGTTTCAATGAGTTGAGTTACACCACCGATGAGAACGCGCCAACGGGCGAGTGGAACGTCTACCTGTATCTGATTGGCAAAAATAACGACACTTCCACCTTGCTTGGCCATACCGCCGTCAACGTGAAAGAGTTTGAGCCGGACCAACTGAAGGTGAAGCTGGAATTGACGCCGAACCGGCAGCAAGGGTGGGTAAAACCTTCTGAACTGCAGGCGAACATTGATGTGCAGAACCTGTTTGGCACGCCAGCCCAGGATCGCCGTGTCACCTCGAAACTGACGCTGCGGCCGATGTATCCGAGTTTTGATCGCTTCCCGGATTACGCCTTCTTTGAGAACCGCCAAAACAGCGACGGTTTTGAAACCGAGCTGGAAGACCGCACCACCAACGAACAGGGTGTGGCGAATATTCCGCTGGATCTGAAGTCCTATGCGGATGCCACCTATCAGCTGCAACTGCTGTCGGAAGCCTTTGTGGCTGGCGGTGGGCGTTCCGTTGCCGCCACCGCACGGGTATTGGTGTCGCCGTATGACTATCTGGTCGGAGTGAAGTCAGACGGTGATTTAGGCTATATCAACCGGGGTTCGGTGCGAAATCTGCACGTGATTGCCGTCGATCCTTCCCTGAAACAGATCGCGCTCGCCGATCTGAAACAGGTGCTGATCGAGCAGAAATACATCTCGGTGCTGACCAAGCAGGATTCTGGCGTTTATAAATACCAGTCGAAGATGAAAGAGGTGCAACTGTCCGAGCAGCCGTTGGCGCTGAGCGAGCAGGGCAGCAATCTGACCTTGGCGACCGAAACGCCGGGTGACTTTGTGCTGGTGATCGAGGATGCGCAGGGCAAGGTGCTAAACCGTATCGCCTATAGCGTGGCAGGTAATGCCAACCTCAGCCGTTCGCTGGATCGCAATGCCGAACTGAAGCTAAAACTGAACCAGGCGCAATATCAGCCGGGTGAAGAAATTGAAGTGGCGATCAACGCGCCTTATACCGGCAGCGGTTTGATCACCATCGAAAAAGACCGTGTCTATGCCTGGCAGTGGTTCCACACCGACACCACCAGTTCGGTGCAGAAAATCCGGGTTCCGGCCGGGATGGAAGGCAACGGTTATATCAACGTGCAGTTTGTGCGCGACGTGAACTCCAGCGAGATCTTTATGAGCCCGCTGAGCTATGGCGTCATGCCGTTTAAAATCAGCACCAAAGCCCGGCAAAACGGCCTGGAAATAGTGACGCCTGAGGTGATTAAGCCGGGTGAAAACCTGACGATGACGGTGAAAACCGATGGTCCTCAGCAGGTGGCACTGTTTGCCGTAGATGAAGGGATCTTGCAGGTCGCGCGTTACCGCCTGAAAGATCCGCTGGAGTACTTCTTCCGTAAGCGTGAGCTGAGCGTGGAAAGCTCGCAGATCCTCGATCTGATCCTGCCGGAATTCAGCAAGCTGATGGCGCTTTCGGCGGCACCGGGCGGTGATGCCGGTGAAGGGCTGGATCTCAACCTGAATCCGTTCAAACGCAAGCGCGACAAGCCGGTGGCCTATTGGTCTGGCATTACCGAGGTCAACGGCGAGAAGCAGTTTACCTATCCGGTGCCGGATTACTTCAACGGCAAGATCCGCGTGATGGCCATTTCGGTGACGCCAGGCAAAATCGGCAAGGCCCAAACCTCCGCGACGGTACGCGACAACTTCATCATGACGCCGAACGTCCCTTACATGGTGGCACCAGGGGATGAGTTTGACGTCAGCGTAGGGGTCAGCAATAACCTCGAAGGGTTGAACGGTAAGCCTGTGGCGATCGCTGTGCAATTGACGCCGCCGCCGCAGTTGGAAGTAGTGGGTAAGGCCGAGCAAAGCCTGTCATTGGCCGAGAAACGCGAAGGCGTGATCACCTTCCGCCTGCGTGCCAAGGCAGCATTGGGTGATGCTCCGCTGGTGTTTGATGCGCGCTACGGGGATAAAACCAGCCGCCGTACCATTAGCACCTCGGTACGTCCGGCAATGCCTTACCGCACCCAGACGGTGATGGGCAGGATGAGCGGCAGCCAGAATATTGATAATCTGCGGCAGATGTTTGATGCCTATGCGCAACGTAGCGCGGCGGTATCTCACTCACCGTTGGTGTTGACCAACGGTCTGGCGCAGTATCTGGCAGATTATCCGTATTACTGTTCTGAGCAGATCGTCAGCCGTTCCATTCCGCTGATCATGCAAAGCCAGCATCCGGAAATGAAAAGCAGTCTGAGTCAGGCCGAAGTCAGCACTCAGCTGAAAAACCTGCTCGGCGTTCTGCGTTCTCGTCAGAACGACAGCGGGGCCATTGGTGCCTGGCGTTCATCGCCGGAAACCGATCCTTTCGTCACGCCATACGTGGTGCAATATCTGCTGGAAGCCAAAGCGGCGGGTTATGCCTTGCCGGTGGGAATGCTGGAAGAGGCCAACGGCGCGCTGCGTGAACTGGCAGCCAACCGTTATGATGATATGTATCATCTGCGTCTGCGTGCCTGGGCGGTCTACCTGCTGACCTTGCAGGGCGAAATTACCACCAACTCGCTGGCCTCGGTGCAGGATACGTTGCAGAAACTGTATCCGGACAGTTGGAAAACCGATCTGAGTGCCCTGTACCTGGCATCGTCTTACCGTCTGCTGAAAATGGACAATGAGGCCAATGCCTTGTTGCAGCCTAGCTGGAAGCAACTGAGCAAAGCCTATGACAAAGGCTGGTGGACGCAGAATTATTTCGATCCGCTGGTGCAGGACGCAACGCGTCTGTACCTGATCGCTCGTCACTTCCCGGAGAAGGTCTCTTCCATCCCTCCACAGGTGTTGGAGAATATGGTCAAGGCGTTGAAAGAAGAGCGCTACACCACCTATTCTTCGGCGATGAGTATCCTGGCGCTGGAAAGCTATTCGGCTCAGGTCGCGGCGCAGGCCAATGCCACCGATTCGCTGACGATTGCGCAGCTCGGCAAGCAAGGTAACGTCGATCCTCAGGTGATTTCAGAGATGATAGGGCTGTTTGCCAAAGGCCAGTTTACGGCCGAGGCCAAGGCCGTTCGCTTTACCAACAGCGCCGACGCTCCGGCCTGGTATGTGGTCACTCAGGCCGGTTACGATCTGGCTGCTCCACAGAAAGCCATTGCTCGCGGTTTGGAAATTACCCGTGATTACACCGATGAACAGGGTAAACCGGTGACTCAGGTCACGCTGGGGCAGAAGATCAACGTTCATCTGAAAATCCGCGCCAATTCGAAAGAAGGGCAGAGCAATCTGGCGATTGTCGATCTGCTGCCTGGCGGATTTGAAGTGGTGCAGCAAACGGCACCAGAGCCAGAATCGACCGGCGAAGACGGTGAAGCCAGCGAGAATACGGACGCGGGCTGGCAGTCACCACTGGCAGCCTCCGGCTCCACTTGGGCACCTGATTACAGCGATATCCGCGAAGACCGGGTGATCATCTATGGTAGCGCCAGCACCGACGTACAGGAATTTGTCTACCAGATTAAAGCGACCAACACCGGTAGCTTTGTGATCCCTCCGGCCTATGGCGAAGCCATGTACGATCGTGAAGTGCAGGCCATGTCGGCCAGCAGCGGTAAACTGGTGGTTGTGCCGGCGGAAAGTCAATAAGCCATCGCGATGCCCCGCAGCGTTGAGCTGCGGGGTTCGTGGGTACCGAGACGCAATGAAAATCCTTCCTGTATCTGCTGTGGCAAAACGCTGGCTGCAAAATATCTTGATGGCGGTATTTCTGCTGGCGCTGGGCCTGGTGGGCGCGCGGCTGTGGCCGCATCCTCCTCTTTCGCAGGGCGTGCCATTCTCCACGGTTTACTACGATCGCCACGGGACGCTGATGCGCCTCACGTTGGCCAATGACGATCGTTATCGTCTGTGGACGCCGTTGGAAAAGATCTCGCCGCTGGCGGTGCAGGGTATTTTGCTGCATGAAGATCGCTGGTTCTATTACAACCCCGGATTTAACCCCGTCAGCCTGCTGCGTGGCTTTTGGCGCAGCTACGTAGCCGGTGGCAAAATGCAGGGCGGTTCGACCATCACCATGCAGCTGGCGAGAATGCGTTGGCATCTGAATACCCGCACGCCTGGCGGTAAACTGATGCAGGTACTGCGGGCCGTTCAGTTGGAACTCAGCTACTCCAAGCACGATATTCTGGAAGCCTATCTCAATTACGCCCCTTATGGCCGCAATATTGAAAGCATCGGTGCGGCCAGCCTGATCTATTTTGCCAAGACGCCGCAGGAGCTGACCCTGCCGGAGGCGCTGACGCTCTCCGTGTTGCCGCAGTCGCCTAGCTATCGCATCGACCCTAAAACCGGCGTATTGGGGCAAGCCCTGACGCAGGCCCGTAACCGCCTGTTTCAACGCTGGCAAGGGGTTTATAGCACCGACAGTAGCCAGCGTGCGTTGTTTCAACTCCCTTTGGCACTGCGCCAGCCAGAACGGATGCCGTACATTGCCCCACACTTTATCGAACAGTTGCGCCAACAGACCCAGCAGTTGGTGCAGTTGGATACCCGTGTGGACACTGAGTTGGATGCTGGATTACAGCGGCTGATCGAAAGGCAGGTGAACGCGTTTATCGTCCGCAACCAGAGCCGGGGGATCCATAATGCCGCGGTGTTGTTGGTGGACAGCCGTGATATGGGAATACGGGCGCTGGTGGGTTCTGCTGATTATTACAACCGCGAGATCCAGGGGCAGGTGAACGGGACCAATGCCAAGCGTTCCCCTGGCTCGACCCTCAAGCCCTTTATTTATGCCTTGGGGATGGAGCAGGGCGTGCTGCATCCGATGACCATCCTGAAGGATGTGCCTTCGTCCTTTGGTGCCTATGCGCCAGAAAACTTTGACCGGCGTTTCCTGGGGCCGGTAACGGCGACGGATGCGCTGAACTTCAGCCGCAACATTCCTGCGGTGTACGTGGCTTCGCAGCTACGACAGCCGACGTTTTATCAGTTTTTAAGCCTGTCCGGCATCGCCAAACTGGCCAGCGAGAACCATTATGGGCTTTCGCTAGTGTTGGGCGGTGGCGAAATCACTGCCCAGGAACTGGCGAAGCTGTATGCGCTGCTGGCCAACCGGGGCGTATTGCGGCCATTACGGATGCAAAAGAGTGATACCTATCCGCCACCAACCCGTTTGCTCAGTGCAGAAGCCAGTTTCACTACGCTGGATATGCTGCGCCAGCATCGTCGGCCTGGTGACACCTTGGCGCAACGCTCGTCATCGTTGCCGGTCTATTGGAAAACCGGGACCTCCTGGGGCTTCCGCGATGCCTGGAGCGTCGGGATCTTCGGGCCTTACGTGCTGGTGGTGTGGGAAGGGAATTTCGACAGCAGAGGCAACAACGTGTTTGTGGGGGCCGATGCCGCAGCCCCGCTATTTTTCAATATTATCGACAGCATTAACGCCAGCTATCCGGCCTTGCTGGAGCCGAAACATCCTTTCCCGAAACAGTTGAAGCGGGTCGATATCTGCCTGGCCAGCGGCAACCTGCCGACTCAGTGGTGCCAGCAGAAAGGCAAAACCTGGTTTATCCCCGGCAAGTCGCCGATCAAGGTAGATACCGTCTATCGCCCGGTGGTGTTGGACATTCACAGCGGTGAGGTGGCTTGCCCACCGTATGATGAGACGCAAACCCGCACCGAGGTGTTTGAGTTCTGGCCTTCCGATCTGGCTAACGTGTTTGCGCAGGCTGGATTACCCAAGCGTGCCCCACCGGTAAATCATTGCAAGGATAATGCTGCGGTGGTCAGTGGCAGCCCGCCGCGCATTACCTCGCCGCTGAAAAATACCACCTATACCTTGCGGCAATCGCAGCAGGGGCGTGACAAAATCTCCTTCAATGCGGTGACGGACGCGGACAGTAAAACGGTGTATTGGTTTGTCGATGATATTTATCTTGGCAGCAGTGCCAATAAAACCGCCATCGATTGGCGGCCGGTCAACAATGGTCAGTATCGCATCCGGGCGGTGGACGATCATGGCCGGGCCGATAGCCGCCTGATCGCCATTGAGCTGGTGAACTAAGATGCCACCCACTCGGACTCTTAACATGTAGGATTTAATGGTTTTTCGACGTATTTGATGGGACAATAAGAGATCATGTCACCTTAATAAAAACAAACAAAATCAATAAAATACACAGAAAAGCATTAGAGAAATCAGATAGAGACAGACGTATATGATAGTTTTGTATCAGGACGAACATTTGATCGCCGTTAACAAACCCTCCGGCTGGCTGGTGCATCGTAGCTGGCTGGATCGTCACGAGACGAAGTTTGTGATGCAAACCGTGCGCGATCAGATTGGCCAGCACGTATTTACCGTACACCGTCTGGATCGTCCTACTTCCGGCGTATTGCTGATGGCGTTGTCCAGCGATGTGGCTCGGTTACTGTCGCAACAGTTTGAACTGCATCAGGTACAGAAAACCTATCATGCGGTGGTGCGGGGCTATGTTTTAGAGGGCGGCACCGTTGACTATGCGCTGACGGAGGAGCTGGATAAGCTGGCGGACAAGCACGCCAACCCGGACAAAGGTCCAAAACCGGCCGTAAGTCATTATCAGCCCTTGGCAACGGTAGAGATGCCGGTGGCGATTGGCCGCTATGACACCTCGCGCTATAGCCTGGTTGAGCTGAAACCGGAGACCGGGCGTAAGCATCAGCTGCGCCGTCATATGGTGCATCTGCGCCATCCGATTATTGGTGATACCGCTCATGGCGATCTGCGGCAAAACCGCGGGATGGCCGAACATTTTGGTTGTTCACGCCTGATGCTGCACGCCAGCCATCTTCAGCTTACTCATCCGGTGAGTGGCCAACCGCTGCAGATTTCCGCGCCCTGGGAGGCGGATTGGCAGGGTGTCATGTCACAATTTGGCTGGCATGATGTGCTGCCAGAACTTGAGTTTCCACAGGCTAACGGTCAGGATAGCTAATCATTTCTTAAAGGTCATAAGGGAGCAGCAACGATGGCTCAGGTCGGCATTTTCGTCGGAACGGTCTACGGTAACTCTTTGTTAGTGGCGGAAGAGGCAGAAAATATCCTTCAAGAACAGGGTCATGAGGTCAAAGTGTTTGAGGAAGGGACGCTGGCAGAGTGGCAGTTTTACCGCCAGCATTATGCGCTGGTCGTGACTTCCACTACCGGGCAGGGGGACTTGCCTGACAGTATTGCACCGCTGTTCCAGGCCATTCGTGATCAGGTGGGCTATCAGCCGGAGCTGCGTTATGGCCTGATTGCTCTGGGCGATAGCAGCTATGACAACTTCTGCGGTGCCGGGCGTACCTTTGATGCTTTGCTGCAAGAACAAGGGGCGACGCGCGTAGGTGAAGTGCTGGAGATCGATGCGATCGAGCAACCCGAACCGGAAGTGGTCTCCTGCCCGTGGGTCGAGCAGTGGGGCACATTGCTGAAATAGTTTCCTGTTGCCTGGTGGTGAGCTACCAGGCTCCACTTCCAATCACCCCAGGTCAGACCGTGAGCCGCGAGGCTGCCGCAAAGTCGGCCAACAGGGTGCATGCCGGGTGAAAACGCAGCAGGGAAGCCGGGATACTTTCTGTCAGTGGCCCTTCCAACGCCTGTTGCAGTATCGCCGCCTTGTTCTCTCCGCTGACCAGCAGCAGGATATTTTTGGCCTGCATGATGCTTTTAAGCCCCAAAGAGAAATAGGCGTCGGGGACGAGTTCCATCCCACCCACTTCCTTGGCCAATACCGCCATCAGTTCGGGATTGGCGTGGTCGACGGCAATCCGGTGTGCCTCACTGTCAAAAGGTGTACCCGGCAGGTTGGCGGCAAGGTGCCCGTCACCGCCTAGCCCAAGGATCAGCAGATCTATCCCACCTTCGGCGGCTATCTGACGATCGGCCTGGCAATAATTGCTGCCGTTCAGAGGATGAATACGCTCATCGGGCACGCCTGCCGGATGGAACAAATGGCGTTGCAGATGTTGATAAATGGCCCCGGTCTGGTTTTCAAGGGGATGGAAGGGCACCTCATCCTGCGTGTAGTAATGGACATGTTGGTAGCGCTGATCGTCGCGCAGATGCGGAATTAACAGCCGATACAAGGTTAACGGGGTGGTACCGCCAGTGGGGGCAAAGTTGAAGCGCATTTGCTGCTGCATGGCCTGCAAGATATGCGTAGCGGCCTGCCGGCTTAGCTGTTCCATGTTGGGGAATAATTCTATCTTCATCAGTATCTTCCTGAAGGTGATGCGGTGAATTCAGAGTAAAAAAAAACCTAATCCCTTAAGCACTCAAGGCCGCAGCCATCAAGCGTTAAAGAATTAGGTTTTGCCTGCCGGAGCAGTAGCAATCCATCGATTACCGGTTAACCCTACCACACAGAAAACCGGCAAAATGTGAACTCACTGGCACACAGGCGATCACATCATCGCCTAGGGGGCAGTTATTTGCCGCGCGTCAGCTTTTCCAGATCGGATTCGATCTCGGCAATCTTGTTGGTGACCACGTTTTGCAGATGCTGCAGGTCATCAAGGATCTTGCGTTTCAGATCCACTTCCACCTGATCGCGCTGGCAGAGTTGATCCAGCTCATCGATCACATAGCGCAGGTTGGGGTTGATCTCATGGATCTCTTTGTAACCCTGGCCGGCATTGTCTGCTACCACGGTTTTGCGCTGGCGTGGGTACTTGAACTTCACGCTCTTGGCAAAGAACTCGCCCTTATCTTTGCGGAAGTAAATCTTGAGGATGTCGTTATTGGCCTCCTGACGCAGGCTATAGCGATCGATATCTTCCGGTTGATTGATACCCAAGCTTTTCAGGTTGTCATACATAATCAGCGCCACCTTTTATTTAACTTTATTCCCCTTAACGTGAAATGAGCAGTGTTGTGAGCTGCAAATATCAACATATAAGGAATATTCCACTGCCAGAGAGTATGGCGAAAACGCCCGTCAGAGACTGTGACGGCCCGCGTATTGCAGACAAAAAAATGGCGGGTGATACACCCGCCGCTTAAGCTTAGTCGATGGTGCGCAATAACTCATTAATCCCGACTTTACCACGGGTCTTGGCATCCACTTTCTTGACGATCACTGCGCAATACAGGCTGTAGGTACCGTCTTTGGAAGGCAGGTTGCCAGACACCACCACGGAGCCAGCAGGTACGCGGCCATAGTGTACTTCACCGGTTTCACGATCGTAGATACGGGTGCTTTGGCCCAGATAAACGCCCATCGAGATCACCGAGCCTTCTTCGACGATCACGCCTTCAACCACTTCTGAACGCGCGCCGATAAAACAGTTGTCTTCGATGATGGTTGGGTTGGCCTGCAACGGCTCCAGCACGCCACCGATACCGACGCCACCGGACAGGTGAACGTTTTTACCGATCTGCGCGCAAGAACCCACGGTGGCCCAGGTATCTACCATGGTGCCTTCGTCGACGTAGGCACCGATGTTGACATAAGAAGGCATCAGTACGGTGTTACGAGCGATAAATGCCCCCTGACGCACGGTAGCCGGTGGCACCACGCGGAAGCCTTCCTTCTGGAAGCGAGCTTCATCGTAGTCAGCGAATTTCATCGGCACTTTGTCGTAATAGCGGGTTTCTGCACCGTCCATTACCTTGTTGTCGTTGATACGGAAAGACAGCAGGACGGCTTTTTTCAGCCACTGATGGGTAACCCACTGCCCCTCGATCTTCTCGGCAACGCGCAGGGCGCCACTGTCCAGCAGAGCGATGACCTGGTTTACCGCTTCACGCGTTACGGTGTCAACGTTGGCCGGGGTAATATCCGCACGGCGTTCGAAGGCGCTTTCAATAACGTTCTGTAATTGCTGCATGTTGTTCTCTGTCCTGATTTTATTTATCAAAGGTTACTTCTATCACATTTTATCGGTTGGATTGAGTGCCTCTGTCAACCGTTGTTCTAATTTTCTGCGTGTTTGCGGATCCAGTGCCCGGCGATCGGCATCGGCCAAAATAAACAAATCCTCGACCCGTTCGCCGATGGTGGAGATACGTGCGCCGTGCAGCGACAGGCCCAGATCGGCGAAAACTTCACCCACGCGTGCCAGCAGGCCAGGCTGATCGAGAGCGATCAGCTCCAGATAGCTGCGGCGATCGGTGTGGGTTGGCAGGAAGCTGACTTCGGTCGGTACGCTGAAATGGCGTAGCTTGGACGACGGACGCCGCGCGCGCGGCGGTTGATAATCTCGCTGGGTGATGGCTTGCTCCAGCGCATGGCGGATCGCGGCATGACGATCCTGGGCCAGCGGGCTGCCATCCGGCTCCAGCACGATAAAGGTGTCCATGGCCATACCGTCGCGGTTGGTGAAGATCTGAGCGTCATGCACGCTCAGATTGCGCCGATCCAGCTCACCGGCAACGGCGGCGAACAGATAAGGGCGATCCGGGCTCCAGATAAAGATCTCGGTGCCGCCACGCGTGGCCTGGTGGCTGACCAGCACCAGTGGCTTGGTCGAGTCATGGGCCAGCAGGTGGCGGGCGTGCCAGGCGAGTTGATTCGGCGAGTGACGCAGGAAATAGTCGGCGCGGCAGCGGCTCCAGATATGGTGCAGCGCCTCTTCATCGATATTATCCATGCGCAACAGGGCCAGTGCCTGTAAACGATGGTGACGCACCCGCTCGCGCAGATCCGGGCTGTTCTGCATGCCACGGCGCAGTTGCTTCTCGGTGGCGAAGTACAGTTCACGCAACAGACTCTGTTTCCAACTGTTCCACAAGGTCTCGTTGGTGGCACAGATATCGGCCACCGTCAGGCAAACCAGGTAGCGCAGCCGGGTTTCGCTTTGCACTTCGCTGCTGAACTGCTGGATCACGGTCGGATCCTGAATATCACGCCGTTGCGCGGTAACCGACATCAGCAGGTGGCAGCGTACCAGCCAGGCAACCAGCTGTGCTTCGCGTGAGTTCAGACCATGCAATGCGGCAAACTCCAGGGCGTCTTGCGCGCCTAAAATGGAGTGATCGCCGCCGCGCCCTTTGGCTATGTCGTGGAACAGCGCTGCCAGCAACAGCAATTCGGGATGAGGCAGGCGAGGATAAAGTTCCACGCACAGCGGATGGCGTGGGCGTGTTTCTTCATCGGAGAAGCTTTCCAGCTTTTGCAGCACGCGAACGGTATGTTCATCGACGGTATAGGCATGGAACAGGTCGAACTGCATTTGGCCGACGATGCTGCCCCATTGCGGCATATAGGCCCACAGCACGCTGTGGCGATGCATCGGCACCAACGCCCGTGAGACCGCGCCAGGGTGACGCAGGATGGCCATAAACAGCTCTCTGGCCTCGGGAATGTTGCACAGCGGCTGTTGCAGGTGGCGGCGGGCATGGCGCAACTGGCGCACGGTGGTGGAGTAGATGCCTTTGATTTCGCGGTTGCGTACCATCAGGTAGAACATGCGCATGATGGCTTCGGGCTGGCGGATAAACAGCGTTTCGTCGCGCAAATCGATCAGATCGCCACGCAGTTGAAAATCATCGTTCAGCGGGCGCGGCTTCTCTGTGGCGTCCAATGCCAGGATCGCTTCATCAAACAGCTGTAGCAGCATATGGTTCAGCTCGCCGACGCGGCGCGTCATGCGATAGAAATCCTTCATCATGTGCTCTACCGGTTCATTGCCTTCCCCCTGGTAGCGCAACAGCTGGGCCACGCTGAGTTGGCGATCGAACAGCAGGCGGTTGTCATAACGCGGTAGCGCCAGGTGCAGGGCAAAACGAATACGCCACAGGAAGCTTTGGCATTCGTTCAATTCGTTGCGTTCGGCCTGGGTCAGGAAGCCAAAACCGACCATTTCATCGAGCGAGGTGGCACCGAAATGGCGGCGGGCCACCCACAGCAGCGTATGGATATCACGCAGGCCGCCGGGGCTGCTCTTGATGTCTGGCTCCAGGTTGTAGCTGGTGCCGTGATAGCGCTGGTGGCGTTGCTGTTGCTCGATCAGTTTGGCGTCAAAGAATTTGGGCGAAGGCCAGAAGCCGTCGCTGAAAATGTGTTTCTGCAATTGCAGGAACAGGGCGACGTCGCCGCAGATCATGCGGGATTCGATCAGGTTGGTGGCAACGGTCAGGTCCGCCAAGCCTTCCTGCAGGCACTCTTCCAGCGTGCGTACGCTGTGGCCGACTTCCAGCTTGAGATCCCACAGTAGGGTAATGAATTCACCGACGCGAGCGGCCTGCTCATCGTTCAGGCGAGTCTGGCTGAGCACCAGCACGTCGATATCAGACAGCGGGTGCAGTTCACCACGGCCATAGCCGCCGACGGCCAGCAGCGCCGTTTCGGGGATAGTGTCAAAGCCGTAGAATAGCCAGAGCCGCCGCAATAGCCGATCGATAAATTTGCTGCGCGCCACCACCAGGCTCTCGGCACTGGAACCGGCATTGAAGGCTGCCGCCAGCCACAGCTGAAACTGCTCAAGCCGCTGTTTAAGGACCAGGCAATTGATCTCTTCATCGCCATAGGTGCTGGGAGCATCCGGCTGCTTGGGAACGGCCTGTGGTGGAATGGCCGGGGTCTCTGGCTCACGATAATTTTCAGACATGTTTCGCCACCCATAAAAAAAGCCGGCACAGGCCGGCTTGTCACAAGAACCCTGTGGTTCTTACATCTCGTGCGTAATGATGTTGGGGATGGTGTCATCCTTGCGCAACGTCATTATCTCGCAGCCGTTATCAGTCACCACAATAGTATGCTCATACTGTGCCGACAAGCTGCGATCTTTGGTTTTCACCGTCCAGCCGTCTTTCATGGTGCGGATGCGATAATCACCGGCGTTGACCATAGGCTCGATGGTGAAGGCCATACCGGCCTGCAGCACCACGCCGCCGTCATCGGCATCGTAATGCAGCACCTGCGGCTCTTCGTGGAAACCTTCGCCGATGCCGTGGCCGCAATATTCGCGCACTACGGAGAATTTCTCTGCTTCCACAAACTGCTGGATGGCTTTACCCAGAGTGCGCAGGCGGATACCCGGTTTGACCATCTTCAGGGCCAGGTACAGGCTTTCCTGAGTGATGCGGCACAGGCGCTCGCCCAGAATGGTCGGTTTACCGACGATGAACATCTTGGAGGTATCGCCGTGGAAGCCGTCTTTGATCACGGTCACGTCGATATTGACGATATCCCCGTCTTTCAGCACTTTGTCGTCACTTGGGATGCCGTGGCACACCACTTCGTTCACCGAGATACAAACCGATTTTGGGAAGCCGTGGTAGCCCAGGCAGGCCGAAATTGCCTGCTGCGCATTGGTGATATGCTCGTGACAGATCCTGTCCAGCTCGCCGGTGGTGACGCCGGGTTTTACGTGGGGCTCGATGATTTCCAGCACTTCTGCGGCCAGGCGGCCCGCAACGCGCATCTTTTGAATGTCATCAGGTGTTTTAATTGAAATTGCCATGAAAGTTAGTCCGCAGGTGTCGTTATGGTCGACAAGGTAGAAAGATAAGGCATTGAGTTATGGTATCAGCCCGGCTTGAGGCTGCCAAATTTCATTTGTGAAGGGTCAGGCCAACCGCAACAAAAGTTGGTGTCTGGGGCGGGTTTATGGTATAAAGCGCGCCGGCAGATCCGCATTCGGCCTTGAGTGCCAGTGAGGAAATGACCGAAAGTAGTTTAACTGCACTCACATTGTGTAAATAACACACACGTATCGACACATCCGCCGGGGTGCCTTGAGATGACTCACGTCGTTGTCCGGGTCGGCGTTATGGGATACGTGGAGGCATAACCCCAATCAACTCTAATAGAGGTTTTAATCATGGCAACTGTTTCCATGCGCGACATGCTCCAGGCTGGTGTACACTTTGGTCACCAGACCCGTTACTGGAACCCGAAAATGAAGCCTTTCATCTTCGGCGCACGTAACAAGGTTCACATCATCAACCTGGAAAAAACCGTACCAATGGCCAACCTGGCTTTGGCTGAACTGACCAAGATCTCTTCCCGTAAAGGTAAGATCCTGTTCGTTGGTACCAAGCGCGCAGCAAGCGAAGCGGTAAAAGAATATGCTAACGGCTGCGATCAGTTCTTCGTGAACCATCGCTGGTTGGGCGGCATGCTGACTAACTGGAAAACCGTTCGTCAGTCAATCAAACGTTTGAAAGATCTGGAAATCCAGTCCCAAGACGGCACCTTCGACAAGCTGACCAAGAAAGAAGCGCTGATGCGCACTCGTGAACTGGCCAAGCTGGAAAACTCCCTGGGTGGTATCAAGGACATGGGTGGTCTGCCAGACGCTCTGTTTGTTATCGATGCCGATCACGAACACATCGCGATCAAAGAAGCCAACAACCTGGGTATCCCGGTATTCTCTATCGTTGATACCAACTCCGATCCAGACGGCGTTGACTTCATCATCCCTGGTAACGACGACGCAATCCGTGCAATCAAATTGTACCTGACCGCCGTTTCTGCCGCCATCCGTGAAGGTCGTTCTCAAGATCTGGCCGTTCAGGCGGAAGAAAGCTTCGTAGAAGCTGAATAATAAGGTCAAGCCCTTATTAACCAGGTATTGAATATGTTGGTTAGGGGGGCCTTTAAGGGCCCCCTTTGCTTATCTGAATGAGAACTATCTCCGAGCGAGATAACCGAGGAAAAAGAAATGGCTGATATTACCGCTGCCCTGGTAAAAGAACTGCGTGAGCGTACCAGCGCAGGCATGATGGACTGCAAAAAAGCGCTGATCGAATCTAACGGCGACATCGAGCTGGCAATCGAAAACATGCGTAAGTCTGGCGCGATCAAAGCGGCGAAAAAAGCAGGCAACGTAGCTGCTGACGGCGTGATCAAAACCAAGATCGTTGGCAACTACGGCCTGATCTTGGAAGTTAACTGCCAGACCGACTTCGTTGCTAAAGACGGTGGTTTCCAGGCGTTCGCTGACAAAGTGCTGGATGCAGCTTTTGCTGGCAAAATCACTGACGTTGACGTGCTGAAAGCGCAGTTCGAAGAAGAGCGCGTTGCGCTGGTGGCAAAAATCGGTGAGAACATCAACATTCGCCGCATTGCTGCCCTGGAAGGCGACGTGTTGGGTAGCTACCTGCACGGTGCTCGCATCGGTGTTCTGGTTGCCGCTACCAAAGGTGCGGATGAAGAGCTGGTTAAGCAGCTGGCAATGCACGTTGCCGCTAGCAAGCCTGAATTCGTCAAGCCTGAAGATGTGTCTGCTGAAGTGGTAGAAAAAGAGTACCAGGTTCAGTTGGACATCGCCATGCAGTCTGGCAAGCCGAAAGAAATCGCAGAGAAGATGGTTGAAGGCCGCATGAAGAAATTCACCGGCGAAGTTTCTCTGACCGGTCAGCCTTTCGTGATCGAACCAAGCAAGAGCGTTGCCCAAGTGCTGAAAGAGCACAACACCGACGTGACCAATTTCATCCGCTTCGAAGTGGGTGAAGGCATCGAGAAAGTTGAAGCCGACTTTGCTGCTGAAGTTGCAGCAATGAGCAAACAGTCTTAATGCCTGTTAATGGAGCCGCCGAGAGGCGGTTCCATTTTATCCAGCCAGAGAAACGCCGATGGCGGGCCCCGCGTGCCCAGGCTAATCGGTTGAAAACCCCAATACTATTACTGCTTCTTAGGACAGAACACCATGGCAACCAATGCAAAACCCGTTTATCAGCGTATCCTGCTCAAACTGAGTGGTGAAGCCCTGCAAGGTGCAGAAGGCTTCGGGATCGACGCTAGCGTTTTGGATCGCATGGCTCAGGAAGTGAAAGAGCTGGTCGAGCTGGGCATCCAGGTCGGTGTAGTTATTGGCGGTGGCAATCTTTTCCGTGGTGCAGGTCTGGCACAAGCCGGCATGAACCGCGTAGTGGGCGACCACATGGGAATGCTGGCTACCGTGATGAACGGTCTGGCTATGCGTGATGCACTGCACCGTGCCTATGTGAACGCCCGCCTGATGTCTGCCATTCCGTTGAATGGCGTGTGTGATAACTACAGCTGGGCAGAGGCGATCAGCCTGCTGCGTAACAACCGCGTGGTGATTTTCTCCGCCGGTACGGGTAATCCGTTCTTTACCACTGATTCTGCGGCTTGCCTGCGCGGCATCGAAATTGAAGCCGATGTGGTATTGAAAGCGACTAAAGTGGATGGTGTATACTCCGCTGACCCGGT
This sequence comes from Serratia sp. 2723, assembly GCF_050434425.1. Taxonomy (NCBI): domain Bacteria; kingdom Pseudomonadati; phylum Pseudomonadota; class Gammaproteobacteria; order Enterobacterales; family Yersiniaceae; genus Serratia; species Serratia sp. 2723. The sequence continues at coordinate 83,795 of NZ_JBNDIN010000017.1, forward strand.
GAAAAACCCGGACGCAACGCTGTACGAACAGATCACCTACCAGGACGTGTTGGAGCGTGAGTTAAAAGTGATGGATCTGGCGGCGTTTACGCTGGCCCGCGATCATGGCTTGCCGATCCGCGTATTCAACATGAACAAGCCGGGCGCTCTGCGTCGCGTGGTGATGGGTGAGAACGAAGGTACTCTGATCACCAAATAACGGCTGTTTGGCCAAATTTCGCAGGAGCGGGTAACGCCAGGCGTTGTGTGCTTCTGATAAGTAAAATTCACGGGCTATACTTTTCAGTACTGCCTGCCAAGTAACCAGCTTCCAAGGGTTCGCAACGTGATTAATGAAATCAGAAAAGATGCTGATTCACGCATGGAAAAAAGCGTCGAAGCATTCAAAAACCAAATCAGCAAGATCCGTACTGGCCGTGCTTCTCCAAGCATCCTGGACGGCATCATGGTGGAATACTACGGTGCAGCAACGCCGCTGCGCCAACTGGCTAACGTCACGGTAGAAGATTCCCGTACGCTGGCGATCAACCTGTTTGACCGTTCTCTGGGCTCGGCAGTCGAAAAAGCCATCATGTCTTCCGATCTGGGCCTGAATCCTAGCTCGGCTGGCACCGTGATCCGCGTTCCGCTTCCTCCGCTGACGGAAGAGCGCCGTAAGGATCTGATCAAGGTCGTACGTGGCGAAGCCGAGCAGGGCCGTGTGGCCGTGCGTAACGTGCGCCGCGATGCCAACGACAAAGTGAAGGCACTGCTGAAAGACAAAGAAATCAGCGAAGATGAAGATCGCCGTTCACAAGACGATATCCAGAAAATGACCGATGCCTACATCAAGCTGCTTGATGCGGCATTGGCCGATAAAGAAAAAGAACTGATGGATTTCTAATCTCCATCGCCTTGAAATAGAGCGTCGCCTTGGCGGCGCTTTATTTTTTGTGGCGAAGATCTCGTTTTATCGTACGCACAGAGCGTAAACCAGCCGTGATGCAAGTTACACTGTGGTGTACCTCCGATCTCATCACGCAGTAGATTCAGAGCGATCTCATGAAGCAACTGACAATTCTGGGTTCCACCGGTTCCGTGGGCACCAGCACCCTGGCCGTGGTCAGGGAAAATCCCGACCTTTTCGCGATCAAGGCACTGGTAGCTGGCCGTAATGTGGCGGTCATGGCGCAACAGTGCATAGAGTTCCGCCCGAGCTATGCGGCAATGGCCGATGAGCAGGCCGCCAATGAGTTACGCGCCGTGCTGGCAGAAAACGGTGTGAAAACCGAAGTGCTGGCAGGTGAAAAGGCAGCCTGCGAGCTGGCCGCATTAGACGACGTTGATCAGGTGACGGCCGCTATTGTCGGGGCTGCGGGGCTGTTGCCCACCCTGGCCGCTATTCGTGCCGGTAAGCAGGTGCTGCTGGCTAACAAAGAGTCTCTGGTCACCTGTGGCCGCCTGTTTATGGACGCGGTACAAAAGAGCCAGGCACAGCTGCTGCCGCTGGACAGTGAGCACAACGCCATCTTCCAGAGCCTGCCAGAAAGCATCCAACGCCAACTGGGTTATAGCTCGCTGGAAGCCCACGGCGTTTCGCGCATCGTGCTGACCGGTTCTGGTGGCCCGTTCCGAACTACGCCGATGGAACAGTTCGCCACGATGACGCCGGATCAGGCTTGTGCTCATCCCAACTGGTCGATGGGGCGCAAGATCTCGGTAGATTCCGCCACCATGATGAACAAGGGGCTGGAGTATATCGAGGCTCGCTGGCTGTTCAACGCCTCGGCAGAGCAGATGGAAGTGATCCTCCACCCGCAGTCGGTGATCCACTCCATGGTACGCTATGCCGATGGCAGCGTGTTGGCCCAACTGGGTACGCCGGATATGCGCACGCCTATCGCCCATGCCATGGCCTATCCGCAGAGGGTCCATTCCGGGGTGGCAGCGCTCGATTTTTGCCGTATCGGGGCGCTGACCTTCTCTGAGCCGGAGCGTGAGCGCTATCCTTGCCTGTATTTGGCGATCGAAGCCTTCGACGCAGGCCAGGCCGCGACCACCGCACTCAACGCGGCCAATGAAATTGCCGTAGCGGCATTTTTACAGCAACAAATTCGTTTCACTGATATTTCAGCCGTGAACCAAAAGGTTGTTGAATGTATGGCGCTGGCGGAGCCCACCAGCATTGAGATGGTGCTGGAGATCGATCGCCAGGCTCGTGAGGTGGCTAGCGGTTTAGTGCGTAACATGCGAGTTTAATCACTTGAGTAGGTCCGTGCCGCGGGCAAACTCGGTTTTGCTGCATTGTCTGAATTTGTTGATAAACTAGCCAGGCTACCTTGGGGTTGTTTGTTCAGGCTTCACGGAGGTGTTATAGTCTGCGCCATAATCACCGGTTATACCGTTGAATAATGACCGGATTGGCAGCCCTTTTTATCTGACAAACGCGGCCAATAGGGCCGTGCCAAGCCAGAAGACGGGGAAACTTACGCCAATCTTTGCCGGGAGCTCCTTGGGGCATCAGGCAGGCAGACTGAAAAGCTGTGTCAGGCACACGGCTTTTTTTGCGCGTAAGGTCCGATATTCCGGCAAGGCTGTGGTGTTTCTACCGAGGAAATAAGTACGAGTTATGTCGTCCGCAAACCAACAAGAAGCTAATCTTTCTGCTCATGGGCCACGTCATGTCGCGATCATTATGGACGGCAATGGGCGTTGGGCTAAACGCCAGGGCAAGTTACGTGTCTTCGGTCATAAAGCAGGGGTGAAATCGGTACGCCGTGCGGTCAGTTTTGCCGCCAGTCACCATTTGGATGCACTCACGCTTTATGCCTTCAGCAGCGAAAACTGGAACCGCCCGGCGCAGGAAGTCTCCGCGCTGATGGAGCTTTTTGTCCGCGCACTGGACAGCGAAGTAAAAAGCCTGCATAAACATAATGTCAGGTTGCGCGTGATCGGCGATGTCAGCCGTTTTAGCGCACGTTTGCAAGAGCGTATTCGCCGCTCGGAGCAACTGACAGAAAATAACGATGGCCTGACGCTTAACGTTGCCGCCAATTACGGTGGCCGTTGGGATATTATTCAGGGAGTGAAGGATCTGGCCGAGCAAGTGCAGCAGGGTACTCTGTGCGTGGACCAGATCAGCGAGGAGTTACTGGGCGAGCGCGTTTGCATGAGCGATCTGTCCCCGGTGGATCTGGTGATCCGTACCGGCGGCGAACATCGCATCAGTAACTTTTTGTTGTGGCAAATTGCTTACGCCGAGCTTTACTTTACTGATGTACTCTGGCCAGATTTTGATGAACTTGTCTTTGAAGGTGCGCTGAATGCATTTGCACAACGCGAGCGTCGCTTCGGAGGAACAACACCTATCGACGCCAATGCGTCCTAGGGGGAACTTTTGCTGAAGTCTCGCATCATAACGGCTCTGATTTTAATTCCGATTGTTATCGCAGCGCTGTTCTTGCTGCCGCCGGTGGGCTTTGCCCTGGTAACACTCGCTGTATGCATGTTGGCCGCCTGGGAATGGGGGCAGTTGGCCGGTTTTACCGCCCGTCCTCAACGTATCTGGCTGGCGATATTATGTGGCCTCCTATTGGCGCTGATGATGCTCAGCGTGCCTGCCTACCATCAGTCTGTTCACCAATTGCAGATCGCTGGCCCGCTGTGGCTGTCGCTGGGGTGGTGGCTGGTAGCCCTGCTGCTGGTGCTGTTCTATCCAGGCTCGGCGGCGCTGTGGCGTAATTCGCGCCTCTTGCGGCTGGTATTTGGCCTGTTGACCATCGTGCCGTTTTTCTGGGGCATGCTGGCACTGCGTCAGTTCGGCTATGAAGAGAATCATTTTACCGGTGCCTGGTGGTTGCTGTACGTTATGCTGCTGGTCTGGGGCGCAGATTCCGGTGCCTACATGTTCGGCAAGCTGTTTGGCAAACACAAGCTGGCACCGAAGGTCTCCCCGGGCAAAACCTGGGAAGGGCTGGTCGGCGGGCTGGTAACGTCTGCCGTGATTTCGTGGCTGTTTGGCCGCTATGCGCCGCTGAACGTGGTGCCTATGACCCTATTGGCCTGTTCGGTGATTGCGGCGCTGGCTTCGGTGTTGGGCGATCTGACGGAAAGCATGTTCAAACGTGAAGCCGGTATCAAGGACAGTGGTCATCTGATCCCGGGGCACGGCGGCATTCTGGATCGTATCGATAGCCTGACCGCAGCGGTACCGGTATTTGCCTGCTTGATGCTGTTAGTGTTTTAATCCGTCACCGGCGGGGGGAGTAAAGGGATTCTATGGTCAGCGTACTCTGGAACTTGGTCGCGTTTATTATCGCTCTGGGTATCTTGATCACCGTGCACGAGTTCGGGCACTTCTGGGTGGCCCGACGCTGTGGTGTCCGTGTGGAGCGTTTCTCTATCGGCTTTGGCCGTGCGCTATGGCGCCGCACCGATCGCCAGGGCACCGAATATGTCGTCGCCATGATCCCCCTTGGCGGCTATGTCAAAATGCTCGATGAGCGCGTCGAAACGGTCGCTCCCGAGCTGCGTCATGAGGCGTTCAACAATAAAACCGTCTGGCAGCGCGCGGCGATTGTCAGCGCAGGCCCCATTGCCAATTTCCTGTTTGCCATTCTTGCCTATTGGATCGTCTTTATCATCGGCGTGCCGAGTTACCGCCCGGTCATTGGTGAAATTGCTCCGCAATCCATTGCCGCCCATGCCGAAATTTCTCCGGGAATGGAACTTAAGTCCGTTGACGGTATCGAAACGCCTGATTGGGAATCTGTTCGCCTGGCGTTGGTGACCAAAATCGGTGATGCGCAAACCGAGGTAGAAATTGCTCCGTTTGGTTCTTCACAAAAGGTGAGCAAGACCCTGGATTTGCGCCACTGGAGCTTTGAGCCGGATAAAGAAGATCCCGTGCGTTCTCTAGGCATGATCCCGCGTGGTCCGCAGATTGAATCCGTGCTGGCAGAAGTCCAGGCCGGGTCGGCTGCGCAAAAGGCAGGTTTACAAGCGGGGGACAGGATCGTTAAAGTCGATGGCCAGCTACTTGGCCGTTGGGTTACGTTGGTTAAACGTATCCACAATGCTCCGGGGCTTCCGCTGGTTTTAGAGATAGAAAGAAACGGTGCCCCCTTGTCTTTAACGCTGATACCAGATACAAAGCCGGTGGGAAAAGACAAAGCGGTGGGTTTTGCCGGGATTATTCCTAAGGTTATCCCTCTGCCGGATGAGTACAAGACCATCCGTCAATATGGGCCGTTCTCTGCGCTGTATCAGGCGGGGGACAAAACCTGGCAGCTGATGCACCTTACGGTCAGCATGGTAGGTAAATTAATTACCGGTGATGTGAAGCTGAACAACCTGAGTGGCCCGATTTCCATTGCACAGGGAGCAGGAGCATCAGCAGAGGTGGGTTTTGTGTATTATATGATGTTTCTGGCGTTGATTAGCGTCAACCTGGGCATCATCAACCTCTTCCCATTACCGGTATTAGATGGTGGGCATCTCCTCTTCCTGGCGATAGAAAAGCTGAAGGGGGGGCCAGTTTCTGAGCGAGTACAGGACTACAGCTACCGCATTGGTTCGATCTTGTTGGTACTACTGATGGGTCTTGCACTTTTCAATGATTTTTCTCGTCTTTAGGGGCGGGGACAGGTTAGGAAGAACGCATAACAACGATGGCGATGAAAAAGTTGCTCATAGCGTCGCTGCTGTTTGGCAGCGCCACCGTATACGGTGCAGACGGGTTCGTAGTGAAGGATATTCATTTCGAAGGCCTGCAACGAGTCGCCGTCGGTGCGGCGTTACTCAACATGCCGGTTCGCGTAGGCGATACCGTCTCTGATGATGATATCGGTAATACCATCCGTGCCTTGTTTGCCACTGGCAACTTCGAGGACGTTCGCGTACTGCGCGATGGTGATACGCTGATTGTTCAGGTTAAGGAACGCCCTACCATTGCCAGCATCACTTTCTCCGGTAACAAATCGGTAAAAGATGACATGCTCAAGCAAAACCTGGAAGCCTCTGGCGTCCGGGTTGGTGAAGCACTCGACCGCACCACCTTATCCAGCATTGAAAAAGGGTTGGAAGACTTCTACTACAGCGTCGGTAAATACAGTGCCTCGGTGAAAGCCGTTGTCACGCCGTTGCCGCGCAACCGTGTTGACCTGAAACTGGTGTTCACGGAAGGGGTTTCCGCCAAGATTCAACAAATCAACATTGTCGGCAATCATGCCTTCACCAACGATGAGCTGATCGCGCACTTCCAGTTGCGTGATGATGTGCCGTGGTGGAACGTAGTGGCCGATCGCAAGTACCAGAAGCAAAAGCTGGCGGGGGACCTTGAGAGCCTGCGTAGCTTCTATCTGGATCGCGGCTATGCTCGTTTCAATATCGATTCGACGCAGGTCAGCCTGACGCCAGACAAAAAAGGCATCTATATCACCGTCAACATCACCGAAGGCGAGCAGTACAAGCTTTCCGGCGTGGTGGTGAATGGCAGCCTGGCCGGGCATTCGGCAGAAGTGGCGCAGTTGACCAAGATTGAGCCGGGTGAGCTGTTTAACGGCACCAAAGTGACCAAAATGGAAGATAACATCAAGAAGATGTTTGGCCGTTATGGTTACGCCTATCCTCGCGTACAGACTCAGCCTGAAATCAACGACGCGGATAAAACCGTGAAGCTGCACATCAACATCGATGCGGGTAACCGTTTCTATGTGCGTCGCATCAAGTTCGAAGGCAACGACACCAGTAAAGATTCCGTTCTGCGCCGCGAAATGCGCCAGATGGAAGGGGCGTGGCTGGGTAACGATCAGGTCGAGCAGGGTAAAGAGCGTCTGAATCGTCTGGGCTATTTCGAGACGGTTGATGTTGAAACCCAGCGCGTACCGGGATCCGCCGATCAGGTTGATATCACCTATAAGGTGAAAGAGCGTAACACCGGGACGCTGAACTTTGGTGTGGGTTACGGTACCGAAAGTGGCGTCAGCTTCCAGGCGGGTGTCCAGCAGGATAACTGGCTGGGTACGGGTTACTCCGTTGGCATCAGCGGCACCAAGAACGACTACCAGACCTATACCGAACTGTCGGTAACCAACCCGTACTTCACCGTGGACGGTGTGAGTCTGGGCGGCCGTATCTTCTATAACGACTTTAAAGCGGATAACGCCGATCTGTCCGACTATACCAACAGCAGTTACGGTGTTGATGGCACGTTGGGCTTCCCGATCAACGAGAACAACTCGCTGCGCGCTGGCCTGGGTTATGTCCATAACTCCTTGTCAGAAATGCAGCCGCAGATTGCCATGTGGCGCTATCTGAACTCGATGGGGCAGGATCCTAACCTGATCGATCGCGCCAGCTTCAAGGCCGATGACTTCACGCTGAACCTGGGTTGGACCTATAATAACCTGGACCGTGGCTACTTCCCTACCCAGGGTAACCGTACCACGTTCAACACCAAGGTGACCGTGCCGGGCTCCGACAACTCCTACTACAAGATGACGTTGGACACCGCACAGTATATGCCGCTCGACGACGACAAGACCTGGGTGTTGCTGGGTCGTGGCCGTCTGGGCTATGCCGATGGATTGGGCGGTAAAGAAATGCCGTTCTATGAAAACTTCTATGCGGGTGGCTCAAGTACCGTACGTGGCTTCCAGTCCAATACCATTGGTCCAAAAGCCGTGTACTATAACTCCAACTCGTATTCTTGCCAGTACGCGCCGGGCGGCACTTCCGCTCAGCCGATTTGTAGCTCGAACGATGCGGTGGGCGGTAACGCCATGGCCGTGGCAAGTATGGAGTTGATCACCCCTACGCCGTTCCTCAGCGAAAAATACGCCAACTCGGTGCGGACTTCACTGTTTGTCGATGCCGGTACCGTGTGGGATACCCACTGGGAAAACACCGATCAGACACTGATGTACGGGGTGCCAGACTACAGCAAGGCGAGCAACATTCGCGTGTCTGCCGGTCTTGCGTTGCAGTGGATGTCTCCACTGGGGCCGTTGGTCTTCTCCTATGCGGATCCGATCAAGAAATACGACGGCGACAGGTCGGAGCAGTTCCAGTTTAACATCGGTAAAACCTGGTAATAACCGGTTTCACCTGTGGGCATAGCGGTACAAGAATCGCAAATGCCAGGCTTAAAGCAGCTCATAGCGAGAGAAATCTCATTGTGTATGTGATAAGTCTGGCAGATTGTGTACTTTCAAAAGTGTCATGTGACACGAATGGGTGATGGTAAGGAGTTTATAGTGAAAAAGTGGTTATGTGCCGCAGGCCTCGGTTTAGCAATGGCTGCTTCTGCTGGCGTTCAGGCAGCTGACAAGATTGCTGTTGTTAACGTTTCTAGCATTTTCCAACAGCTGCCAGCTCGTGAAACCGTAGCCAAGCAATTGGAAAACGAATTCAAAGGCCGCGCAGGAGAACTCCAGAACATGGAACGTGATCTGCAAACCAAAATGCAGAAACTGCAGCGTGATGGTTCAACCATGAAAGCCAGCGATCGCACCAAGATGGAAAAAGACGTGATGGCTAAGCGTGAACAGTTCTCTCAGAAAGCGCAGGCTTTCGAGCAGGACAATCGTCGTCGCCAGATGGAAGAACGTAACAAGATCCTGAGCCGTATTCAGGATGCTGTGAAAGCTGTTGCCAGCAAAGAAGGCTATGACGTCGTGGTTGACGCCAACGCCGTTGCTTACTTTGCGGCAGGTAAAGATATTACTGCAGACGTGCTGAAACAGGTTAAATAACACATGCCTTCAATTCGACTGGCTGATTTAGCGCAGCAGTTGGATGCACAATTGCACGGTGATGGCGATCTCGTCATCACCGGCATTGCTTCTATGCATTCTGCACAGCCTGGCCAAATCACGTTTTTGTCAAACAGCCGCTATCAACAGCAGCTGGCCTCCTGCCAGGCGAGTGCCGTGGTACTCACCGAAGCGGACCTACCGCACTGCCGTAGCGCCGCGCTGGTGGTTAAAAACCCTTACCTGACCTATGCGCGTATGGCGCAGTTGATGGATACCACGCCAGCACCCGCAGCAGATATCGCGCCAAGCGCGGTGATCTCTCCGGAGGCCAAGCTTGGGCAGAACGTTGCCGTTGGGGCGAATGCGGTTATCGAATCCGGTGTCGAGCTGGGTGATAACGTAGTCATCGGCCCGGGTTGTTTTATCGGCAAGCGGGCACGCATCGGCGCAGGTACGCGTCTGTGGGCCAACGTAACGATTTATCATGAAGTGGAAATCGGCCAGCACTGCCTGATCCAGTCGGGAACGGTGATTGGTGCGGACGGTTTCGGCTACGCCAACGAGCGTGGCAACTGGATCAAGATCCCGCAGCTTGGCACGGTGATCATTGGCGATCGCGTTGAAATTGGTGCCTGTACCACCATCGATCGCGGCGCGTTGGATAACACCCAGATTGGGAATGGTGTTATCATAGACAACCAGTGTCAGATTGCACACAACGTGGTGATTGGCGAGAATACTGCCGTCGCGGGTGGTGTGATCATGGCAGGTAGTCTGAAAATCGGGCGCTATTGCCAAATTGGTGGCGCCAGTGTGATCAATGGTCACATGGAGATTGCTGACCAGGTAGTTGTCACCGGGATGGGAATGGTTATGCGACCAATCACCGAACCTGGGGTATACTCCTCTGGCATTCCGTTACAACCCAACAAAGTTTGGCGTAAAACCGCGGCGTTGGTGATGAATATCGATGAGATTAGCAAGCGTTTGAAAGCTGTCGAACGAAAAGTCGGAAAAGACTAATCACCACGGCCCGTGATGCTGGGTATAAAACGAAACGCGTTGGCAATGATGCCAAAAGCGCAAAGAGTTGTTAATTTGCGGCCTGCCTGATGATCTCCTTTTTGGGGTCAACGCAGGCCGTGTTGTTGATGCCATCAGTTTTTAGAGACAGGAAGAGTATTTTGACTACTGACACTCATACTCTAGATATTGCAGAAATTCTGGAACTGCTTCCTCACCGTTATCCATTCTTGTTGGTTGACCGTGTATTGGATTTCGAAGAGCATAAATATCTGCGTGCAGTGAAGAACGTATCCGTTAATGAGCCGTTTTTCCAGGGGCATTTCCCTGGTAAACCGATTTTTCCAGGCGTGCTGATTTTGGAAGCTATGGCTCAGGCCACGGGTATCCTGGCATTTAAGAGCGTGGGTAAACTGGAACCGGGCGAACTGTACTATTTCGCCGGTATTGACGAAGCTCGCTTCAAGCGCCCTGTGGTGCCAGGCGACCAGATGATTATGGAAGTCACTTTCGAAAAAACCCGTCGTGGTCTGACCCGCTTTAAAGGCGTGGCGACCGTTGATGGAAAAATTGTCTGTGAAGCAACCATGATGTGTGCCCGCAGCCGGGAGGCATAAGCCGTGATTGATAAAACCGCCTTTATCCATCCAAGTGCGATCGTTGAAGAAGGCGCCGTCATCGGCGCTGGTGCGCATATAGGTCCCTTCTGCTACGTCGGCTCCCAGGTGGAAATCGGCGCGGGTACGATCCTCAAATCGCATGTGGTGGTGAACGGTATCACCAAGATTGGCCGCGATAACGAGATCTATCAGTTTGCCTCTATCGGCGAAGTGAATCAGGATCTGAAATACGCTGGTGAACCGACTCGGGTTGAAGTCGGCGATCGTAACCGCATTCGTGAGAGCGTCACCATTCATCGCGGTACCGCACAGGGAACGGGCCTGACCAAAGTCGGTAATGACAACCTGCTGATGGTCAACGTGCACGTTGCTCATGACTGCGTGGTGGGCAATTCCTGCGTGTTGGCCAACAACGCCACGCTGGCTGGCCACGTGGAGATCGACGATTTTGCCATCATTGGTGGCATGACCGCGATCCACCAATTCTGTGTGATTGGTGCTCATGTGATGGTCGGTGGTTGTTCCGGTGTGGCTCAGGACGTACCGCCTTTTGTCATCGCGCAGGGTAACCACGCGACGCCATTTGGTATCAACGCCGTAGGTCTGAAACGCCGTGGTTTTGATAAGGATGAAATGCAGGCGATCCGCAATGCCTACAAAATCCTCTATCGCAGCGAGAAGACCTTCGACGAGGCTAAAGCAGAGATCGAAACCCTGGCGCAACAGCAGCCGGTGGTACAGCAGTTCCTCGATTTCTTTGCGCGTTCTACCCGTGGGATTATTCGCTGAGTTATGCCAAATCGTCCATTGACTATCGGATTGGTCGCCGGGGAAACCTCCGGTGATATTCTGGGTGCCGGATTAATTCGTGCGCTTAAGACGCACTACCCAAGCGCCCGCTTTGTCGGTGTCGCTGGCCCGCTGATGCAGGCCGAAGGGTGTGAAACCTGGTACGAAATGGAAGAACTAGCGGTGATGGGCGTGGTAGAGGTGCTTGAGCGTCTACCACGCCTGTTGAAGATCCGTAAGGATCTGACCCGCCGATTCAGTGAGTTGAAGCCTGACGTGTTTGTCGGTATCGATGCGCCAGACTTCAACCTCACGCTGGAAGGCCGCCTGAAACAGCGCGGTATCCGCACTATTCACTATGTCAGCCCGTCCGTGTGGGCCTGGCGTCAGAAACGCGTTTTCAAAATTGGTAAAGCGACCGACCTGGTGTTGGCATTTCTCCCTTTCGAAAAAGCGTTTTACGATCGTTTCAACGTTCCTTGCCGCTTTATCGGTCATACCATGGCCGATGCGATGCCATTGCAGGCGGATAAGCTGGCCGCACGCGCTACGCTGGGCATTGCCCCTGGCGCTCGCTGTTTGGCATTGCTACCCGGCAGCCGCAATGCCGAAGTGGAAATGCTCAGTGGTGACTTCCTGCGTACAGCCCAGCTATTACGCGAGCATTACCCCGATCTGGAAGTGGTGGTGCCGTTGGTCAATGCCAAGCGCCGCGAGCAGTTTGAGCGCATCAAGGCCGAGGTAGCACCGGAACTCAAGGTTCACTTGCTGGATGGCAAAGGGCGTGAGGCGATGGTAGCCAGCGATGCGGCACTGCTGGCTTCCGGCACCGCGGCGCTGGAGTGCATGTTGGCAAAATGCCCGATGGTGGTGGGCTACCGTATGAAGCCATTTACCTTCTGGCTGGCAGAGCGACTGGTGAAAACCCCGTATGTCTCATTGCCTAACCTGTTGGCGGGGCGTGAAATCGTCACTGAACTGCTGCAACACGATTGTGTCCCGGATAAGCTGGCCGCGGCGTTATTGCCGCTGCTGGAAGACAGCCCGCAGGCGGAGCTGTTGAAACAGACCTTCCTTGAATTGCATCAGAGCATTCGCTGTGGTGCCGATGAACAGGCCGCTCAGGCTGTGTTGGAGCTGGCAAAAGCATGATGGAACCCTTTGTTTACCCTGCGGCCCGGCTGTTTGCCGGTGTGGATGAAGTGGGGCGCGGGCCTTTGGTGGGTGCCGTTGTGACCGCTGCGGTGATCCTCGATCCGGCACGGCCGATTGTTGGCCTGGCAGACTCCAAAAAGCTCAGTGAGAAGCGTCGCCTGGCGTTATACGACGAGATCGTGGAAAAGGCGCTGTCCTGGAGCCTGGGGCGGGCTGAGCCGGTCGAAATCGACCAACTGAATATCCTGCATGCCACCATGTTGGCAATGCAGCGCGCGGTAGCGGGTTTGCATATCGCACCGGACATGGTGCTGATTGACGGCAACCGTTGCCCTAAATTGCCGATGCGTTCGTTAGCGGTAGTGAAAGGGGATAGCCGGGTCGCGGAAATCAGTGCCGCATCAATTCTGGCCAAGGTGACTCGCGATCGCGAAATGACCGAGCTGGATGCGATTTTCCCGGATTACGGCTTTGCCCAACACAAGGGCTACCCCACCGCGTTCCATCTGGAAAAGCTGGCCGCATTGGGTGCCACCGAGCATCATCGCCGCAGCTTTGCCCCGGTAAGACGTGTGCTGGAATCTGGCTCGTTCGCATAGTTCACACGATGCTTAAAATTACGCCCCCTCTCCTTTTGGGAGAGGGTCGGGGTGCGGGGAAATGGCTACGGTGATCTTCCCCATACCCTAATGTAACCCTGGTTCAGTTTGCTGAACCCCAACACGTTGGTATCTGGATATGGCCGAACCTCGTTTTATTCATCTGCGCGTGCACAGTGACTACTCCATGATTGATGGATTAGCCAAGATCGGCCCGTTGGTGAAAAGAGCAGCCGCGTTAGCCATGCCAGCCTTGGCCGTTACCGACTTCACCAATATGTGTGGTCTGGTGAAGTTTTATGGCAGCGCGCACGGTGCCGGGATCAAACCGATCATCGGTGCGGATTTCCATGTGCAAAGCGAAGAGCTGGGCGATGAGCTGGCGCAGCTTACCGTGCTGGCAGCCGATAACGATGGCTATCAAAACCTTACCCTATTAATCTCCAGGGCGTACCAGCGCGGTTATGGCCCGGCAGGCCCGGTGATCGATCGCGACTGGCTGATAGAACACCGCAGCGGGTTGATCCTGCTTTCCGGTGCGCGCATGGGCGACGTCGGCAAGTTTCTGCTGCGTGGCAACCAGGCCCTGGTCGATCAATGCCTGGCGTTTTACCAGCAGCATTTCCCGGACAGCTATTATCTAGAACTGATCCGCACTGGCCGTGCAGATGAAGAAAACTATCTGCACGCTGCGGTAGCCTTGGCGACCGAACGTGGGTTGCCGGTAGTCGCCACCAACGACGTCCGTTTCCTGGTGGAGGATGACTTTGACGCCCATGAGATCCGCGTAGCGATCCATGATGGCTTCACGCTCGACGATCCCAAACGCCCGAAAAACTACAGCCCACAACAGTACATGCGCAGCGAAGAGGAGATGTGCGAGCTGTTTGCCGACATCCCGGAAGCGTTGCTAAACAGCGTGGAAATAGCCAAGCGCTGTAACGTCACCATCCGTTTGGGCGAATATTTTCTGCCACAGTTCCCCACCGGCGATATGACCACCGAAGATTTCCTGGTGCTCAAGTCCAAAGAGGGGTTGGAAGAACGCCTGGAGTTCCTGTTCCCGGATCCGCAAGTCCGTGCCGAGCGCCGTCCTGAATACGATGAGCGTCTGGATCTGGAACTGAAAGTGATCAACCAGATGGGATTCCCGGGCTACTTCCTGATCGTAATGGAATTCATCCAGTGGTCGAAAGATAACGACGTGCCGGTAGGCCCGGGGCGTGGCTCTGGTGCCGGTTCGCTGGTGGCCTATGCGCTGAAAATCACCGATCTCGACCCGCTGGAGTTTGACCTGCTGTTCGAACGCTTCCTGAACCCGGAACGTGTCTCGATGCCCGATTTCGACGTCGACTTCTGCATGGAAAAACGCGACCTGGTCATCGAGCACGTGGCGGACATGTATGGCCGTGAGGCGGTATCGCAGATCATCACCTTCGGTACCATGGCGGCGAAAGCGGTGATCCGCGACGTGGGGCGCGTGCTGGGCCATCCTTATGGCTTTGTCGACCGTATCTCCAAGCTGGTGCCGCCCGATCCGGGCATGACGCTGGAAAAAGCCTTTGCCGCAGAGCCACAGCTGCCGGAAATCTATGAGGCAGACGAAGAGGTCAAAGCGCTGATCGACATGGCGCGCAAGCTGGAAGGTGTGACGCGTAACGCCGGTAAACACGCCGGGGGCGTGGTGATTGCGCCAACCAAGATCACCGACTTTGCCCCGCTCTATTGCGATGCCGAAGGAAACCACCCGGTCACCCAGTTTGACAAGAACGACGTGGAATATGCCGGGCTGGTGAAGTTCGACTTCCTCGGCCTGCGTACTCTGACCATCATCGACTGGGCGCTGGGGATGATTAATGCCCGGCGTGCCAAAACCGGGCTGGAACCGATAGATATCGCGGCCATTCCGCTCGATGACAAGCAAAGCTTTGACATGCTGCAACGCTCGGAAACCACCGCGGTATTCCAGCTTGAATCGCGCGGCATGAAGGATTTGATCAAACGTCTGAAGCCCGACTGCTTCGAAGACATGATCGCACTGGTGGCGCTGTTCCGTCCCGGCCCGTTACAGTCCGGCATGGTAGATAACTTTATCGACCGTAAGCACGGGCGCGAAGAGATCTCCTACCCTGATATCCAGTGGCAACATGAATCGCTGAAACCGGTGTTGGAGCCAACCTATGGCATCATCCTGTACCAGGAACAGGTAATGCAGATCGCTCAGGTACTGGCCGGCTATACGCTGGGCGGTGCGGACATGTTGCGTCGCGCCATGGGTAAAAAGAACCCGGTCGAGATGGCCAAGCAGCGTGGTGGTTTTGAAGATGGTGCGAAATCTCGCGGTATTGACGGCGAACTGTCGGTAAAAATCTTCGATCTGGTAGAAAAGTTCGCGGGTTACGGCTTTAACAAATCTCACTCCGCTGCCTATGCTTTGGTGTCTTACCAGACGCTGTGGCTGAAGGCCCACTATCCGGCCGAGTTTATGGCCGCGGTCATGACCGCCGATATGGATAACACCGATAAGGTGGTGGGGCTGGTGGATGAGTGTTGGCGTATGGGCTTGAAAATCCTGCCGCCGGACATCAACAGCGGGCAGTATCACTTCCACGTGAATGACGAGGGCGAGATCGTCTATGGCATCGGCGCCATCAAGGGCGTGGGGGAAGGGCCGATCGAAGCGATTATCGAAGCGCGTAATTCCGGCGAACAGGGGTATTTCAAAGATCTGTTCGACCTGTGCGCCCGCTCCGATATTAAAAAGCTCAACCGCCGTATCCTGGAAAAGCTGATCATGTCCGGGGCGTTTGATCGCCTGGGGCCACACCGTGCCGCGTTGATGAACTCCCTGGGGGATGCGCTTAAAGCGGCCGATCAGCACGCCAAAGCCGAAGCTATCGGCCAGGCGGACATGTTTGGCGTATTGGCGGAAGCGCCGGAGCAGGTGGAACAATCTTACGCCAACGTTCCCCCTTGGCAGGAACAGGTAGTGCTGGATGGTGAACGGGAAACGCTGGGGCTGTATCTTACCGGCCACCCCATCACCCAGTACCTCAAAGAAATCGAGCGCTATGCCGGAGGCCAGCGCCTGAAAGATATGCATCCGACGGAGCGTGGCAAGATGACTACCGCCGTCGGATTGGTGATCGCCTCC
The DNA here is from genome assembly GCF_050434425.1 of Serratia sp. 2723. NCBI lineage: Bacteria > Pseudomonadati > Pseudomonadota > Gammaproteobacteria > Enterobacterales > Yersiniaceae > Serratia > Serratia sp. 2723. The sequence continues at coordinate 99,870 of NZ_JBNDIN010000017.1, forward strand.
AAGATCATGATGACCAAGCGCGGTAATCGCATCGGTATTTGTACGCTGGATGACCGTTCTGGCCGTCTGGACATCATGTTATTCACCGATGCATTGGAAAAATACCAGCATTTGTTGGAAAAAGACCGTATCCTGATCGCGACTGGACAGGTCAGCTTTGATGACTTTAACGGCGGGCTTAAAATGACCGCTCGTGAATTAATGGACATCAGTGAAGCACGTGAAAAATACGCTCGCGGGCTTGCTATCTCGCTGACGGACAGGCAAATTGATGACCAGCTTTTGAACCGTCTCCGTCAGTCTTTGGAACCCCATCGCTCGGGGACGATTCCAGTGCATCTCTACTATCAACGGGAAGATGCACGGGCAAGATTGCGCTTTGGTGCAACTTGGCGCGTGACGCCGACCGACCGCTTGTTGATAGATTTGCGGAACTTGGTAGGTAATGAGCAGGTGGAACTGGAATTTGACTAAAATAGGAATGCTATGAGTCTGAATTTTCTTGATTTTGAACAGCCGATTGCAGAGCTGGAAGCGAAAATTGACTCGCTGACCGCAGTCAGCCGTCAAGACGAAAAATTAGATATTAATCTGGACGAAGAGGTTCAGCGCCTGCGTGAGAAGAGCGTTGAGCTGACGCGCAAGATTTTTTCCGATCTTGGGGCCTGGCAGATTGCCCAATTGGCACGCCACCCGCGCCGTCCTTATACCCTGGATTATATCAAACACATCTTTACCGACTTTGAAGAGCTGGCAGGCGATCGCGCCTATGCCGATGACAAAGCCATTGTCGGTGGTATTGCGCGCCTCGATGGCCGTCCGGTGATGATCATTGGTCATCAGAAAGGGCGTGAAACCAAAGAGAAAATCCGCCGCAACTTCGGTATGCCGGCACCGGAAGGCTATCGCAAAGCGCTGCGCCTGATGGAAATGGCTTCCCGCTTCAAGATGCCGCTGATCACCTTCATCGACACCCCAGGCGCTTATCCTGGCGTGGGTGCGGAAGAGCGTGGCCAGTCTGAGGCGATCGCTCGCAATCTGCGTGAAATGTCTCGCCTGAATATCCCGGTGATCTGCACCGTGATTGGCGAAGGCGGCTCCGGCGGGGCATTGGCGATCGGCGTGGGCGATAAAGTGAATATGCTGCAATACAGCACCTATTCGGTGATCTCACCGGAAGGCTGCGCCTCGATCCTGTGGAAAAGTGCCGATAAGGCACCGATTGCCGCAGAAGCGATGGGCATCACTGCACCGCGTCTGAAAGAGCTGAAGCTGATCGATTCTGTGATCCCTGAGCCTTTGGGCTCTGCTCACCGCGACGTACCGGCAATGGCGGCTTCGTTGAAAGCCCAGTTGTTGGCGGACCTGGCGGATCTGGATGGCCTGAACAACGAAGAGTTGCTCAACCGTCGCTATCAGCGTCTGATGAACTACGGCTATTGCTGAGTTGGTACGCCCTATGACTAACCGCCTCCGGGCGGTTTTTTTATGCGCGCAAAATACTGGGGTACACAGCCCCGGCTTTTCATGTTGTTATAGGCTATTGGTAGTTAACTGACAGGATCCATTCGATGAATATCATTGCGATCATGAGCCCGATGGGCGTTTATTACAAAGACGAGCCTATCCGCGAGCTGCACGTGGCGCTGGCCTCAATGGGCTTTCAACTGGTGTTCCCGAAGAACAGCGGTGACCTGCTCAAGCTGATTGAACACAATGCGCGTATCTGCGGGGTGGTGTTCGACTGGGACGAATACAGCCTGGAGCTGTGCAGCGAAATCAACGAACTGAATGAATACCTGCCGCTGTATGCGTTTATCAACACCCACTCTACCTTCGATGTCCACCTGCACGAAATGCGTATGGTGCTCTATTTCTTCGAGTATGGCCTGAACGCTGCCGACGATATTGCCCAGCGTATTCGCCAGTATACCGATGAGTATATGGATACCATCACCCCTCCGCTGACCAAGGCGCTGTTCACCTATGTGAAGGAGGGGAAATATACCTTCTGTACGCCGGGCCATATGGCGGGCACCGCGTTCCAGAAAAGCCCGGTGGGCTGCCTGTTCTACGATTTCTTTGGTGCCAATACCTTGAAGGCGGATATTTCCATCTCGGTGACGGAGCTGGGCTCGCTGCTGGATCACACCGGCCCGCATCTGGAGGCGGAGGAGTACATTGCCCGCACGTTCAACGCGGAGCAGAGCTATCTGGTGACCAACGGTACCTCTACCGCCAACAAGATTGTCGGCATGTATTCGGCCCCTGCCGGTAGCACGGTGCTGATTGATCGTAACTGCCATAAGTCACTGTGTCACCTGCTGATGATGTGTGACATCGTGCCGATTTACCTGCGCCCGTTGCGTAACGCGTACGGCATTTTAGGCGGTATTCCCCAGCGCGAATTTACCCGTGACAGCATTGCCAAGCGGGTGGCGGAGACAGCCAACGCCAGCTGGCCGGTACATGCGGTGATCACCAACTCGACCTATGATGGCCTGCTGTATAACACCGATTACATCAAGCAAACGCTGGACGTGGCATCGATCCACTTCGATTCGGCCTGGGTGCCTTACACCAATTTCCACCCGATTTATGATGGCAAGAGCGGCATGAGTGGCGATCGCATCCCCGGCAAGGTGATCTATGAAACTCAATCGACCCACAAGCTGCTGGCGGCGTTCTCTCAGGCTTCGATGATCCACATTAAAGGGGATTATGACGAGAGCACTTTTAACGAAGCCTACATGATGCATACCACCACTTCGCCGCATTACGGCATCGTGGCTTCGATGGAAACCGCTGCTGCGATGCTGCGTGGTAATCCGGGGCGGCGCATGATTAACCGCTCCGTGGAACGAGCCCTGCATTTTCGCCGTGAAGTGCAACGTCTGCGTGCCGAGAGTGATACCTGGTTCTTCGATATCTGGCAGCCGGAAGAGATTGATGAGGCGCAGTGTTGGCCGCTGAACCCGGACGATAACTGGCATGGCTTTGGCCAGACCGACAGCGATCATATGTATCTGGATCCGATCAAGGTCACCATTTTAACGCCGGGGATGAACGAACTGGGTGAGCTGGAGGAAAGTGGTATCCCCGCCGCGCTGGTAGCGAAATACCTGGATGAGCGCGGGATCGTGGTGGAGAAAACCGGCCCGTACAACCTGCTGTTTCTGTTTAGTATTGGCATCGACAAGACCAAGGCATTGAGCCTGCTGCGCAGCCTGACGGATTTCAAACGGGCTTACGATCTTAATCTGCGGGTGAAGAACATGCTGCCGGATCTGTATGCTGAAGATCCGGACTTCTACCGCCATATGCGCATTCAGGATCTGGCTGCCGGGATCCACCAATTGATCCGCCAGCACGATTTACCGGGCCTGATGCTGCGTGCGTTTGACGTGCTGCCAGAAATGAAGCTGACGCCGCATGAGATGTTCCAGCAGCAGGTGCGCGGCAATGTGGAAACCTGCGAGATCGACCAGTTGATTGGCAAAGTGGCGGCGAACATGATCCTGCCTTATCCGCCGGGCGTGCCGGTTGTGATGCCGGGGGAGATGATCACCGAAGAGAGCCGCGCGGTGCTCGATTTCCTGCTGATGCTGTGCTCGATCGGCGAACACTATCCAGGGTTTGAAACCGATATCCACGGGGCTAAACTGACCGAAGACGGGCGCTATCTGGTGAAGGTGCTGAAAACCAGTTAGATAAGAATGGCCCCTCACCCTATCCCTCTCCCAAAGGGAGAGGGGACCGACTGTGCCACATCCTGACTTTTGTTTCTGACTTCGGCTCCGGAGTGGGAGGGGAAATAAAACGTGCTACAGATCGACTCCCATACCTGACAACGGCTCTGTATTAGCTCCCTCTCCCTGTGGGAGGGGGGTGGGGTGAGGGGGAAAACGAGCTACAGATTGACTGGTATGTCCGGCTATAAATCTGGGTACAGATCGACACCCGAACCTGATTACGACGCCGATCGGCTCCCTCTCCCCGTGGGAGAGGGTTGGGGTGAGGGGTCACTAAACAACTTACGGAGTCCATCCATGTTGGCATTACGACAGGTTCACCATATAGCGGTGATTGGTTCTGATTACGCTGCCAGTAAGCACTTTTACTGCGATATCCTGGGATTCACCCTGTTAGCGGAATACTACCGCGAAGAACGTGACTCCTGGAAAGCCGATCTGGCGCTGAATGGCCAATACGTGATCGAACTGTTCTCCTTCCCGTCACCACCGGCTCGTGTTAGCCGCCCGGAAGCCTGTGGTCTGCGCCACCTGGCATTCAGCGTAGAGGATATCGAGGCATCGATAGCGCATTTACAAGCCGCAGGGGTCGTTTGCGAGCCGGTTCGGGTCGATCCCTATACCCAATCCCGCTTTACCTTTTTCAGCGATCCAGATGGATTACCGCTCGAATTATATGAACTATGAATGCTTAATCTGTTGAGGACGGCCCAAGTTATGGGTCGTTATGCTATCATCGCGCCCTTGCCCTCAGTGTCCACAGAGTTATTTCCGCCATGCAAGAGCCTGTTTTCCGTGTCGGGGAGTGGCTGATCACCCCGGCCGACAACCGCATAAGCCGCGATGGGCGTCAACGGACGCTGGAGCCGCGCCTGATCGATATGTTGCAGTACTTCGCTCAACACCCGGACATGGTGCTCAGTCGCGATGAACTGATTGATAACATCTGGAAGCGTAATATCGTCACCAACCATGTGGTGACCCAATGCATTTCCGAACTGCGTAAATATCTGAAAGACGGCGATCCAGACAGCCCCGAATACATCATCACCGTCCCCAAGCGCGGTTATAAACTGACGGCACCGGTCATGTGGTGTGAAGAGGGGGAAGACGCGCCGCCGTTGGCACCCCAGTTGGCCGTAGTGATGCATGAACCGGAGGATGGCAGCGAGGAAGAGGCTCCCACCTATGTACCGCCGCGTCCGGCTACCAAGCCGAAGGCCCTGTTACCCACAGCGGCAGGTCATTTTTATCAACGCTCACCCTTTTGGGTCTGGCTGGCTTTCCTGGCGGCGCTGTCTGCCTGTGTCGCCTTTGTTGGCATTGCGACCCTGTCTCAGCGTATTCCAGTGTCCACCATGCCGGTGTTACTCAACCCGCGTGATATCGATATTCGTATCCAGGGCGGCAACAGCTGCAGCAACTGGACGCCACAGCTCTCTTACGTGGTTGGCGTGAGTGAACTGGTTACTGATGCGCTGAATACCTATTCCACGTTCCTGGTACACGATCAGACCAACTATAACTTTACCGGGCCGAGCAGTTCCGGTAAGTCGTTGTATATCGAGTTCGTTAACCAACGCCACTACCGCGCCCAGCAATGTTTCCTGTCGGTGCGGCTGGTGGATAATGCCGACAGCTCGATCATGCTGGATAAGCGCTACTTTATTACCGCCGATAATCAGCTGAAAATTCAGCAGGATTTCCTCACTAGCCTGTCGGCGGCGTTGAAACAGCCTTGGCCGCAGCAACTGGCGCAACGTTTGGCGCTGCTGTTGCCACAGAATGGCCCGGCGTTGCAGCGTTTCTATCAGGCACATCAACTGCTGGTACAAGGAGATGCGGATTCACTGACCCGCGCCAGCAGTCAACTGGAGGCGATAATCAAAGCCTCGCCGGACTTTGAGTATGCCGTAGCCGAAAAAGCACTGGTGGATTTGCTGCGTAACTCCTACCAACCGCTTGATGAAGCCGAACTCGCCAAACTACGGGCGGACATTACCCGCCTGGGGACGTTGCCAGTATTGGCTGATTCCCCCATCTTGCAGCAAATCATTACCGTCGATACCCTGTCACAGGGAAAAACGGATGAGGCTTACCGTGCCATAAACAAGGCTATCGATCTGCAGATGTCATGGTTGAATTATGTCTTGCTGGGTAAAGTTTACGAAATGCAGGGGCACAATCATCAGGCTGCCGATTCTTATATTACCGCCTTCAATCTTCGCCCCGGTGAAAATACGCTGCATTGGATCCGCAATGGCGTGTTCCAAACATCGGTGTCCGCCGTTGTGCCTTATTTAGATAACTACGACACGCAAAAATAACCTCATCGGCAGCTATTGAGCACAGGGATGTGCAGTCAAATGGGAGAAAGGTGTGTCGGCGTTCCGTATGGCTCCCATCTGCCTCACTCCTGGCTATCGTCATTTTACGCTAATATCTTATTGTTTTTAAAGAGTCTTTATCTTTTCTTTAGCTCATCCTGCCATCTTGATAGTCGGCTGAAAAACCTCCGGATATCATTTGTAGGATCATGAGCGTAATTTCACCTTATCTTTAGGACTTTATTCCCTCCGATCGTTAGCATCCTGATTATCAAGTCCGTTCATTAATGTTTCTGGCTAATGAGCAGGACTTATAAGCATCGAAAATCAGGAGAAACTGACCATGGCTTCATCCAAGAAAATAGGGCTTATTGCCTGCACCGGCGTCGTCGCCGGTAATATGATGGGGAGCGGGATTGCCTTATTACCGGCAAACCTGGCAAGTCTGGGATCTATCGCCATCTGGGGATGGGTGATTTCTATCATCGGCGCAATGTCATTGGCTTATGTTTACGCCCGCCTGGCGACCAAAAACCCACAGCAAGGCGGGCCAATTGCCTATGCAGGGGAAATATCCCCGGCGTTCGGTTTCCAGACCGGTGTGCTTTATTATCACGCTAACTGGATCGGTAACCTGGCAATCGGTATTACCGCCGTTTCCTATCTTTCTACTTTCTTCCCCGCGTTGAATAATCCGGTTCCGGCCGGGGTTGCCTGTATCGCCATCGTCTGGATATTCACCTTTGTCAATCTGCTGGGAGGAACCTGGGTCAGCCGCCTGACCACGCTGGGCCTGGTACTGGTGTTGATCCCGGTAGTCGTCACTGCCGTAGCCGGTTGGCACTGGTTTGATGCTGCAACCTATCACGCCAACTGGAATACCTCGGGTACCACCGACAGCCATGCAGTGGTGAAAAGTATCCTGCTCTGCCTGTGGGCGTTTATCGGCGTTGAATCCGCCGCCGTCAGCACCGGGATGGTGAAAAATCCCAAGCGTACCGTGCCGCTGGCGACCATGCTGGGTACCGGCCTGGCAGGGATTATCTATATTGCCGCCACTCAGGTGATGAGCGGTATGTTCCCGGCGGCACAAATGGCCGCCAGCGGTGCACCATTCGCCATCAGCGCCTCCGCCATTATGGGCAACTGGGCGGCCCCGATGGTATCCGCCTTCACCGCCTTTGCCTGCCTGACCTCGTTGGGCTCCTGGATGATGCTGGTAGGGCAGGCCGGGGTGCGTGCGGCTAACGACGGCAACTTCCCGAAAGTGTATGGCGAACTGGATAAAAACGGCATTCCGAAGAAGGGGCTGCTGTTGGCAAGCTGCAAAATGACCGCGCTGATGGTGTTGATCACCGTGATGAACTCCAGCGGCGGCAAGGCTTCCGACCTGTTCGGCGAACTGACCGGGATTGCGGTGTTGCTGACCATGCTGCCTTACTTCTATTCCTGCGTTGACCTGATCCGCTTTGAAGGCGTCAACGTGCGTAACCTGCTGAGCCTGGTGGCGTCGGTACTGGGCTGTGGGTTCTGCTTTATTGCCCTGATGGGCGCCAACTCCTTCGAGCTGTCCGGCACCTTTATCGTCAGCCTGATCATCCTGATGTTCTATGCCCGCAAAATGAATACCCGCCAGGTTGCCAAAGCAGCCGCAGCGGTCAACGACAGCGCCACGGCCAAAGCGCACTGAGATTGCGTGCTCTGACCCACTGAATTTACCCAGCCCCTTTCTTTCCGACCTGTCAGCCGCGACGGGAAGGGGCCCGCTTTGCCTGGAGAAATGATTATGAACGTTATTGCCATCATGAATCACATGGGTGTCTACTTCAAAGAAGAGCCGATCCGCGAGCTGCATCAGGCGTTGGAAAGCCTGGACTTCCGCATCGTCTACCCAAATGACCGCGAAGATTTATTAAAGCTGATCGAAAACAATGCCCGCCTGTGCGGCGTGATTTTCGACTGGGACAAATACAACCTTGAGCTGTGCGAAGAGATCAGCCAGCTCAATGAATACATGCCGCTGTATGCCTTTGCCAACACCTATTCGACACTCGATGTCAGCCTCAACGATCTGCGTATGCAGGTGCGTTTCTTTGAATACGCGCTGGGCGCGGCAAAAGATATCGCCGCCAAGATCAAACAGAACACCGACGAGTATATCGATGCCATCCTGCCGCCGCTGACCAAGGCGCTGTTCAAATACGTACGTGAAGGCAAATATACCTTCTGTACTCCAGGCCATATGGGCGGCACCGCCTTCCAGAAAAGCCCGGTAGGCAGCCTGTTCTATGACTTCTTCGGCCCGAATACCATGAAGTCTGACATCTCCATTTCGGTTTCCGAACTGGGTTCGCTGTTGGATCACTCCGGCCCGCACAAAGAAGCAGAAGAGTATATCTCCCGCGTGTTCAATGCCGAACGCAGCTACATGGTGACCAACGGCACCTCCACCGCCAACAAGATTGTTGGTATGTATGCTGCTCCGGCAGGCAGCACCGTGCTGATCGACCGTAACTGCCACAAATCATTGACCCATCTGATGATGATGAGTGATATCACGCCGATCTACTTCCGTCCTACCCGTAATGCCTACGGTATTCTCGGCGGCATCCCGCAGAGCGAATTCAGCCGTGCCACCATCGCCAAACGAGTGAAAGAAACGCCGAATGCCAACTGGCCAACGCATGCGGTGATCACCAACTCCACCTACGACGGCCTGCTGTACAATACCGATTTCATCAAAGAGACTCTGGAGGTTAAATCGATCCACTTCGATTCTGCCTGGGTGCCTTACACCAATTTCCATCCGATCTATAAAGGCAAATGCGGCATGAGCGGGGGCCGGGTTGAAGGCAAGGTGATCTATGAAACCCAGTCGACCCACAAACTGCTGGCGGCGTTCTCGCAGGCTTCGATGATCCACGTGAAGGGTGACATCAACGAAGAGACCTTTAACGAAGCCTATATGATGCACACCACCACTTCGCCGCATTATGGCATTGTGGCGTCCACCGAAACCGCCGCTGCGATGATGAAGGGCAACGCCGGTAAACGCATGATTAACGGTTCCATCGAGCGTGCCATCAAGTTCCGTAAGGAGATCAAACGGCTGAAAGTGGAGTCCGAAGGCTGGTTCTTTGACGTCTGGCAGCCGGAGCATATCGATGAGCCAGAATGCTGGCCGCTGCGTTCCGACAGCGCCTGGCACGGTTTCAAAAACATCGATAACGAGCACATGTACCTCGACCCGATCAAGGTGACTATTCTCACCCCAGGGATGAGTAAAGAAGGTGAAATGCAGCCGTTCGGTATCCCGGCCAGCCTGGTCGCCAAGTACCTGGATGAGCATGGCATCATCGTGGAGAAAACCGGCCCGTACAACCTACTGTTCCTGTTCAGTATTGGTATCGATAAAACCAAAGCGTTGAGCCTCCTGCGTGCGATGACCGATTTCAAACGCTCGTTCGATCTGAACCTGCGGGTGAAAAACATGCTGCCATCGCTGTATCAGGAAGCGCCTGAGTTCTATGAAAACATGCGCATCCAGGAGCTGGCGCAGAACATCCATCGCCTGGTCGAACATCACAACCTGCCGGACCTGATGTACCGTGCGTTTGAAGTGTTGCCAACCATGGTGATGAACCCTTACCATGCCTTCCAGAAAGAGCTGCATGGCGAAGTGGAGGAAGTCTATCTGGAGGAGATGATCGGCAAGGTCAATGCCAATATGATCCTGCCTTATCCTCCAGGTGTGCCGTTGGTGATGCCGGGAGAAATGCTGACCGAAGAAAGCCGCCCAGTGCTGGAGTTCCTGCAAATGCTGTGTGAAATCGGCGCGCATTATCCGGGCTTTGAGACCGATATTCACGGGGCTTACCGCCAGCCGGATGGCCGCTACACGGTGAAAGTGTTGAAAGCGGAATAATGGCATCACAAGGGGAAAGCACAGACGCTTTCCCCTTGGTTATCCTGATGGGAGAACACCATGAAAACACCCTCACAGCCGCGCGCTATCTACTATGTCGTTGCGATCCAAATCTGGGAGTATTTTAGTTTTTACGGCATGCGCGCGTTACTGATCCTCTATCTGACCCACCAGTTAGGCTATTCCGATAGCCACGCCATCACTCTTTTCAGCGCTTATGCTTCTTTGGTTTATGTCACCCCCATTCTGGGCGGCCTGCTGGCCGATCGCCTGTTGGGCAACCATGTCTCGGTGATTGCCGGGGCAGCCTTGATGACCTTGGGCCACATCGTACTGGGGCTGGGGGCGGTCTCGGCCAACTCTCTTTACCTGGCGCTGGGCATTATCATCTGCGGCTACGGCCTGTTTAAATCCAATATCAGCTGCCTGCTGGGAGAGCTGTATCAGGCGCAGGACCCACGGCGGGAAGGAGGGTTTTCTCTGCTGTATGCTGCGGGGAACGTTGGCTCCATCCTGGCTCCGATCGCCTGTGGGTTGGCTGCCGAACGTTATGGCTGGCACGTCGGCTTTGCGCTGGCGGGAATAGGGATGTTTGCCGGGCTGATGATCTTCCTGTCGGGGAGCAAGCACTTTCGGCAGACGCGCGGGGTGAATATCCCGCTGATACAGGCCACCACGCTACGCTTGCCACATTGGTTCTGGCTGGTGGCTGCGGTGCTGTGTGCACCGCTGTTTTTCGCACTGTTGTTCATTCACGACTGGGCCGGCTATCTGCTTGGCGTGGTGTGTGCCGCTGCGGTGGTGATCGTCATGCGTATTCTCTGGCGGGTGAGTGGCGAGCAACGGCGGGCGTTATGGCAAATCATCATCCTGATGCTGCTGGGGACGCTGTTTTGGGCCTTTGCCCAACAGGGCGGCAGTTCGATCAGCCTGTTTATCGATCACTTTGTTGATCGGCAATGGTTCTCCTGGTCGGTGCCTACGGCGCTGTTCCAGTCGGTAAACGCTTTTGCGGTCATGCTGGGCGGCGTGCTGCTGGCCTGGTTGATGCGTAGCAGCCGGGGAAACGCTCAGACCGTGCGCATCTGGTGCAAGTTTGCCTTTGGCCTGCTGTTGATTGCCGTGGGTTTTATGTTGATGGCGTTAAATGCGCGCTGGGGGCAACTGCATGGCCAAGCCTCAATGGGGATGATGGTGGCCGGGTTGGCGGTAATGGGATTTGCCGAACTGTTTATCGATCCGGTGGCGATGGCCCAAATCACCCGGTTGGATATTCCTGGTGTCACCGGCGTGCTGACCGGTATTTATATGCTGGCGACCGGTTCGGTGGCTAATTACCTCGCGGGCCTGATTGCCAACCAGACCACCGAAAGCCAACTGGGTAATGCAATGATCGAGGCTTACGGCAAGGTTTTCACCCAGATTGGCTGGGGGGCGGCAGGCTGTGCGGCCTTGGTGCTGGTGGCTCTGGTGCTGTGGTGGGGAATGGCCCGGCGTAATCATAGCGCGGTTAATGCTTGATTGATGGCGGTGGGCTGGTTAACGTGCAGCTATGTAGATGTCACTAAGCCCAATTGATGAAGACCCACCACCTCCTGACACAGATTGCCGACCATCTAGGGGCTGAGCGCCAACTGCTGCTGGCGTTCAGCGGCGGCCTGGACTCCAGCGTACTGCTGCACCTGCTGGTGCTGTTGCGCCAGCAGCAACCGGACATTGCCCTGCGCGCGGTGCATGTCCACCATGGCCTGAGCCGTTTTGCCGATGATTGGGTGGCACACTGCCAGCAGCAATGCGAACGTTGGCAGGTACCGCTGGTGGTACAGCATGTACAGCTTGCCGGGCGGCCTGGGGGTATCGAGGCAGCGGCCCGTTCGGCCCGCTACGCTGTTTTCGCAGAAACGCTGACCACAGAGGAGACTTTGCTGACGGCGCAGCATCTCGACGATCAATGTGAAACCTTTTTGCTGGCCTTAAAACGGGGCAGCGGCCCTGCGGGTCTGTCTGCCATGGCCGCACAAACCCGGTTGGGTAACAATCCCTTATTGCGCCCGCTGCTGGGAATATCGCGCCAGCAGCTGGAAGCCTACGCACACCAGCATCAACTGCAGTGGATCGAGGACGACAGCAATCAGGATCCCCGCTTCGATCGCAACTTCTTACGTCTGAACGTTCTGCCGATATTGCATCAGCGTTGGCCGCATTTTGCTGCAGCCACCGCGCGCAGCGCTGCATTATGTGCCGAGCAGGAGCAACTGCTTGATGAGCTGCTGGCCGAGCAATTGGCCCAACTGCTGGATGGCGAAAACTCGCTCGCTATCGCCGAATTGGCTACCTGTTCTGCGGCCAGGCGCTATGCTTTGCTACGGCGCTGGATTGGGCTGTTTGGCGTCACCATGCCCGCGCGCGATGGTTTGCATCGGCTCTGGCAGGAGGTTGCGTTAAGCCGGGAAGATGCCGAACCACAGCTGCAACTCGGGGACTACCAGATCCGCCGTTTTCGCCAGCGCTTGTACCTGCTACCGCTGATGGCTGACCTGAGCGGCACACAATTGCCCTGGCCTGATGAGGCTCCATTGGCGTTACCCGACGGGCTGGGTACCCTGCTCGTGGGCGAAGGTGAATGTCAGGTACGGGCTCCTTTAGAGCATGAGTCGGTCAGCGTGCGCTTTACCGCCAAGGGTAGGGCGCGAATTGTTGGCCGTGCCGGTTCACGGCCGATCAAAAAACTGTGGCAAGAGTTGGCTATTCCACCGTGGCAGCGTGAACGTATCCCGTTGGTCTACTATGATGAGCAGTTAATCGCTGCCGTGGGCGTATTTATTACTGAGCAAGGGCAAGCGCCTGCGGGGCAACCGGTCTGGCGGCTTGGCTGGAAAAAAAATAATCATCATCCGCTGTGAGGAGTGAGTAATGAAATTGGTGAGCGTAATGGTAGTGATGGCTGGTGTGCTGAGCTTTTCCGCCATGGCGGCGGGCGATGCGGCGGCAGGCAAGGATAAATCGGCCAGTTGCATGGCCTGCCATGGCGCGGAAGGTAAGGTTTCGGTACCTATGTACCCGAATCTGGCCGGGCAGAATCAAATGTATCTGGAGCACTCTTTGCAGGCTTACAAAAAAGGGGAACGCTCTGGCGGGCAGGCGGAAGTGATGAAGGCCTATGTCTCGCCGCTGTCGGATGAGGATATTGCCGATCTGGCGGCCTATTACGCCAGCCTGAAGCCTTAAATGACGAGGGCAGCCCTTGGGCTGCCCTGTGGAGATGGCGTTACCGCAAAATCAGTCTGACAGGCTGACGACCACGGTACCGATTTCCGGATGACTGAAACTGAGGATGTGATCCAGACGCAAGCTGAGAGCACTACCGGCCTGATCGACAATCAGGTACTCAACGCCCTTGGTAAATTTCAACTCGGTGGCAATGCCTTCGAATTTCTCTCCGTCGCGTAACTCTAGCTTCAGAATGTAGTTATGCTGACAGGCGAGTTCCAGGCTTTCATAGTCATCGCAATTGATGGATTGGTACTCATCATTCATCAACATGGTCGCTCACCAATAAGTTAGCGGCGGCAAATGCCGCCTGTTCCCTAACGGAGGACGGTAGCTCGCTATTCGCGGCAACTTCGTCCAATGCCTTTAACACACATGCTAGTGCATCCGGCACGTAGCCAAGATCTCCACTGCCGATCTGAGCGTAAAAACGTCGTACTAACTCACAGTATTGTTGCACAATGGCCTCCCTTTAGGATCTCTGCATTATCGCCACGCAGGCTGCAATAAGGCACAGACACTCGGGGTTAAATCCTATTTAAAGGACTATAGCACAGGTGCCAGGGAGTTATTAGCTCCTCTTTATGGGCATTAGTCCACTCCTGATGCTCCCCGTGCTGGCTGCGGACTGCCCTGATCAAGTACAATGTGGCTTGTTAATAATGAGGTTACCCATGGCGCTGAAAGCAACAATTTATAAAGCCACGCTCAATATCGCTGATATGGATCGTCACTTTTACTTTGATACCACACTCACCCTGGCCCAGCATCCTTCAGAAACCGAACAGCGCATGATGCTGCGCCTGCTGGCCTGGATCTGCCATGCCGATGAACGCCTGGTGTTTACCAAGGGCCTGAGCGCGGAAGACGAGCCGGAAATCTGGCGGCGCAACGACCATAACGGGTTGGAAATGTGGATAGAGCTGGGGCTACCGGACGAGAAACGCCTCAAGAAAGCCTGCAATCAGTCACCTCGGGTGGTGCTTTACGCCTATGGCGATCGCGCTGGGCATGTCTGGTGGCAGTCTATGCAGAGCAAGGTGGCCAACCACAAGAACCTGAGCATTCGCTTTCTCGATGATGAACAACTGTCCCGCTTGACCGCGCTAGCCAGCCGCAATATGACGCTACAGGCCACGCTGCAGGAAGGCACCATCTGGCTGTCGGACCTTCAGAATAGTCTGGAAATTCAATTTGCCGAATGGCAGCTGGCGCAGGAATAACCGGTGCTGCAACTGTCAAGAAACGTAGCCATACCGGACAACGAAATAGAATTAACGGCGATCCGCGCGCAAGGGGCGGGTGGTCAGCATGTCAATAAAACCTCAACGGCGATCCATTTGCGCTTTGACATCCGGGCGTCCAGCCTGCCAGAGTACTACAAAGAGCGGCTGCTGGCGTTTAATCATCATTTAGTGACTTCCGATGGGGTGGTGATTATCAAGGCGCAGGAATATCGCAGCCAGGAAATGAATCGTGAAGCGGCACTGGCCCGGCTGGTGGCGCTGATCCAACAGGCGATGGTGGTCGAAAAGACGCGCAGGGCAACCAAACCCAGCAAAGGGGCCAAATTACGCCGTCTTGAAGGCAAGGTGCGCAAAGGCGCCACCAAGGCACTGCGCGGCAAGGTTCAGCCTTAGCCTACGCCATGGATATCAATGGATGACAACAGGAGAGTAACTTGAAGCAAATAACGATCGCCCTGTTTTTAGCGGCAGGAGCCCTTTCATTGCTGGGATGTAACAATCAATACCAGCCAAAAGAACAAACGCTTCAGCCGATGCAGCAGAGCTATCAGGGCTTATTGCCTTGTGCAGACTGCTCCGGGATGGACACCTCGCTGTTCCTTGATGAGGATGGTACCTTTGTTTTGCAGGAAACCTATCGTGGCGCTAAAGGTGGTGATCAAACCTTTGCCAGCTATGGCACATGGGCGCGTACGGCAGATAAGCTGGTGCTGACCGAAAGCAACGGTGAAAAACGCTATTTCCACCCGGAAGGCAAGCAATTGAGAATGCTGGACCGCAGTGGAGAACCGATTGTGTCTCAGCTTAATTATGTGCTGTCGCCGGTGGCGAAAGCCTTGCCGAAAACGCCGATGCCGTTGACCGGATTGTATACCTATATGGCCGACGCGGCGGTATTCCAGGATTGTGCCACCGGCAAAACCTTCCCGGTAGCGAATAATATCGCGCTGGAGCAGGGCTATCTGAAGGCTCAGCGGGCGCCGGGCGAGCCGGTATTCCTGATGTTGAACGGGCATTTCAGCGTGCAACCTTCCATGGAGGAAGGGCAGATGCAAAAAGCGCTGATCCCGGAGCCGGGTGGCAAGATCGCTTTCGACAACAGCAAGAGCTGTGCTAACTGATACCCCTCACCCCAACCCTCTCCCACAGGGAGAGGGAGTTGCCCGGAGTTCTTGATTAGTTCGTGCGGCTTCGGAATGTAGGGAGTAGGAACAAAAAGATAAGGTATTACGCAGAATAATCAGCGAACTCGATCGGTTCCCTCTCCCTCTTGATTAGTTCGTGCGGCTTCGGAATGTAGGGAGTAGGAACAAAAAGTTAAGGTATTACGCAGAACAATCAGCGAACTCGATCGGTTCCCTCTCCCTCTTGATTAGTTCGTACGGCTTCGGAATGTAGGGAGTAGGAACAAAAAGATAAGGTATTACGCAGAATAATCAGCGAACTCGATCGGTTCCCTCTCCCTGTGGGAGAGGGTTAGGGTGAGGGGCCTGATTTTTTGCCAACGTCCGAGAGCGTAAATAGATCCCCGGCTTGATATGGCCCACGTAGACCAGCGCCCGGCTAGGTGCCAGCGTAGCAATATCCCCTTCCCGCATATGCAGTAAATCGCCCGGACTGACCCAGCCTGGGGCGGCCAACGTCAACGGATGCCCCGCGTTTTCAAACGCGGCAATCACAAACTCCGAACAGAAATACGACGACTCGGCACCGGTCGGCGTCTTAAGCTGGGCCGCAGCCAGGCCTTTGACACATTGCTGGCGGAAATCGGCAGAGAAGGGATTCAGCGAACACAGCTGCTTGGTCATCATAAAGGGCACCATTTCGGCAATGCCCAGATAGTTGTAACGGCTGCCGGCCTTTTGGCTGGCGAATTGACGGATTTGGCTGGCCTGCTCCGGTGTCAGATCGGGGATGCGCAAAGCAAACATCTTGTCGCTATGGGTCAGCGCGTCTTTCAGGCTGATAATCTGCACGCCTTCCCCTACCGCTTCGGCAACCTGACCTTCGCCAATATACACGGCCACATGGCTGACTGACGAGGTACTCAAGATACGGATCCCGAGTGATTTCAAACCAATAGTTGAGGAGAACAGCAGGTCTCCCTCTTGCAGGTCGGCCTGATTGATTTCGCGCAGCGTTTTTCCTGGGGCCGAGCTTAACGATTGGAACTGAACGTTGACGGGATTGATGGGGTGTTTTTCACGGTCGGATAAGCCTATGTCCATGGTGCAACCGGTCAAAAACACCGAAAGCAAAGCAAACAGACGGGTAGCCGAGGGGGGGCGTAATGACATAAGTTAATCCTTTAACAACAAAATCCATTCACAAAGCCCCCCGTCTGGGGGGCTTTGGCTATCGATTAGCGTTGGATCTGGCCCAGCAGGAAATCAATGATTTCGCCGGTTTTGATCATCTGCTTCTCGCCAACACGGCGATTTTTATACTCAATCTCTTCGCTGTCGAGGTTACGATCGCCGATCACGATGGAGTGAGGTACGCCAATCAGTTCCATATCGGCAAACATCACGCCTGGACGCTCTTTACGATCGTCCAGGATCACGTCGATGCCGTGTGAACGCAGGGTAGCGTACAGTTCCTCAGCCAGTGCCTGCACGCGGAATGACTTGTGCATGTTCATTGGCAGAATGGCTACCTGGAACGGGGCAATTGCGTCCGGCCAGATAATGCCACGGTCATCGTGATTCTGTTCGATGGCGGCAGCCACCACGCGCGTCACGCCGATGCCGTAGCAACCCATGGTCAGCACCTGATTGCGGCCATCTTCACCCTGTACGGTGGCTTTCATCGCTTCTGAATACTTGGTACCCAGTTGGAAGATGTGGCCTACTTCGATACCGCGCTTGATCAGCAGCGTACCTTTACCGTCCGGGCTGGCATCGCCTTCCACCACGTTACGGATATCGGCGCTCTGTGGCAGCGGCAGATCGCGCTCCCAGTTGATGCCAAAGTAGTGCTTGCCATCGATGTTGGCGCCCGCGCCAAAGTCGCTCATGGCCGCTACGCTGCGATCGACAACCACTGGGATCGGCAGGTTGATTGGGCCAAGGGAGCCAGGGCCTGCGCCGACGATCGCCCGGATTTCTTCTTCCGTGGCGAAAACCAGTGGAACTGCGACCTGTGGCAGCTTCTCGGCCTTGATTTCATTCAGTTCATGATCGCCACGCACCAGCAGGGCAACCAGCTTGTGGCCACTCTCTTCACGGGCGTGCACCATCAAGGTCTTCACCGTTTTCTCTACCGGCAGTTGGAATTGCTCTACCAGCTCGGCGATGGTTTTGGCGTTTGGCGTATCGATGATGCGCAGTTCTTCGGTTGCCGCAGCACGTGGCTGAGCAGGGGCAACCGCTTCTGCCAGCTCGATATTGGCGGCGTAATCGGAACCGGTTGAGAACACGATATCGTCTTCACCGCTTTCTGCCAGCACCTGGAACTCGTGCGACGCGCTGCCACCGATGGAACCGGTATCGGCCAACACTGGGCGGAAATCCAGACCCATACGGTTGAAGATCTTGCTGTAGGCCTCGTACATTGCGTCGTAGGTTACCTGCAAGGATTCCTGGGTGGTGTGGAAGGAATAGGCGTCCTTCATCAGGAATTCACGTGAGCGCATTACGCCAAAACGGGGACGAACCTCGTCACGGAACTTGGTCTGGATCTGGAAGAAGTTCAGCGGCAGCTGCTTGTAAGAGCTGATTTCGTTGCGGATCAGATCGGTGATCACTTCTTCATGGGTTGGACCAAGCACAAAGGGACGATCGCCGCGATCGACGAAGCGCAGCAATTCCGGGCCATACTGCTCCCAGCGGCCACTTTCCAGCCAGAGGTCTGCGGGCTGAACGACCGGCATGGAAACTTCGATCGCGTTAGCATTGTTCATTTCTTCGCGAACGATGTTTTCAACCTTCTTCAGAACGCGCAGGCCGGTTGGCAACCAGGTGTAAAGACCGGAGGCCAGCTTGCGGATCATCCCGGCGCGTAGCATCAGCTGGTGGCTGATCACTTCGGCGTCGGCAGGTGTCTCCTTCAGTGTGGAGAGCAGATATTGGCTTGTACGCATGGTGTTTTGGTTCCGTTAGAACTGCAAATTGCATCGGGCTGCCAGGGTTGGCTGCCAAAATTTTCAAAAGTGGCTTAGTTTACCAGCGCAAGCTGGTTGTCAAAAGAGAGCGGGCGGAATTTTAACGGGCGTCGAGCGCCAACACTTCGCTTTGACTATCAACGATCCGCCAGCGCACGTTGAACTCCAACAACCATACCGCATATTCGCGCCCGCTGGCTTCTTCTTTTCGATAGGCGGGGCGAGGATCTTGCGCCAGAACCTGAGTGATAAAACGGCGCAGGTTGGGGTAGCGCCGCAAATGTTGCTGCAGCTGTTGTTCCGCCTGGGGCGAGAAATACACCGGCATATCACCGGCCGGTGCCGCCTGAGCAAACCCGGCTCGCGCTTGTGGATGGCTTTCGGCGAACGGTAAATAGGGTTTGATATCGACCACCGGCGTACCGTCTACCAAATCCAGGCTGCCCAACTCCAGTACCACCTCGCCCCCTTGAGTCCGTATGCCTTTCAGCTCGATCAAGGACATACCCAACGGGTTAGGGCGAAAGGTCGAACGGGTGGCGAACACACCCATACGCGCATTGCCGCCCAGACGAGGAGGCCGCACGGTAGGACGCCAGCCTCCTTCCATGGTTTGATGAAACACAAACATCACCCATAGATGGCTGAACTCGCTGAGGCCACGTACCGCTTCGGCCTGATTGTAAGGCGGCAACAACAACAGTTCACCGCCGCCGTCTTCAACTAGCCCAGGCTGACGGGGAACCGCGAATTTCTCTTTATACGGAGAACGGATAGTGCCGATCTGCTGAAAAACAAATTCGGTCATTTGGCTGAGACGTTAAGCGCAGAGCCTTGGCAGATGGCCTGCTGGTAACAACCGGCGACGCCGCTGACAATCTGACAGTCATGCAGTAGCACCGCATTGGCCTTCATGTAGGACGCGCGGGTCTGCATACGCTTACGTGCGGTATTCAGATTAGGTGGAGAGTCCTGAACCGTGGTCTGACAGGATTCGCCAGAAACCTCACCTAAATCGCGGAAAGGCTTGCCGACCAGTTCTTCTGCACTCTTGTACAGCTTTACCGGGGCCGGGCGGGCTGCTGGGGGGGCTTTTACCGGAGCTGGAGCGGCCGTAGTTGTTGTGCTGTTTGTTGTGGATGGAGCCTTGTGCTGCGTTGAGCATCCAGTCAGCGCGAGCGCTAACAAACAGAGAGGTAAAACACGCATTGAGAGTCCCTGCCATTTTATAATCAAAGTGGCGCTATTGAAGCAATCTCTGGCGCAAATAACAAGACGGGCCGTAGCCCGTCTTGCAATTATCGGAATAAAATGGCTAATGAACGATTACCAGCCTTTTACTGCACCGCCGTTAAAGATCTTGTTTGCCGCTTCGTTAACTTCGTCTGACTGGTAAGCCTGAACGAATTTTTTCACGTTTTCTGCGTCTTTGTTGTCTTCGCGGGCAACCATGATGTTGACGTAAGGTGAGTCTTTATCTTCAACAAACAGACCGTCTTTGGCCGGCGTCAAACCAATCTGGCTGGCGTAAGTGGTGTTGATGATGGCCAGAGCGATTTGCTGATCGTCCAGTGAACGTGGCAACTGTGGCGCTTCCAGCTCAACCAGCTTCAGTTTTTTCGGGTTCTCGGTCACGTCCAGCACGGTCGGCAGCAGGCCAATACCGTCTTTCAGCTTGATCAGACCCTGTTTTTGCAGCAGCAGCAGCGAACGACCCAGGTTGGTTGGATCGTTAGGCAGTGCTATCTGTGAACCTTCTTGCAGCTCATCAATGGATTTGATCTTTTTGGAGTAACCGGCAATCGGGTACACGAAGGTGTTACCGACTGAAACCAGCTTATAACCACGATCCTTGATCTGCTGATCCAGGTAAGGCTTGTGCTGGAAGGCGTTGACATCGATATCGCCTTTGCTCAAGGCTTCGTTTGGCAACACATAGTCGTTGAAGGTGACCAGCTCAACGTCCAGACCATACTTATCTTTTGCCACTTTTTGTGCTACTTCAGCCACTTGCTGTTCAGCACCAACAATAACGCCCACTTTGATATGGTTTGGATCTTTTTCATCCTGGCCGCAACCGGCCAGAGCTAGAGTACCGATCAGTGCGCCGATTGTTGCGATGGATTTAAATTTTAACGACATATCCCTTCCTCAATTAGACTCGCATATGAAATACGCCTTACTCTTTAATCCTGCCAGGTGCAGCAAAGCTATCGAGTAGATGTCAGCGCGTGGGTAAAGCTATTTGTGGGTAACGGCCTTCACGATACGGTCGCCACCAAACTGGATCAGATACACCAGCACCACCAGTAATATTAATACCGTATTCATCACGGTAGCGTTATAACCAATGTAACCATACTGATAACCAATTTGACCTAAGCCACCGGCACCGACGGCACCGCCCATCGCAGAATAGCCCACCAGGGTGATCAGCGTGATGGTAGCGGCATTCACCAAACCTGGCAGCGCTTCAGGCAGCAGCACTTTGGTGATGATTTGCATTGGGGTTGCCCCCATGGCACGAGCGGCTTCAACCAGACCTGACGGAATTTCCAACAGGGCGTTTTCTACCATGCGGGCGATAAAGGGAGCCGCGCCCACGGTTAGTGGAACGATAGCCGCCTGTAAGCCGATAGAGGTGCCAACGATCATTCGAGTGAACGGGATCATCCAGACCAGCAAGATAATGAACGGGATGGAACGGAAAATGTTCACTAACCCGGACAACACCTTATAGATGGTATTGTTGGCAATGATTTGCCCAGGGCGGGTCACATATAACAGTACGCCAACCGGTAAGCCCAGGACAAAGCCAAAGAAGCCGGAGACAAAGGTCATCACGACGGTTTCCCACACGCCACGTGCCATTAACCACATCATTGCCTCAGACATAACCCAGAACCTCTACTTTTACCTGATTTTCCTGTAGGAACTTAATCGTTGCCTGTGCATCTTCGTCAGAGCCATGCAGTTCAGCCAGCATTACGCCGAACTTCACGCCGCCGGCGTAATCCATCTGTGCGCTGATAATATTGTTGTTCACGTTAAAGCGACGGGCCGCTTCTGACAGTAACGGGGCATCGACCGAGCGGCCGGTAAACTCCAGGCGTAACAGCGGTTGACGGCCTCCGGTACGCTCAGGTGCCAGGCGAGCGGCATAGTCGTCCGGGATATCCAGATGCAGCGTAGCTTGGATAAACTGCTGTGCCAGCGGCGTCTTGGGATGTGAGAACACTTCGCTGACGCTGTCTTTCTCAATTAACTGGCCCTGGCTGATAACTGCAACCTGATCGCAGATACGCTTCACTACATCCATTTCATGGGTGATCAGCAGAATGGTCAGCCCCAAACGGCGGTTGATGTCTTTCAGCAGTTCGAGAATGGAGCGGGTGGTGGCGGGATCCAACGCACTGGTCGCTTCGTCGCACAGCAGCACTTTAGGATTGCTTGCCAACGCACGGGCGATGGCTACACGCTGCTTTTGGCCGCCTGACAGATTGGCAGGGTAGGCGTCGTGCTTGTCTGACAGACCAACCAGCTCCAGCAACTCGACCACGCGTTTTTTGATTTCCGCCCGTGGCGTATTGTCCAACTCCAACGGCAGGGCAACGTTACCGAAGACCGTACGTGAAGAGAGCAGGTTAAAGTGTTGGAAGATCATGCCAATCTGGCGGCGTGCGCGCGTCAGCTCGCTTTCAGACAGGGAGGTTAGGTCCTGGCCATCGACCAGAACGGTACCTGACGTTGGGCGCTCAAGCATGTTGGCGCAGCGGATCAGCGTACTCTTACCGGCGCCTGAGGCCCCGATCACGCCATAAATCTGTCCGGCAGGAACGTGGAGAGTCACGTCAGAGAGTGCGCTAATGGAACGCGACCCCTGCTGGAACACTTTGGTGATGTTGGAAAGTTTAATCATATTCTTCTTATTTTTAGCTTGGTTGCCGTGGCCTAATAAAGAGAGACCTTGGTCAGCGCCAAGGTCTGGATCAGATGTTAAGGCGTCTAGACGTCTAAGTCAACGTTAACGCTCTTCTTCATCATTCTCAGTCTCGGCGAAAACATGCGATACTGGGGCGGTTTTCAGGCTTTCAGGAGCATACCGGTGACACAAAGCGTTCCAGCAATTTTCTTAGATCGTGACGGCACGATTAATATCGATCATGGCTACGTCCATGAAATAGATGACTTCCAGTTTATCGATGGCGTGATTGACGCCTGCCGTGAACTGAAAAAAATGGGTTTCGCGCTGGTGCTGGTCACCAACCAGTCTGGCATTGCCCGTGGCAAATTCAGCGAAGAACAGTTTATGCGTCTGACAGAATGGATGGACTGGTCGATGGCCGACCGCGATGTCGATCTGGACGGCATCTATTTCTGCCCACATCATCCTGAAGCAGTAATAGAAGAGTATCGCCAGGTTTGTGATTGCCGCAAACCGCAGCCGGGCATGTTGTTGCAGGCGCAGAAAGAACTGAATATCGATTTGGCCGCTTCTTATATGGTTGGCGACAAAATCGAGGACATGCAGGCGGCAGCGGCGGCAGGGGTAGGCACTAAAGTGTTGGTGCGCACTGGCAAGCCAGTCACTGAAGAAGGTGAGAAAACGGCGGATTGGGTGCTAAACAGCCTGCAAGAACTGCCTGCAGCGATTAAAAAGCGGGTTTAAGCAGCGTTATGCATGAATAGTGAGCGGTCGGAAAAAAAAGTACATATTAACCCTTGTCATTCTGAACCAGCTCCCTATAATGCGCCTCCATCGACACGGAACATGTGAACAACTTCACAGAGTCTCCGAAGTTCGACAGAGAAAAAACCTGAAATTAAGGTTGACT
>NZ_JBNDIN010000018.1:0-100223 GCF_050434425.1 Serratia sp. 2723
CCACATCAAATCGAACATGCCACTGCTTTACACCACACCTAACCACAACTCCGTACCAGCCCCCTCTCTCTGTGGGAGAGGGACCGAACGTGCCAAAACTTAACTCCAGTACCCAACCGCCACATCAAATCGAACATGCCACTGCTTTACACCACACCTAACCACAGCTCCGTACCAGCTCCCTCTCCCTGTGGGAGAGGGTTGGGGTGAGGGGTCGCGGATTTACCCCACCAGCCGTTTGGCGATCTCCAGCAGAGTTTTGACATCCTGCGGGCGAGTATCGCCACTGGTGGAATCAATGATGGAACTGTAGATATGCGGGATCACCTGCTTAACACCGGCTTTCAACGCAATCTCAAGGATCGGTTCGAAGTTTTCCAGATCGATGCCCCCGGTCGGCTCCAGCATAAAGTCATGCTCGGCACAGGCTTTTGCCACGTACTCATATTCGTCCTGATGCTTCAGGCCACCCATCGGGAAATACTTAATCGAACTGCCGCCCATATCTTTCAACAACGCAATGGCAGTCTCTACTGGCACGATGCCATCCGCTGCATGAGCGCTCAGCGGCCCGGTGGAAATCTTCACCCAGCCCACGCGGCCGGTCGGGGAGACCAGGCCGTTCACCACGGTTTGGCTTTGCTTCAGCAATGCACGGCTGGCACCGACGCCGGTAAACACCTGGTTCACATGCTGCGGTTGGACGTGCTCGGAGATCAGGCTGACCATATTCGACTGCTTGGGATCGCCTGCTCCCAGACCCACGGAAAGCGCGTTCTCGATCAGGCGCGCGTAACGCGACATATCCGCCACGGCACTCTCAACGTCAGGATAATTTTTGGAAAGAACTCCCACCAGCACGTGTCCCTGCGCCGCATTATAGATGTCCTGCGCGTTGGCTTTTGAGCCAGCCAGCACGTTGAGGCAAACGCGGTCTTTATAGTAATTAGGCTTCAGCTTCATGCTTGGTTCTCCGTAAACAGATTTTTAATACAGGTAAAGACGGTCATCAACTGCTGCTCGTTCACGCTGCGGACATCCACCTCAATCTTGCCTTCGTTGGCCTTGTAGCCACGGAAATAGATGGCGATATCACCGGTTTTCAGCCGCTGGACGATTTCCACAGTCGACATCCCCAACACCGCTTCATCAAAGGTGATTTCAACGCGGGCAATATCGCGCCCTGCGCTGTCCCAGACGGTTTTGGCGCTGATGCCATTCAGGGTATTCAGTTGGCTGATAAACGGCGTCATGCGCTCTACCATTTGCGCACCGGTGGTTTTCTCCGACGTCAGGTAGCTTTCGATAGCCTGCGTCAGGCCGAGGATGCCCTCTTTGCCCACTTTCATCGCCCGGCCAATACCGCCTGACTGCTGCTTCACCCACTCTACGTATTGCTTCTTGCCGATCACCAGCCCGCTGGTTGGCCCTTCAATAGCCTTGGCACCGCTGTAGATCACCAGATCGGCACCCATCTGGTAGTAACACATCAGATCTTCTTCGGCAGCGGCATCGACGATCAGCGGCAGGTTATGCTTACGCGCCACCACGGCCGCCTGTTCGACGGAGAGAATGCTTTTCTGCACGCAGTGGTGAGACTTGACGTACAGGATGGCCGCGGTCTGCGGGGTGATGCAGGCTTCAATCTGTTCAGGGGAACATTCGTTGGCATAACCGGCTTCCACCACCTTACCGCCGCCAAGGGCGACCATGGTATCTACCGGCGCACCAAAGTTGACGTTATGGCCACGCGGCAACACGATCTCACGCGGCTCGTTCACCGTAGCGGAATGCAGGTTGACCAGCAGGTTGGCGTTATCCTTGACGATCACCGCCGCTACCGACTGGGCAATACCGGCAGAAGCGCAGGAAACAATCACCGCGTCTTCCACATTCAGCAGGCCAGCAATATAGGCGCCGGTCTTGTTGACCAGATCCTTGATTTCAAAGTAATGATTCAGGCCGTAATCCACAGAGTCAATCACCTCCTGGCGTGGCGTAGAAACGCCGAGAATGGTCATGCGGCCAGAAGTATTGATCACCTGCTTTAAGTTATATTTTTCATAGACTGAAGACATGAGCGGCTTTTCCTTGATCGGTTAATAGGACTTCCCCGGCCACTACGGCAGCCAGCGGCACCAACAGTTGTTCGCCATTTACGGACTCCCCTTCGGAGTCGGCAAACACCTGCGGCCCTTGGCGGAGATCAAAAATGGTCAGGTCGGCATCAAAGCCGGGTTTCAGCTGCCCCTTGGTAGTCAGGCGCAATGCCGCAGCGGCATTTTCCGTTACGCAGCCAATGACCTGCGCCAGAGAAAGCCCGACGGTAAAGAATTTGGACATCACCGTCGCCAGGCTATGCACCGGGCCAGCCAGGCGGTTGCGGCAGTAGATATCGGAACTGATGGTATGTGGGAAGATCCCCAACGCGATGGCCTGGCGGGCAACCTCAAAGCTGAAGCTGGCCGAACCGTGGCCCACATCAAGCAGCACGCCACGTTTTAACGCACGTTGGATCGACTCGCGCAGCGTACCTGCCGGGGTCAGAATGCGGTTCGGTTTGCCGTTGTAGCAGTGAGTGATGATGTCGCCCTGGGTCAGCAGATCGGCGATCTCGTCCAGATCCGGCGGGTTGTTGCCGATATGCACCATCAGCGGCAGTTGCTGGTTTTCCTGCTGGATCTCTTTGGCCAACACCAACGGTTTGGTGCCGTTCTGGCCCACGACGCTGCTGCTCATACGTGCCTTGATACCAATGACAAATCCCGGCTTGCCGTCGATGGCCTGCTTGACCTGCTGCTTATTGATATCCGCCATATCGGCCAGTTCATTCTGCCTTAGCAGACCGATACGCGAGATATTGAGGAAGGCAAAGACGTTGGTTTTGGCGCTGCGCGTCAGGGCATAGAATTCATCGATATCGTCAGTGCCGGTGCTGCCAGCATCCACCACCGAGGTGACGCCGCTGCTCACACCCACCAGGTCCGGGTCATCATGATAAATCGGTGAAGAGGGATAACAGTGTACGTGAGAGTCGATCCAGCCAGCGCTCAGGCGGTAGTTTCCCGCCAGATCCAGTTGTTTGTGGGCACGGGCATCGGCCGCCAACTGCCCGACGACGGCAATCTTTCCCACCTCAATAGCCACATCGGCCAGGGTGTCGTCCACCAGCCTGGCGCGCCGGATGATTAGGTCATACATGCTTCGCTACTCCTTGCCAAACCCTGGGCGGTTGACCCAGGGTTTGGGACTTGATTAAGAAATGGCTACCGGGAAGAACGCTCCCAAGATCATGGCCCCCAGGATCGCGCCGCCGGTGATCGGCTTGCCCCAGATATAGAACAGCAGCGCACCCAGTAGGGAACCCAGGCCGATCGGGATCGAAGCAGCCATGGCAGACAGGATGATCAACGGCCCAAGGAAACGCCCGGAAGAGTTACCAGCCCCCATCATCACGTCCGCCCCGTAGGTGGAGTTGCTCTGATTGATGGTAAATTTACGCGCCAGGATAATCAGGTAACCAATCGCCAGGCCAATGACCAGGCCAGTCACCAGCGAAGCGGCAAAGTTGGCTACCGGGAAAACAATCCCCGCCCCCAACAACAGCGCAGGAACACCAAGACCAACCCCGGTCTGGATCGCCCCGCCAATATCCAGGATCCCTACCAGAGAACCTTCGATAATACGGGCAAACAGGAAGCTGGCACCGAACGCCGCCACCGCACCGTAAACCCCGGTGTCCATCCCGGCACGCAGCATGGAAACGAAAGCCACTTCGTTAAACGCGCCTATGCCATACAGGTAATACATGTGTGTCCCGGCGAACACGCCGGACGAGAGCAGGCCAACAAAAATCGGGAACGACCAGTCGGCATACCAGAAGCCTTTGTCTGCTTGTGCTTCCATCATTCAGCTCCTTATTTTCCGCTCAGGGTGTTATGAATGGCATCCAGCCAGCCAGGCACGCCCAGGCTGAAGGATTCGAGAACTTTCATATCAAAGCCACGGAAGAAGCCGCTCAGCACGAACAGCAGCACAATCGCCACCATCATGATTTTGGTGACTTTGTTCCAGCCGCTTTCTTCAACGCCCTTGCCAATCAGGATACCCAGCACCAGACCCGGTACGGCGTTACCCATAATCAGCTGTGCCAGACCACCGAAGATGGTGCCCCAGAAGCCAGAACGTTTGCCCGCTTCGATCGCCGCCAGCCAGAAGATCACCGGCATGACGGTGTTCACCAGCAGGTTGGCCGCCGGAACCAGCACTTTGATGGCCGTGACCTGCAAGGCCGCAGGCACTGCCGAGGCGGTGGTATTAAGAAACGCCACCACCAGAATGCCGATGATGCCGCAAGCGATGGCCATCTTTTTTGGATCGTGCATCGTTTCTGCAACATTGCGGTTTTTGATCATCAGGGCTGCCGCGCCCCAGTTAGGAATGATGCGATGATCAACGTCCTGCGTGAAGGCCCCCGCCGCCACAGAAGACGC
The DNA here is from genome assembly GCF_050434425.1 of Serratia sp. 2723. Classification (NCBI taxonomy): domain Bacteria; kingdom Pseudomonadati; phylum Pseudomonadota; class Gammaproteobacteria; order Enterobacterales; family Yersiniaceae; genus Serratia; species Serratia sp. 2723. The sequence goes on from NZ_JBNDIN010000018.1 coordinate 4,494, forward strand.
CCAGGCGTTGAAGAAAAAGCCCAGACCAAATGAGAAATGAGAAGCCGGATCGCCTTCGCAGGAATTCAACTCACCCAAGGTACGGAATGCTCCCATACCCTGTGTCGTCGGAGCGTGGAACATACGTGCGGCACCGGCCCCTACACCGACGCCAACCAGCCCGCCGATAATAATCGACTTAAATAAGATGATTAAAAACATCAGAATATCCTTCTTATGTCATGCCCAGTGGATCCCAAGACGCAGCCATAGCGCTGTGGCTTGAAATACGACGGATATAACGTTTTTATTTCTGGGTGAAGACCACCTTTTCGGTATTGATGATCGTCACGTTCACGGTTATTTCCAATGAAACGGCATAGCTTTTTCTTTCACGCGCCAGGAAGAAGAATAGAAATTTTTCTTTGGTGGTTCTCTCTTCCGCCTTTAATATTTTGACGTCCTGCGGTTCAATACGCAGCAGAACATTATTGGTGGATTTTAAAATCACGCCCTGTACATTCGCTAATGCACTGGCAAAGGCTTTAGCTTTACTATCACCTTTGCCCTCCACGTTAACCGAGGTGGTATAAGTCTCTTTCATTAAGGATTGCCGTATTTTTTGACATACGCTTCCACTAGCCGCTGGCCTAACTCTTCTTTATCCATAAAGCCAAAGCCTAATACATTGCAGCCTTCGTTAATTGCCGTCACGCCTTCTTCGATAGAACGCATACCATATCTGGATTTATAACCGTATTTGGTTTGTGCAGTGATCGCCCCAGCGCCACCGCTGCCACAGAAGGAAATGCCCAGTTGCGCATTTTCTGCTTTCATCACGTCACCCAGCTTCATATCCGCCGCCATGCCAGGGATCACAATCACCTTGGCACCGGCATTTTCAACGCCTTGACCTACTTTCTGGCCTTTACCCAGCCGATCGCCAATCACTACGGTTATTTGTCCCATGGGTTTTTTCTCCTGAATAATTTTAATGAATTAAACGTTATTGGTCGTTATCTTTAGCCACTTCAAAATGAACCGAAAGCAGATACGCCTCTTCAATCGGTAACGTGGCAAACTTATTTACCACTCGCTCTGCCAGTTGCATCGATCCGGCAGAAATTTCATCAAACAGTGATTTATCAACTTCCGGCAAGGGTTCACCCGTTATTGAGCGCAACACCATCGCGCGGATATGGGACTCCAACATTTGTTGTTGCACCGCATTGGTATAAATATTCTCTTCACCCAACATGGCGGTAATATCGGCCAGCAGTTGAGTGGTAATCGCTGCGGCCTCACTGATATCAGTCTGTTCCCTGTTACTTACCGAAGCAGTTCCGTCATTCACTTTGCAGTCACCTCTGGATCCCAGCTATTTATCCGTTAACGGTAAAGCGCTTTACCTTTACCCGCTTTCTTTGATGTCTTTACCCTAACCTTTGGGACATTGCTTGTGTAGCGCGTTTTTTTCCAGTTCGAACTGGAAATTAAGTGACGCCAAGGGATCCATTTCGCAAAACAGGGAGGTTCTACGCTAAGTAAATGAGATTGCAAAAAGAGTTTGCAACGCAGAGTTGCCAGTTGGCGTTGAGGCGCAAAAAACTTCGTGATCGAGATCTCTTTCTTTTCCTGTCCTAACAGCCTACTATCAATAGGACAAACCGACATTTTTCACACCCCCGCTCCCAAAGGTGCGGGGGTGTTGCTTTTGTGTTGTTTTCCGAATTTATGGCGCAGAAAGGGCGCCCTTTGATTGGACTGGAGAGTGGAATGACCAAACCAACCATTACCATTAATGAGCTGGATGCGGAACGCCTGGATGCGCTACTGGCACAGCCAGCCTTTGCCAATACTGACGTCGCCGCCGCGCTGAACGCTGAACTGGATCGCGCTGACATCGTGCCGGCATCGCAGATCCCTGCACACGTTGTCACCATGAACAGCCGCGTACGCTTTCGCGATCTGCATACCTCAGAAGAGCATGTGCGCACGCTGGTTTACCCTGCCTCGCTCAAAGACAGCGCTGAACAGCTGTCGGTGATGGCACCGCTGGGTGCAGCTCTGCTGGGAATGCACGTGGGTAAACAGATCAATTGGCAGTTGCCAAACGGCGAAGAAGCCCGCATTGAAGTGCTGGAATTGCTGTATCAACCTGAGGCTGCGGGCGAGTATCACCGCTAAGTCAGGTTTCCGGGCGGCCATTCAGCCGCCCTGTTTATCAAGGCTACATTGATTGCCTTAGTACGCTTAACGAAATTTCTTGTGATTGGCATCGCGGGTTTGCTTGAAGCCCTGCGCCACTTTACGCGCGTCCTCCAGTTTGCCCTGATTCGCCAGCGCCATTGACTGATCGATCTGCCCGATCAGCGTCGCCAACCCTTGACGAAATTCCTTCATCTCCGGGCTGTCCGGCGCTTTGCTTTCCAACTTCGGCGGAGTGCCTTTCTGGGCATCCGTAGCCGCAGCGCGCATATTCTGCAGGCTCTGCTTGAAGGTGTCGGTAGAATCGGTGTTTAGTACGGTTTTGTAATTGGCGGCCAAGGTATCCATATCATCGTCCAGATCGGCCGCCATCGCCCATGAACTGGCTCCCAGCAGCGTCAGTGCCGCCAACACTTTCAATGTCTTCTTCATGCTCACCTTCCAGTTATTGTTTTAGTTAACCCGTTATAAACATAAGCATGGAACGGTAAAACCGATACCTGATATTTGTAAGGAAGGTTGAAGCGGGGAGTTGGGAGGAGCATATCAGCCCTCACCCTCTACCAAAGGGAGAGGGAACCAATCGAGTTCGTTGATTGCTCTGCGTAATACCTTGCTTTCTTTGTTCTTACTCCCGACTTTCCGAAGCAGTACGGACCAACCACGTACTCTGGACAGCTCCCTCTCCCTATGGGAGAGGGTTGGAGTGAGGGGGGATTACTGCCCTGCGATCTTCATTTCCGGCAGCAACACGGAACCGCACTGGATATTGCTACGTAGCTCGATATCGCTGCCGATGCTGACGATATTGCGCAACATATCCTTCAGGTTGCCGGCAATGGTGATCTCGCTGACCGGATACTGGATCTCACCGTTTTCTACCCAGAAGCCCGAAGCCCCGCGTGAATAATCGCCGGTAATACCGCTGACACCCTGCCCCATCAGTTCGGTGACCACCAGACCGGTGCCCAACTGTTTGAGCATGCCCGCAAAATCATCACCCTGACCGGCAATGCGCCAGTTATGGATCCCGCCCGCGTGGCCGGTGCTATGCAGCCCCAGTTTACGCGCCGCGTAGCTGGTCAGCAGCCAGGTTTCCAGCACGCCGTCTTTGACGATGTCGCGGCGCTGGGTACGTACGCCTTCACTGTCGAACGGCGTGGACGCCAGCCCTTTCAGCAAGTGCGGATGCTCTTCAATGGTCATCCACTCCGGCAGGATCTGTTTACCCAACGAATCGAGCAGGAAAGTAGACTTGCGATAGACGCTGCTGCCGCTGATAGCGCCAACCAGGTGACCAAACAGACCGGTTGCCACTTCTGAAGCGAACAGCACCGGCGCTTTCATGGTTGACAGCTTGCGTGGGGAGAGGCGTGCCAGCGTGCGGCGGGCGCATTCCTGGCCGACCCACTCAGGGCTGGCCATATCATTCATCGCCCGGCCAATGGTGTAGGCGTAATCCCGCTCCATATCGCCATCATGCTCGGCGATCACACAGCTGGAGAGCGAGTGGCGGCTGGAGCAGTAGCTTTGCAGCATACCGTGGCTGTTGCCGAAGACCTTGATACCGTAATGGCTGTTGAAGCTGCCGCCCTCGGTATTGGTAATACGCTTGTCAGCCGCCAGCGAAGCCTGCTCGGCACGGGCTGCCAACTCGATACCGCGTTCGGCATCCAGCTCGGTGGGGTGAAACAGGTCCAGATCCGGCGCGTCAAACGCCAGCAGATCTTTTTCCGCCGGGCCAGCATGAGGATCTGGTGAAGTGTAACGAGCGATATCCAGCGCCGCCTGCACGGTGCGGGCAATGGCATCCGGATTAAGATCGGTGGAAGAGGCGCTGCCTTTGCGGTTCTGATAATAGACGGTAATGCCTAACGCACCGTCGCTGTTGAATTCGACGTTCTCCACTTCGCCAAAGCGAGTGCTGACGCTGATACCGGTGGTTTTGCTCACGGCAACTTCTGCCGCATCGGAACCGGCGCGCGCCAGCTCCAGCGCCTGTGAAACGGCGTGTTCCAGCGCTTTGCGCTGCTCTGCAACTTGGGTGACTACTTTCATCGATCGGCCATACTTAATCAGAAAATCGTTGAGAAAAGTGCCGTGTCGGCATGGTTTTGCGCGCAATAACGCGCCAAAATAATTTCAGGCTGCGCCCGCTGGCCACAGCCCGATGTACTTTTGAGTCTAACAGGAACTGCGCGGAATTTCGCATAAAGCCGGCAACCTGTTAGGATTAGCCTCTTTTTAACGGAGCCTACCATGAACAAACAGCCTGAAGACTGGCTCGACGAAGTCCCGGAGAACGAAAACGAGGACGATGACGAGATTATCTGGGTCAGTAAAAGTGAAATCAAACGTGATGCCGAAGCGCTGAAAGACCTGGGAACCGAACTGGTTGAACTGGGTAAAAACGCGTTGGAGCGCATCCCGCTGGATGAAGATCTGCGTGCCGCCATCGAACTGGCGCAGAAGATCAAGAAAGAAGGTCGCCGCCGCCAGATCCAACTGATCGGCAAAATGCTGCGTGCTCGCGATGTCGAACCGATCCAGACCGCGCTCGACAAGCTGAAGAACCGCCATAACCAACAGGTTTCGCTGTTCCACAAGCTGGAAGCACTGCGCGATCGCCTGGTAGCCGAAGGTGATGACGCGATCCCATCCGTGCTGGATCTGTATCCAGAGGCCGATCGCCAGCAACTGCGCGCCCTGATACGTAACGCGCAGAAAGAGCAGGCCGCTAACAAGCCGCCAAAATCATTCCGCCAAATCTTCCAGTACTTGCGAGACCTGGCCGAGGCACAGCAGTGATCGTCAGCGGCATCGCAGCGGGATGGACCCCGTTCATCCCCGCTGATGCATCGCTGCGCTGCTGCTCGTTTCACGGATATTGAACCGCAGGTTGCCCTCCAGCTCTTCCTCCGCTTCTTCAAACAACAGAATAATGGCACCAAAGCGGCGTTTGCTGCGGGCGTTGAGATTGAGAAATTCAATCTCGACCGGCAGGCTGATGTCGCCGGTCACGACATCCCACAACGCGTCCAGGTTGGCGCCAAATTCTTCCCCCAGTGCAAACCGCTCGGCAAAGTGGCGATAGAACGTCGGTAAGTCCGCTATCTGGTTAAAATCGAACTCTATTTTCCCCATCGGCTCACTCCATCCGTATGAAGTTCTTATAATGGTCGCGCGTGACATAAATCAGACCGTCACTGGAATACAACAGCCGATCGGCACCGCGTCGGCCACATTGGTAGTTGATATCCGCTTCGCGCCATACCCGGTTGTTGGCGGTAGGTAACTGCCCTTCACGGTTGGAAAAACGGTCGCCACCAATGGCCTTGCCCGGCAATACCTTGCACAGATTACCGTCGCGCGCATCCCAACCCTGCTCACGTGCCTGTTTTTTGGTGATGTAGTAGTCCGGCAGACGCTGGTGCTGTTGCACATAACTGACCACCCGCTGCTGCTGCGTCAGTTGTTCAATGCTCTCTGCCGCAGGGGTTACAACGTTGGTAATAGCCCGATCGCCATCCCCATGCAGCGCACTGAAACCCGCCACCACCAAAGCAATCAACATCGCAATAAGCGTACGTTTATTCATACCGTCCCTGCATATATAGCAAAAATTAATGAATCAAAGATGACCAAGATGTAACCATTTCACTGCCAAAAGGCCTGACGCCCGAGCAAAAGCCGCAATTGATACGGAATTATTATGGGTAGTAAGGCCCTCCTGCCTACATTTTAGCCCCCGTAGCCGGGGGACGTAAACCATGCAGTATAGCCTTTGGCAGGAAGGTGAAGATATCAATCAATCAGCGCGTGACGGTAGCGATGCAGCATATCGGCCAGGCGTTTTACCGGCCCGGTGACGCTAAGCGGAGCGAGGTTATCCACCAGCTTTTGTTGATATTCATTCATCTCTTTGAGTAACCGGTCGTAGTAGTAAGCCCGCTTCACATCGTTCTTGGCGGTGACTACGTGATCGGCGGTGCTGCGGATCTGCTTGTGGAACACCGAAAGCTCTTCCCGAGCGGGGATCTCGGTCATCTGCATCCGCTGGTGGGCAATAATCAGGTTGAGTGCCAGCCGGTACTTGGCAATGTCGTTCGGGAACATCATCAGCAACTGGTTCAGGCGCTGATAGAGCGCGGGCAGATGGTTTTCCTTACGGCGCGCCGCCTTGGTGGTCAACGCAGAAACGGCGCTGCTGACCAACTGATTCATCAACGTGCGGCCGGTACGTTCACGTGAGGTATCACGGATCAGGAACAGCACGATCATCGCCACAAAGCAGCCGATAATCTGGCCGATGGCGCTGTCGATAAACGAGGAGACATGGAAACTCATCGGGTTACTCAGCACGATGATGTTAATCGTACTCGCCAAGGTGCCCAGCGATCCTAGGCGTCGTTTCTGCACTTCGATACCGATGATAAAAGACATGATGCCCAGGCTCAGGCACAGCAAAAACATGCTTTGCTGGGTTTCCGGCAGAATAAACATATAAAACAGCGCACCAAGCGGCAACGCCACCAGCACGCCCAACAGGAAGTCGAGCGCCATCATTTTTGGATTTGGCGTACGCATCGCCAATGCGGTCACAATGGCGATCATCACCATACAGCCGCTGCCAGACGTCCAGCCGGTCCACAGCCAGAACAGGCAGCCAATTGAGGTCGCCGCCCAGGATCGCAGCCCGTTAATCATCGCATGGTGGCCTTCCGCCGACGGCCTTTTCACCACCACTTCCCCGGCCAGTATCTCGTTTTCTACCGCATTGATGCCGCTGTTGGTATGCACGCCCTTTGCTACCAGCAGATAGCGCGTCGCCGCGCCAACCCAGCCGGTAACCGTTGGCAGAAGTTCATCGCTACGGTTGATTGCCAACACCTGGCGCACCAGCTTCAGGCGCTTATGCACCTCCTGCGCGGTTTCCGCCGGGACCATCAGCAGTTCGCGGATATTTTCCTTCACCGCATCCGGATGATTAAGCAAAATCAGATAGGTTTCGCAGGCCTGGGTGATCAGCGTCAGCGAAAGCGTATGTAACGCATGCAAGCGGCTGTTAACCCGCTGCCAACGCGACGATTCCAGCATCAGGTTGCTGCGCATCCCGTTGATGGCGGTGGTGCTTTTTACCAGATCGCTCCAGGCGCGGTCGATGTCCTCTTTCCCGGCATCGCTGATACACATCTGCATCAGTTTGTACTGCCCCACCAGCAACTGATCCACCGCACGATCGATGTCCTGTTTGATCGAGCGTGGGGAAAACAGCAGATCGGCCAGTACCGCACTGAGAATACCGAGCACGATCTCGCTACAGCGCTCTACGGCGAACTGTGGTGCGGCCAGCAGCGAGGTGGTAGTGGTAGCGGAAGTGACGATGATAATCAGCGCCGTGTAACCCGCCAGACCCCAGGCGTAGGAGTTTTCGACCTTCACCAGCGAGGAGATCCAGGTACAGACCCCCAACCAGGCGCAGCAAAGCATCAGCATCACCACCGGCGCTCGCGCACAGGTCACGATAATCAGCAAACCGACAAAACAGCCGATAAAGGTGCCGATAATACGCAGCCAGCCACGATAGCGGATCGCGCCAGAGAAAGGTTCCCCCCCGGCGGCAAAGGCGGGGCCGGCAGCCACAATGGCAGCCGTCAGTACCGACCAGCGCGGGGTTTCCAGATTGAGGTGAAATCCGACAAACAGGGCGAAGACAATCGCAAAGCTGAGCTTGCAGGCAAACCGCAGCCGCAGAAAGGTTGGGCTGTTCATTAGCCGAACTCACGCAACCGATGCATCAGCCGGATAAACGGCGAGCCGCTGTCGACGTTACGATCGTTCTTACCGGTAATGACCACGGTCGCGGTGGTGCCTGCCGGGTAAGAGTGTTGCTGATCTTTCTCATCCAACAGGATTTTCACCGGCACGCGCTGTGCCAGACGCACCCACTCCAGGTTGCTGTCGATCGACGCCAGCCCCTTGCTGTTTGGGGTACTGCTGCTGTTATTCACCGCCGCAGCCAGGCTATCGACGGTGCCGTGCAGGATGCGGTTGCTGCCCAACGGGGTGATCTCGGCACGATCACCTTTTTCCAACCCTTCAAGCTTGGTTTCCTCCAGATAGGCGATGATATAGAAGCTGTTTTTCTTCACCAACGCCACCGCCGTAGAGCCACGGGTAATAAATTCCCCCGTGTGGACGTTCAGGTTGGTGACCCAACCGTCTGCTGGCGCACGCACCGTGGTCCGTTCCAGATCCAGCTGCGCCAGATCGCGCACGGCGATCGCCTTGGCCAACTGATGCTGCACGGTTTGCAGCACGTTATTGGATTGGTCGATCTCTTCTTGTGACATCGCCTGGATCCCCAAGCGCACTCGGCGGCCCGCTTCACGCTTCTTCTCGGCCGCCAGCGTCTGATAATAGGCCACATCGGCGTTGGCTTCGGCCAGTGCCTGTTGGTAACGTGGCTGGTCGATCACCATCAGGATCTGGCCCTGTTTCACCAGTTGGTTGTCGGCGATCGGCACGTCGGTCAGCAAACCGCTGACATCTGGAGCAATCGCCACCACGTCGGCGGTGAATTTGGCATCACGCGTCCACGGTGATTGAGTGTAAAACGCCCAGGCTTTGAACACGGCGATGGCCGCCAACAGGACCAGCAGCAAGGTGATGGCGATGCGGAGTATTTTTAATGACAGAGTTTTCACAGCAGCCTCAAACGAAAAGACACGAAATCAGGTAAAACAAACAGCAATACAGCGCGGTATTGAACAACGCCGGATGCCAGACAAAATCGTAAATCCCGGTCGGCTGCAACAGGCGGCGTATGACGAAGAACAGGGCCAACGACGCTAACAGCTCAAAAAATACCGGCGGGAACGACAGTCCAAAAATGACCATAACCGGAAGCAAACTCATCACTTTATCCTTAATTGTTTACTACACCGGGGGTTTTCCCTGCTGATTTCACATTCCATTTACATTCTAGCGCACGGACGCCAAACGTTACGATCTGGTAGTGGACCAGGTCAAAAACCTGAAAAAGGGTTAAGCTAACAGCAGGCTTCCGCGAGAGGGAATGTATGGATAACCGGAGGGATCGTGCGACCACGGCAGTATACCGCGACATAGCTGACCACGCTCAAGCGTTCAGAAGATCTTTACACCCGACGCGTTATATTAGCCTGCTTACTATCAACTCATCTATAATCTGTGATCTAAATCACTTTTAAGCCAGAGTGAACAATGGAAAGACTAAAACGGATGTCCGTGTTTGCCAAAGTCGTTGAATGTGGGTCATTTACCGCGGCGGCACGCCAGCTCGACATGAGCGTTTCATCCATCAGCCAGACAGTGTCCAAACTGGAAAATGATCTACAGGTGAAGCTGCTTAACCGCAGCACGCGCAGTATCGGCCTGACCGAAGCCGGTAAAATCTACTATCAAGGCTGTCGCCGCATGCTGCAGGAAGCCGCCGAGGTCCATGAGCAGCTTTATGCGCTGAACAATACGCCCATCGGCACGCTGCGTATCGGCAGTTCCTCCACCATGGCGCAAAACGTCCTGGCGACCATGACCGCCGACATGCTGCAAGAATACCCTGGCTTGACGGTTAATCTGGTCACCGGCATTCCCGCCCCGGATCTGATTGCCGATGGCCTGGACGTGGTGATCCGCACTGGCGAACTGCAGGACTCCAGCCTGTTTTCCAAACGCCTGGGCTCGATGCCGATGGTGGTCTGCGCCGCCAAAAGCTACCTGACTCAACATGGCACACCGCAAAAACCGGCGGATATGGTGAATTTTTCCTGGTTGGAATACAGCGTACGGCCCGACAGTGAGTTTGAACTGATGGCTCCCGAAGGCATCAGCACGCGCATTTCCCCACAGGGGCGCTTCGTGACCAACGATTCACAAACCATGATCCGTTGGCTCAAGGCCGGGGCCGGGATTGCCTATGCGCCACTGATGTGGGTAATCGAAGAGATCAAACGCGGCGAGATTGAGATCCTGTTCAAGCGCTACCATTCAGAACCCCGCCCGGTTTACGCACTGTACACCGAGAAGGACAAGCTGCCGCTCAAGGTACAGGTGTGTATCAATTACCTGACGGAGTACTTTAAACGCGTGGCGGAAGTGTATCAGGGCTATCGCTGAGGCTCCCCTTTTACCCCTGGGGGGTCATCCAGGGGGATCGCTCTCATATATAGCGTTTAAAGCTATAAAACCCGTTACTCATTTTATTCAGGTTAATTATCGAAAGCATTTGCTTTCAGATGATGTTGATTCTCTGCTGGTGACTCTGCTGTATTTTTTCTCACTTCCCGATCGGTTATGCGGAAATCTCCGCCATAGTTAAAGGTATTAAACCGTCGTGACAATTATTTTAAGCATATCCTGCCAATTTGACAGAAATGCCCATTCTGCCGCTGTTTTCTGGTGCTTGCTTCCGCCCCGGTGGGTGTGATTTATTGATGATTGGCGCTGTATCGCCAAATTACCATTACCGCCATAAATAATAAAAACTCGGCTTCATTATTCATTATAGGAATCACCATGGAAAAGATCTCACGTACGCACGTGGTATATGCCATGTCGCGCGATAACGCCCCTGTGGCTACCGTTGCCAGCGGCAGCGACGTTTGTTTTGAAACCTGTGACTGCTTCGAAGATCAAATCGCCTCCGAACTGGCCGCCTTCACCGAACTGGACTGGAGCCGTATCAACCCGGCTACCGGGCCGGTTTACGTGCAGGATGCGAACCCCGGCGATGTGTTACGGGTAGAAATTAAACGTATTACCCCAACCAGCCATCAGGCAGTGATGGTCACCGCTCCGGGCCTGGGCGTCATTGGCGATGAGCTGCAACAGCCACAGATCCGCACCGTGCCGCTGGAAGACGGCTTCGCACTGTTGCCTGGCGGCGTTCGCTGGCCGTTAAAGCCGATGATCGGCGTAATTGGCGTCGCCCCAGCCGAAGAGCCGGTCTCCTGCGGTACACCAGATGCCCACGGCGGCAACATGGACTGCAAAATCATCACCGAAGGCTGCACGCTGTGGCTGCCGGTTAACGTTCCCGGCGCGCTGTTTGCGCTCGGCGATCTGCATGCCGCGATGGGCGATGGTGAAGTCTCGGTATGCGGGCTGGAAATTCCCGGCGAAGTGGTGGTGAACCTGACGGTAGTTAAAAACCGCGCGCTGCCAACCCCGATGATGAGCACCACCGATACGCTCTATACCCTGGCATCCGCCAAAACGCTGGACGAAGCTGCCGAATTGGCAACGCGCAATATGGCGCACTTCGTGGCGGACTATAGCCGGGTCTCGCTGGCCGACGCCATCAACCTGCTGAGCATCACCGGCGATCTGCAAATCTGTCAGGTGGTCGATCCGCTGAAAACCTGCCGTTTCGCGCTGCCGCGCAGCGTTGCCAAGCAGTTAAACATCCAGCTGGATTAGGGGTAGCGCCATGTCTGTAGAACAATTTGGTTATAAACAGGAACTGCACCGCACCCTCACCCTGAAAGATCTGGTGATTTACGGCATGATCTTTATGGTGCCGATTGCGCCGTTTGGCGTGTTTGGCTACGTCTGGGAAGGCTCACAGGGCATGGTGGCGCTGGCCTATCTGATCGGCATGGTAGCGATGTTCTTCACCGCCATGAGTTACTGGTCGATGTCCCGCGCTTTCCCGGTTTCCGGCTCGGTCTATGCATACGCCCAGCGCGGCATCCATGAAACCGTCGGCTTTTTTGCCGGCTGGTTGATCCTGCTCGATTACATCCTGGTACCTTCGTTGCTGTATATCGTCAGCGCGGCGGCGCTCGGACCGATCCTGCCAGAAGTACCCGCTTGGGTGTGGATCGTGACCTTTATCGTGATCAACAGCGCGATCAACCTGGTGGGGATCCAGTTCACCGCCAAGGCCAACCGCTACATCCTGGTGGCGGAGATCGTGATCCTGACCCTCTTTGTGGTGATGGGCCTGACGGCGCTCTATTCCGGCGAAGGTGCCGGTGGCCTGACGCTGAACCCGCTCTACAACGCCGAGCAATTCAGCCTGCCGCTGGTGATGGGTGCGGTGTCGATCGCGGTGCTGTCATTCCTGGGTTTTGACGGTATTTCAACGCTGTCCGAAGAGAGCAAAGGCGGGGCCGATGCCGTGGGGAAAGCCTCGCTGTATGCGCTGTTGTTGGTAGGGTCGCTGTTTATTCTGCAAACCTGGATCGCCGCCGATTTGGCCATGGGCCAAAACTTCACCAACCTGGATACCGCGTTCTATGATACCGCCAACCTGGCGGGCGGCTCCTGGTTAAAACAGGCCACCATCTGGGCGACAGCGCTCTCCTGGGGGATTGCCAATGCGTTAGTCGCGCAGGCAGCCATCTCTCGCATTCTGTTCGCCATGGGGCGTGACCGACAACTGCCGAAGATCCTGGCCAAGGTGCATCCACGCTTTAAAACGCCTTACGTCAGTACCCTGCTGGTCGCGGTGATCTCCCTCGGTTCCGGTCTGTACTTCAACGGCAGCATCGACAACCTAAGCCGGCTGGTCAATTTCGGGGCGCTGATGGGCTTTTTGATCCTGCATCTGTCGGTGATTAACCACTACATCATCCGCCAGAAATCCAAGGCCTGGGTAAAACACCTGCTGTTCCCACTGGTCGGCCTGTCGATCATCGCCTTTGTGCTGTACGAGATGGATATCGAAGCCAAGATCCTTGGCCTTAGCTGGCTGGCAGTGGGTATCGTGTATTACTTTGTGCTGCGCGTGGTGCTGAAGAGAGAGCCGGTGCTGAAGCTGGAGGACTAAGCCTATAGGCTAGTGACGCCCCTCACCCCCCATCTCAATGTGGATTAGGGTGGGGGTTGATTGAACCAATCCTTTGATGACATTAACAAATTGACCTGCCCCTCATATCAGAAGGCATTTGTATTATCTAAAGACGTGATAGTCAGATGAGAATTTAATTCAAACCTGATGTACTGAACAAAAAAATGTATATATTAAATAATCTCATCCTATATAAGACACGTAATACTCTAACCGGGTATTTATCTTACTCTGCACTTTCACATACAAGCTTCGGATAAACATCATCAAGAATTTTAGACCCGAAGATTATTTTAAAATTTTACTTTGCCAGCAGACACAAGTATTCCATCAGAGAATCCCGAATCCAGCCCCGATCATAGCCCAAAGTTCGATATATTTAACGATGCCTGATGGTTACAATCTAAATTCATCACCATAACTTAATTCCCCCATCACAACTCAACGCCCCATTTGACAACCTTATTCAGATTAAGATAAAAATGAGATTAGAGATTTTTTATGATCCATAAAAAATATGTGTATGCGTTCCTTCAACCAAATTACTGGCCTAACAGATGCTGATTACCCAATTAATATATCCATCTAACCTGTTAAAACAAATACACTATATTAATGAGCACTGATGATGTTAAGAGCGACAAAACGAAAACATGGAAAGCAGTCCAGTTATCATTTACGCCATCAAATCAGACAGCGGCAAGGTGAACAATCCTCGCCAGGTCGAAAAGCTGTTATTGCTGTGGTCACAAAATGCGGGATATGCCGCTACACAAGCGGATATGGCAATGCCCAAAGTGCGGAGTTGAACATGATCGCGACATCAACGCAGCGGTCAACGGGCATGGAATTGTAGGCGGCGGGACTCGTCGTTTCTGCCCATGGAGGCCAGCGTAAATCCGTCACAGAGACGGTTGCGGCCAGAGAAGTGGGAGCCTCGCCGTTTGCAGCGGGGACCGGTAATCTGACATTGGGCATGACGCTCGCCGATTTCCGCTTCCCTGCCCCGGCAGATTGCCATACTCAAGCTGCTGTTAAACTAGCTCAAATGGTCTTCCGGAACCTGGTGGTAGACACGTTAGAAAGGATTGGTGAAATCGACGTGTGACGTTACAGCCCCCTCAGATATCGAGCAATTTTCAGTGATAATATGGCAAAGCTCTTCACGGAATATACACGCGGTAAATGACAGCATTAATCCGAAAGAATTTTCTGTCGGAAGCAATCAGATAACAACCAAAGAAAGCCGCGAAATAAATAAGATTTTTCCTTAAATGGATCGTTGACACCGTGTATAGGTTTATTTCGCCATAAACACGAGTGTATACTCCGAAATTGTTGAAGGTATTATCATTCCGGATTTTTAATATCTTCACCAAGACATTTGAAGCATCAATTATTGCTGTTTCATTTGTATACGTTGTGTATTACAACATCATCTAACCTTATAAATAGAGAGACTACATTCATGAGAGAATTATCTAAAACTGAAATGGCAGAAGTTTCTGGCGCAGGTCTGTTGAGCAATATCGCTAATGCTGTTGGCTCACTAGCCAATTCAGCCATTCACTCTCTTGCCAGTGCGGTAAGCGCTTGGACTAGCGGTCTTGGCAATGCTCTTGGTGCCACAGTGGGTATCGGCCTGGGCTTCCTGGAAGGCATCGGCAAGCTCTTCGGCCGCAACAACAACAGCAACAGCAACAGCAACAGCAATTAATATCATTCTATTCGCTCAATAACTTGAGCCTAGTGATACTTATTCTTAGTAAGCTTTGTAAGTCAATAAGGATATTACAGTGAAAAAAGTTAATGACCAAAAAGCCATGGCCGTTGTTGGTGGCGCTATGGGCTGTGTGCAAGTGTATCACAAGATGAAGAATGCTGAAGGTGAGGACATCTGCAATATTTCCGTTGCCTGTGAAGACAAGTGGGGCAATACCACCACTTCAAGCAAGCCTGTAAAAATGGATTATTGCGCTGAATAAGCCTATTATTGATTAAGGATAAATCATGAGAGAACTGTCTAAAGTTGAAATGCAAGAAGTCTCTGGCGCAGGTTTTTGGAGTGACCTGATGGGTAATTTAACCACAGGTGCTGAAGGCGCGTTAAAAGGTCTTGGTAGCATTTTCGTTGAAACCGGCAAAGTCTTCACCGATTTTGTTTTTAATGCGGTTAAAGGTTTCTGGGAAGGTCGTTACAATACCAAGTAAGCCATTATAGATGACCATCAATTTATATTGAAAACCAATATAAATAGCCCTCTAGTGTCATCATTGGCTTTCAGAGCAAATCCGTTTGGGTTTGCTCTTTTCTTCTTCGAAAAATTGGCTGTTGGGTGAATATCCGGTTGGCATTTCGGGGCTACCTCTAAGCGTTATCATAAGTATGCTATGGAAAGAAAAGAAATTTTCCGTCGGGAAGTCATTGAAAATCAGCAACAAAAATGGAAAGGGAAAGTCCTGCTAAAGAAAGGAGCCCCTGCTTGGATGATCGCTGTCTTATCCAGCCTTTTTGTTATTGTACTGTGTTTTCTTGCCTATCATTTTGAATACACCAGAAGAGTCGATGTCAGTGGTGAAGTCATTACCTACCCGCATTCGATCAATATTTATACGCCAACACAAGGCTATGTAAAAAAAAGCTATGTGCAGATCGGCGATCGCGTCAAGCAAGGGGATCCCTTATATGAAATCAGCACGTCGCGGCTGACACGTTCAGGGGATCTCAGTGCGACAAGAAAAACCGCACTGGAAGAGCAGATCGCCAGTATTGAATCCATTGTTTCGAAGCTGAAAAATTCAAAAGAAGTCACCCTGCTTAACCTGAAGGGGCAATTAGACCAGTACATGCTTTCGCATGAAGATACCAAAAAACTGGTTGCCAGCGCCCGTGAAGGGGTTGAACACATGCGTAGCGGGATGGCGAGTTACGAGAAATACCGTGACAAAGGGCTAATTACCAAGGACCAACTGAACAACCAACGTTACTTGTTCTATCAACAACAAAGTGGTTTCCAAGCGTTAAACAGCCAAAGTATTCAAGAAGGGTTGGAAATATCAAAGCTGAGAAGCGAGATCCTCACGCAATCCGCCGGCTTCGATAATCAAATCTCAGAATATGAGTATCAGCTGAGTGAGCTAAAAAGAAAAATCGTCGAGTCCGATGCGGAAGATACCAACATTATCAGTGCGCAGATCACCGGTATTGTGGAGTCATTGAGCGTCACCGACGGGCAAATGGTGAGCGCAGGCGGCAGTCTGGCGAAAATACGGCCAACTGAAGACGTCAAATATTTTCTGGTGATCTGGCTGCCGAACAACAGTCTGCCTTACATCAAGAAAGGAGACGGCGTAAATATTCGCTATGACGCCTTCCCTTCAGAGAAGTTTGGCCAATTCCCTGGTCGGGTAGTTTCGATCTCGAGCATCCCGGTCACCAATCAGGAAATATCCGACTACAACATCCCTGCCGCGAACACTAATGGTATAGTGATGGATAATTATTACAAGGTCTTGATAGCCATGAAAGAGACGGAATTCAGCGATAAAGGCAAGCAGATGAGTTTATCGAGTGGATTAAAGGCCCACGTCATTGTCTTCCTGGAAAGTCGTCCCCTATATCAATGGATGTTTGTTCCATTCTATGGCATTAAAAACAGCATATCGGGGAAGATAGATGAGTGAGCATGTATTCGAGCATATTACCCGGAAATTGAACTTTGGCCTATTCCGCCGGGTACCGCAGATATTGCAGACGGAAACGTCAGAATGCAGTCTGGCCAGCCTGGCGATGATTTGTGGCTACTACGGCCTGAATATTGATATCTTCAATCTGCGCAGCAAATTCAGCGTCTCCAGCCAGGGGGCAAACCTGAACACGCTGGTGCAGGCGGCAACCATGGTCAATATGCAAACCCGTGCCCTGGCGCTGGATCTACACGAAGTCAAAGAACTCAAGTTGCCCTGCATCTTGCACTGGGACATGAGCCACTTTGTGGTTCTGGTGGCGGTAAGACGATCGTCCGTAGTGATCCACGATCCCGCCAGTGGGAAACGTATTATCGGCATTAGAGAGCTCTCGAATCACTTTACCGGTGTAGCATTAGAGCTGTGGCCAAACAGCGAGTTCAAGAAGGCCAAGTTAAAGAGCAAGGTCAAGCTGTGGGATCTGGTCAGAAGCGTGACCGGCTTAAAAGGCACCCTGGTCAAGATCTTCTTCCTGTCGGTGGTGGTTGAGGCGATCAACCTGCTGATCCCCGTGGGTACGCAGCTGGTTACCGACCACGTTATTCAGGCCAAAGATACCAATCTGCTTTCAATCATCTGTATCGGCCTACTGTTCTTCCTGATCTTCCACGCCTTTGTCAGTATGATCCGCGGCTGGATATCGCTGGTAACGGGCAGCATGATTGACCTGCAATGGAAGTCTTCTTTTTTTGATCACTTGATGAGGCTACCGCTGTCGTTCTTCGAGAAACGGCATTTAGGCGATATTCAGTCGCGCTTCTCCTCTCTGGAGGTGATCCGCAATACCTTTACCAACAACATCATTGGTGGGTTGATAGACAGCATCATGGCTGTCGGCTTGATCACCATGATGGCGTTCTATGGCGGCTGGTTGTCCTGGGTGGTGCTCGGCTTTACCGCGTGCTATATCATTCTGCGCATGACGACCTACGGCTTTTATCGCCGTATGTCGGAAGAGAAGATCGTCAAAGATGCGAAAGCCAACTCGCATTTTATGGAGACACTGTATGGTATCGCCGCGATCAAGGCGCTGGGACTATATAAGCGACGCGCGGGTTTTTGGCTCAACCTGAACGTGGATGCCGCCAACACCAACATCAGGCTGACCCGCTTTAACATGCTGATCGGAGGTATCAATACCTTTATTACCTCCCTGGATCAGATCGCCATTCTCTGGCTAGGTGCATTAATGGTGGTCGATAACAGCATGTCGCTGGGGATGTTTATCGCCTTCAATGCCTACCGTGGGCAATTCTCACAGCGGGCTGCCGACCTGGTCGATTTGTTTATGCAGCTGCGAGTGCTGTCATTGCACAATGAAAGGATCTCGGATATCGCCTTTACCGAGCCGGAAGAGGAAGTGCCTACCCGAAAAATCTTTGCGCCTAACGAACCCGTACGGTTTGAAATCAAGGAACTCAGCTATCAATACGACAGTGTGACACCTCCGATCTTCGACAATCTCAGTTTTAGCGTTGAAGCAGGGCAAAGCATTGCCATCATTGGGCCTTCCGGCGTAGGCAAAACCACCTTGCTGAAAGTGATGGCGGGCCTGCTCCCGCCGACCAGTGGCACCGTACTGATCGAAGGGATGGATATCAAGAAAGTCGGGCTGGATAACTACCGAGATTGCGTTTCCTGCGTGTTACAGGATGACAAGCTATTCTCTGGCTCGATCGCCGACAACATTTGCGGCTTCGACTTGGCACCCGATTATGAACTCGTTGAAACCTGTGCCAAACATTGCAATATTCATGATGAAATTGCACGCCTGCCAATGGGTTATGAGACTTTGTTGGGTGAGTTGGGGACCGGGCTTTCCGGTGGGCAGAAACAACGGCTGTTGATTGCCAGAGCACTCTACAGAAAACCCAACGTGATTTTTATGGATGAGGCCACCAGCCATTTGGATCTGGATAACGAAGCCATCGTCAACCAGTCGATATCACAATTGAAGATCACCCGTATCATCGTGGCACATCGGCCTTCAACGATTGCTTCGGCAGAGAAAGTGATCCGTCTGGGAGGCGCAGAGGAGCCGGAGGTCACGGGCTGATCGCACGGCAAAGAGGCCAGTGTTGCTGGCTTTCGGCGGCGAGAAGATAGCGCTTTCAGGGCATAAAGACAAAGATCCCGGCCAGTTGGTCGGGATCTTTGTCTTTATGCCCTGACCGCTGTGGACCAGGGCCGATCTTTAATTACGCCGTACCACCCACGGTAAGTGAATCCAGCTTCAGCGTAGGTTGGCCAACCCCCACTGGCAGGCTCTGCCCTTCTTTACCACACACGCCCACGCCCTTATCCAGCGCCAGATCGTTACCCACCATCGAAATCTGCTGCATCGCCTCAATACCGGAACCGATCAGTGTAGCCCCCTTCACCGGTTTGGTGACGCGGCCATTTTCGATCAGATAGGCTTCAGAGGTGGAGAAGACAAACTTCCCGGAGGTGATATCAACCTGGCCACCGCCAAAGTTCGGCGCGTACAGGCCATATTCCACGCTGGCGATAATCTCTTCCGGCGTCGATTTGCCCGCCAGCATGTAGGTGTTGGTCATGCGCGGCATCGGCAGGTGAGCATAAGACTCGCGGCGGCCATTGCCGGTAGGCGCAACGCCCATCAGCCGTGCGTTGAGCTTATCCTGCATATAGCCTTTCAGGATGCCGTTCTCAATCAGCACGTTGTATTGACCCGGCACGCCTTCGTCATCGATCGCCAGCGAACCACGGCGGCCTTGTAAGGTGCCATCGTCCACCACGGTGCACAGTTCAGAAGCCACCAGTTGGCCCATCTGGCCACTGAATACCGAGGTGCCACGGCGGTTGAAGTCACCTTCCAGCCCGTGACCGACAGCCTCATGCAGCAACACGCCCGGCCAACCCGCGCCCAGTACCACAGGCATGGTGCCCGCAGGGGCAGCCACGGCAGAGAGGTTAACCAGCGCCATACGCACCGCTTCTTTGGCAAAAGCATCAGCACGCACTTCGCCGTCCACCACCTCCAGGAAGTAGTCATAGCCAAAACGGCCACCGCCACCGCTGGCTCCGCGCTCACGCTTGCCGTCTTGTTCCACCAGCACGCTGACGGAGAAACGCACCAGCGGGCGAACGTCCGCCGCCAGAGTGCCATCCGTTGCCGCAACCAGTATCTGCTCATACACGCCAGTGATGCTGGCCGTCACTTCCTGCACACGCTTGTCTGTAGCACGCGCTACCTTGTCGACCCGGTGCAACAGCGCAATCTTCTCTTCCCGCGGCAGACTTTGCAGTGGATCGAGCAAAGGATACAGCGCCTGATAGCCGATCTCGCCCAGCGTATGGACTTTGCCATTGCCGCTGTCACGTACAATGCTGCGAGCGGCCTGAGCACTTTGGTTCAGGGCGTTCAGGGTGATTTGGTCCGCATAGGCAAAACCGGTCTTTTCACCGCTGACCGCTCGCACGCCAACGCCCTGATCGATATTGTACGAACCATCTTTGATGATGCCGTCCTCAATCACCCAGGCTTCGTGGTAGCTGGACTGAAAATAGAGGTCAGCGTAATCGAGGCGGCGTTCTGCCAGTTGACCCAATACGGAGAACAAGTCTTGATGACTCAGCTTATTCACAGCGAGTAACTGCTCACTGACAAACGACAGGCTCATAATTTTTTCACTCTTTATTGGAGGAGTTTTCAACCGGCGCAATCAGCGTCGGCTGGAATCGGTTGTGCTGCATCACCGGCATCTGTTTGCGGATGGTGTGCAACTTGCCGGTATCCACGCGCACTTTCAGCGCGGAGACCGCATCGGGGTTTTCTGCCAGCACATTGCCCCAGCTGTCTACCACCATGGAATGGCCCCAGGTGCGGCGGGTGGCCCCGTGACGGCCAACCTGTGCGGGAGCCAGGATCACACACTGGTTCTCGATAGCGCGGGCACGCAGCAAAATCTCCCAGTGTGCCTCACCGGTCACGCGGGTAAATGCGGCGGGCACCGAGATCAGTTCCGCACCTTGCGCACGCAGCGCCTGATACAGGCCAGGGAAGCGCAGGTCGTAGCATATCGTCATGCCCAGGCGGCCCACCGGCGTATCAACCACCGTCAATTGCTGGCCATGCTGATAGGTATCCGACTCGCGATAATGGGCATGGATATCATTGATATCCACGTCGAACATGTGCAGTTTGTCATAACGGCCACGGATTTCACCCTGATCGTCAAACAGCAGGCTGCTGGTGGTGATGCGTGTCGGATCTTCGCGGCTGATCAGTGGCATAGAGCCAACCAGCAACCACACCCCATATCGGCGAGCCATATCGCGCACCGCCTGCTGTAACGGCCCGTGCCCCTCCGTTTCCGCATGTTCACGGTAGGCAGCCGAGTTGGCAAACAGCAAAGCGTTCTCTGGAGTCATCACCAGTTTTATCCCGGAATTGAGCTGTTTGATCTGCTGCTCAATCTGGGCCAGGTTGTCCCGTACCTGCTCACCGCTACACAGCTGTAATAACGCAACGTTAGCATTTTTCATGGCGACTTATCCTCTTTTGGCTTACGCAACACCTCATGAATACTTGGGTGGTCCAGGCTGCCGGTAATGTTGTAGCGGATCAGCGAGATCTTGTTCCACAGCGGCGCCAGTGCCTTGGAGGCCGCAAACACCGCCGCGCCCACAATCGGGTTGATCACAAACGCGGTCGCCACCCCCACCGTAGCCGAGATCTCTGGCGCTATCACGGCCTGCATATCAATCTGGCCCTTCACCAGGTCGATCTGGCCGCTCATGGCGATGTCCGCCGCCAGACCATCCACCAAAAAGTTATCTGTATGCATTATGCCATCTTTCGCCCAGATAGTGCCGCGTATGGAGTCAAAGTAAAATCCATTCCCGAAGGTATCACGGAAATCGAACTGTAATTTGCGCAGCAGGGCATCAAAGCTGACCAGGCGTAACAGCTGCCCAGCCCGGCCACCGCCGACGTTGTCGATCTCGCCTTTGCCCAGATCGACCTTCATGGTGCCATTGAGCGTGTTGATCTGCGGTTTCCATGGCTGCCCATGCCAGTGCAGATCAAAATCGATATCGTAAGGTGCGTCTTTTAATGGAATGATCACGCCAAAGAAACTGGCGGTATGATCGATTTTGCTGCCCAGCAGTTTGCCCTTTAACGCACTGCGCTCTTCCTGAGCGTTCTGTTTCCACAGGCCGGTGGCGCTCATACGGCCATAGCCGGTGTCCACCAGGCCATGGCTTAACACTAGCGAGTCACCATCGTGTTTAACATCGGCCTCCACCGTGCCAAGGTTCTGCCCCATCATCCAACAGGATTTACAGCGCAACATCAGTGAAGGCCAACCCTGGAACGAGATCCGTTCCGCCGAGTCCAGCGGGTTGGTACCGCCAGCACTGCCGTCGCCGCTGGCAAACTGCGGATTGTAGTAAAGATAAGCGAGATCAGCACGCCACACGCCGTTATCCGGCATCGACAGGCTGCCATCAATCTCTTTACCCTTGGCGGTGACCATCGTCCCTGCCAACTGCTGCACGACCGCCAGTTGAAGGTTATGCCACGCCTGTCCGCCCAGCGTCAGCTGTGGGGTTTCGAGCGTTACGCTGGTTGGGAATACAAAGCTGCCCACCTTGCCTGCGCCACTGCTTTGCTTCATCGCTGGTGCCAATAGCCCCAGCCATTGCTCGCCATCCAGCGCAGGCAGGTTGAGCACCAGGGATTTATCTTTGGGTAACGGTGGCGTAGAGGAACCGCCGGTTTGCCAGGCGGCACGTGCCAGCGTCACCTGCTGTTTGGCCAGCAGCCATTCGCTGTTGAAGTGGTTTTGCTTACCCGCACTGCCATTGAGCATAAATCCTTGCAGGCCGCCGTTCACTTTTACGCTAACCGGTAACGCTTCCCCTGCGGCTTTATTTAGGGGAGAAGGTAAGTAACTGCTTACTTTTTTCAGATCGGCATTCACACCAATCTCATAGTTCGGCTCGCCTTTATGCGGCAGGTTGATCGCCACTTTACCCTGCCAGGCGGCGCTGCCTGCCAGCTTTTTGGCAAACTCTGGCGGCAGACCTTCAACCTTGGCCAGTTGCCAATCACCTTTCAGCCCAACGTTAACCTTATAATCCTGTTTGCCTTCCAACGTATCGAAGTTGACCGCCAGCGGCTGCCCAAACCAGTTGGCCGTCAGGGTATCGCTCTGCAGGTTGCCATTGTTGAAGCGAAACTTACCGCTCACTCTCTCTAGCTGGCTCTCCAGCGGCTTGACCAACAGCGAGTTATTGTTCAGCGTAACCTCACCGCTGGCATTAACCAGCTCGCCGTTCAAAGGGATATCCAAGTGTAAGCGCCCACTAACCCCACCGCCCACCTGCAGCTCATCTAACGCAGCACCGACCGAATCATCCAGCGGGGTCTGCATGAAATAGTCATGGATATCTTGCCCGGTGCCCGCAACGTCGGCATCAATCAACAGGCGTTCTTTGCGATAGTCCGGAATAACGGCGCTAATATTTCTGCCCGTCGCATTGCCCAGTTTGGTTTGCGGCGCGTTCATCCACAGGCCATTGTTGGCAAAGTCGAGGTCGATCGCCAGATCGTTCAGCGCTGGCCACTCAGGCTGAAACTGGAAGGTAGCGTGGCGTAGTGGGACAAACACCTGAAACTGCCCTTCGTTCTTCTCATACGGGAAGTGCTGCGGATCACCCGCATAAATCAGGGAAGCATTATCAACCTGCCCACCCTGGATCGCCCCGCAGAGATAATCCACCAAATGTTTACCCATCAGCGGTTCAGGGAAATAACGCCAGGCATCGGCGGCATCATACAAACGGATGCCAGCCAGAATATCCAGCCAAGGCTCGCCGTCGGCCGGTTGCCGATAGCGGAAATCACCGTTAATCCACAGGGATTTGGCCTGTACATCCAGACTTTGACTTGCCAATTGCCAGCCTTGAGCGTTGTTTTGCCAGGTCAATGCTCCGCTCGCACGGCCGATCTCCAACGGTGCCCGGAACATATCACCATAAGGCAGCGTGCTGTTGTTCAGCCCCAGCGTCAGACGGCCGTTTTCCACCCCCCCGGTTAACGCGCCGGAAAAGTGATCGACGCCCGGCAACAGTTTCCAGTGTTGCCAGCTCAGATCCTGCCACCACGCCTGAAAACGGGTTTTTTCCGGCTGTTGTAGTGGGATATCCAGCGCCAGCGCCCTGAGCATGCCGCGAGGTTGTAAGTCTTGCCAGTGCTCCAACACTTCCGGGCTGAGGAACGAGAAGGTAGGCAGCAACGCTTCCAGCCGTTCCAGCTGGATGCCGGTGGCACGGATACGGAGTTCCTCATTCTGGTTTGGCCCGATAAATTGGGTATTTTCCGGCAACCACAGCGCAGTAAGGGTGCCTGGTGCCCAGGCTTGGCCATCGGTTTTCAGGTTAAGGGCAGGCACATGCACCTGCCAGCCGTTCCCCTGACGGCTCAGAGCCAGCGCCAGATTATCAACATCCAGCCAGTGTTGGTCGCCGCCCACCGACCAGTTGGCGGTGCCTTTATTAAGTAAGGCATTACCGCTGTAGATTTCGCCATTTTTGATATTGAGCCAGGCGGCCAGGCTGAAATCGGCGCTTTCCAGGCCGGTATTGGTTTGCAGCCAACGGCTGAACCAGGGCTTCATGTCAATATCATCGGCCTGCATATAGATGGTGCCGGTATTGAGTAACCCCTGCTCATCCCGCAGATCCAGGCGTAACTGTGCCGCACCGTGCTGGCCATTCAGGCTGCTCAGGCTGATCTGACCTTCCGCGCGATGGCGGTTATAGCTGTTGAGCCAGGTCATTTGCGGGATGTGGAATTCAGCACGGGAACCGGATGGGGTCAGGAACGAGAGACGGCTGTTGCGCAGATCAAAGTGATCCAATTGATACAGGAACAGATCGCTGACCCCGTTCGGAGTAAGGCCATTGCCATTGCTGCCTTCCCCCCCGAGCGTCGCATCAAGATCGAGCTGCAGTTGATAAAAGGTGAGATCGCGGAACTGCCAGCGCCAATGCAGCAGGGATTGCCACACGTCCAGCGCCAGCGTGACGCGCTCGATCTGGATCTTGCTTGTTGGCAGGGCCAAACGGATGTTGCGGGCTTCCAGCGTTGGGCCAAAGGTTTCCCAACTACCCTGGACAAAGTCGGCCTCGACGGGCACCCCAGCGATCGCCTGCACCTTCTCCAGCAATAGCGGACGATAGTGGTTAAGCTCAGGCAGCACCAGACGCAACCCGCTGATCAGCAACGCCACAACAACAATCAAACTGGCGCCTGTGGCTAACAGGATCCCGGGCAGTCGCCTCACGCATTTCTCCTTAATGATCAAAAATATAACCTTGTTCCCCTCACCCTAACCCTCTCCCAAAAGGAGAGGGGACCGATCGAGTTGGGCTGAAAGTATTGTGATCCTTCATGAGCACCGGCTGATTCACCTTGGATGAGGGGACTGTCACGGTTGCTGAGATGACTTCTTTACCTCCAAAGATCAGGGACTGACAGCTCCCGCTCCCTATGGGAGAGGGTTGTGATCCTTGATGAGCACCGACTGATCCACCTTGGATAAGGGGACGATCGCGGTTGCTGAGATGACTTCTTTACCACCAACTGACAGCTCCCTCTCCCTATGGGAGAGGGTTGGGGTGAGGGGTATTACATCATCACCACGTCAAACTGTTCCTGGCTGTATAAAGGTTCGATCTGCACCTTGACCTGTTTGCCAACGAAGATTTCCACTTCCGCCAGCGCGTGTGACTCTTCACTTTTCAGCGCTTCACCCACGGCCGCAGATGCATAGACCAGAAAACGATCGGAATCGTAAGCATGATGCACGCGCACGATCTCACGCATAATCTCATAGCAGACGGTTTCCACCGTTTTCACCGTTCCGCGCCCTTGGCAGGTCGGGCAGTCGTTACACAGCACATGCTCAATACTTTCACGCGTGCGTTTACGCGTCATCTCCACTAATCCTAGCTGAGAGAAACCGTTGATCGTGGTTTTTACCCGATCTTTACTCAGCGCCAGCTCCAACGAGTGCAATACCCGGCGGCGATGTTCATCATTGTTCATATCGATGAAATCAATGATGATGATGCCCCCCAGATTGCGCAGCCGCAGCTGGCGGGCAATGGCCTGCGTCGCTTCGATGTTGGTATTGAAGATGGTTTCATCAAGATTGCGGTGGCCGACAAAGGCCCCGGTATTGATATCCACGGTGGTCATGGCTTCGGTTTGATCGATGATCAGGTAACCGCCGGACTTCAATTCAACCTTGCGCTCCAGCGCACGCTGGATCTCGTTCTCGACGTCGTACAGATCGAAGATCGGCTGGCTACCGGTATACAGCTCCAGCTTATTGGTGATATCCGGGATGTACTCGCCGGTAAATTCCACCAGTTGGTCATGCGTCAGACGTGAATCGACGCGGATACGATCCAGCGCCGCCCCGGCAAAGTCACGCAGGATACGGTGCGCCAACGCCAGTTCGCCATACAGCTTGTACTTGGTCTGGTTACGCTTTTTGCGCTCCATGACCTTGGTCCACAAGCGCTTGAGGAAGGCGGCATCCTGCGCCAGTTCTTCTTCGCCGATCCCTTCCGCCGCGGTGCGGATGATAAAGCCACCCAGATCGTCGCAATATCCCGCCACGGCGCGCTTAAGACGCTCGCGTTCGGCTTCGCTCTCAATACGTTGGGAAACCCCCACGTGCGCAGCGCCCGGCATAAAGACCAGGTAGCGCGAAGGTAGAGTGATATCGGTAGTGAGGCGTGCCCCCTTGGTGCCAAGCGGATCTTTCACCACCTGGACCATCAGATCCTGCCCCTGACGCACCAGTTCGGCGATATCACGCACGGAGAAATTCTTTTGTTCATCACCGGCAACACACTCGGTGTGCGGCATGATATCGGAGGCGTGCAGGAAGGCCGCCTTATCCAGGCCAATATCGACAAAGGCCGCCTGCATGCCGGGTAACACGCGGCTGACACGCCCTTTGTAGATATTGCCCACAATGCCTCGCTTGGCTTCGCGCTCAATATGGATCTCTTGCAGAATGCCGCCGTCAATATAGGCAACCCGCGTTTCCGACGGCGTGATATTTACCAGTAGCTCAGCTGTCATGCTTTCTCCTCAGAGCCGGTGTAGCGCTGCCCCTTATCTTTCCTGCGCTCATGCTATGGCGGCGACGGGAAATCCAGTAGTGGCATCAACCGGTTCTTACCTCTCGTAATGCGACAAAATGACTGAGCAGCTCATGTGTTTCGACCAGCGGCAACCCCATCACCGCGTGATAACTTCCGGTTATCGTTCTGACGAAACAACCACCCTTGCCTTGAATTCCGTAAGCGCCCGCTTTATCCATCGGTTCGCCCGTGGCGATATAGTCGCAGATATCCTGTGGTGACAGATTACGGAACGTCACGTCGGTGACCACCAACTGGCATAAAACGCCCTGTTTATCGGCGATCGCCACGGCGGTCATTACCTGATGCTGTTTCCCGGACAAGGCTGCCAGCATCTGCGCCGCATGCTCTTCATCCCGGGGTTTTTCCAACACCTGGCCGTTCAACACCACGATAGTATCTGCGCCCAACACGGGCCAATCCTGTTGCGCCAGGGATACACCCGCCCTGGCCTTATCCTGCGCCAGACGGCGAACGTAATTTTCCGCCGCTTCCCCTTCCTGCCGCTGCTCTTCAGTATGCGTCAGAATGACTTCGAACGGTACGCCGAGCAGAGTCAGCAGTTCATGACGACGGGGAGAACCGGAAGCAAGGTAGAGCGAAAACATCGTTATAACCTCATTGTACGGCAAACTGACGGCGGATTTTGCGCATCAGCAGGAATAACCACGGCCAAAGCACGCCGTTGACCACACTACTCCAGAACACCTCGGGGCGGAAAGAGACGTTGATCACTAAAAACTCCGCCCAGAACACCACCACGTCCATAGCCAATGATAGCAGCACGACGATCAGCGCTTGCTGCCACAGTGCCATATTGCGGAATAATTGGAATTTGAACGCGACGAGATAGGCAATGATACCCATGGCCAGCGCACGTACGCCGAGCGTGGAACCCAGGATCAGATCCATGATCAACCCCAGGATAAACCCGGTACCGACGTTAACCCGATGGGGTAACGCCATCACCCAGTAAGTCAGGATCAGCAGCAGCCAGGATGGCCGGAACATGTAGATTTGCTCCGGCCACGGCATGATTTGCAGCACGAGTGCCACCAGGAATGACAACCAGATAATCCAGCGCCCGTTGCTGCGATAGCGATTCATCGGGTTGCCCCCGCCGGTGGCTGAACGGTACCGGTAGCGGGAGCTGGCAGCGGAGCCGGTGGGCCCATGGCATCGGCCGGTGGCAATACCTGCGGCATCATCTGCATCAGGCGTTCATTGGCGACACGATGAACTTCCTCCGGCGGCAGCGGCATGGTGCCGTTGCGATCGGCGCCCCACAGTAACAACAGATAGCGCAGACGTTGCAGACCCGCTGTTGGCCGCGCCTGGATCACGGTATAGGCGCGTTGGTTATCCACTTTTACCGAGGACACCACAGCTACCGGATACCCTTCCGGGAAGCGCCCCCCCAACCCGGAGGTGACCAGCACATCCCCGACGCGGATATCGGTATTGCCCGGCAGATGTTCCAGTTGCAGGTCATCCGTGCAGCCGCTGCCTGCGGCAATTACCCGGATATCATTGCGCAATACCTGGATCGGCAGCGCATGGGAAGCATCACAGATCAGCAGGACGCGGCTGGTCATTTTAGCCACCGCCACCACCTGCCCGACCACGCCTTTATCACTGATAACCGGCTGGCCTTCATACACCCCGTTGTCCGACCCTTTATCAATCACTACCTGATCGCTATAGGGGTCTGAACCGGTGGAGATCACCTGCGTGACCATTTTGTGTTCGTCCTGGCGCAACGGCGAGCCTAGCAGCTCACGCAAACGGGCATTTTCCTGTTTGAATTGGCCAAGAAGAAGATTATCGCTGTTTTTGAGTAACAGTTCCTGCCGCAGAGCACGGTTTTCCAGCTCTAGCTGTTGGCGGGTAGCCAGCGTTTCCGATACGCTGTCCAAAACTTTACGCGGCCCATTAGCCAAGAAGTAAAAAGGGCTGACGGCGGTATCCATGTAGTTTCGTATTTTAACGAACGTACCGAGCCGGCTGTCGGCAACGATCAGCGCAATCGCCACGATCACTGCCAGGAAAAGTCGTAGTTGCAGGGAAGGCCCCCTGCTAAAAATCGGCTTCATAAATTATGCACGTTCCTCGACAACAGAAAGGGGAACGCACCAGATGCCAGGTTAATGCCGTCATCCGCTACGCTCCCTCCGTTCTGGGGCTGCTCACTATTCTTCGCTGAACAAATCGCCGCCATGCATGTCGATCATTTCCAACGCCTTGCCACCACCGCGAGCCACGCAGGTGAGAGGATCTTCTGCCACCACCACCGGGATACCGGTCTCTTCCATCAGCAGGCGATCCAGGTTACGCAGCAATGCGCCACCACCGGTCAGCACCATACCGCGTTCGGAGATGTCGGAAGCCAGTTCCGGCGGGCACTGTTCCAGCGCAACCATGACCGCGCTGACGATACCGGTCAGTGGTTCCTGCAAAGCTTCGAGAATTTCGTTGGAGTTCATGGTGAACCCACGCGGCACGCCTTCGGCCAGGTTTCGGCCACGCACTTCAATTTCACGCACTTCGTCATCCGGATAGGCCGAACCGATACCGTGCTTGATACGTTCTGCGGTAGCTTCACCGATCAGTGAACCGTAGTTACGGCGCACGTAATTAATGATGGCTTCGTCAAAACGGTCACCGCCGATACGCACGGAAGAGGAGTACACCACGCCGTTAAGCGAGATCACCGCCACTTCAGTGGTACCACCACCGATATCAACCACCATGGAGCCGGTAGCTTCCGATACTGGCAGACCCGCACCGATAGCCGCAGCCATAGGTTCTTCAATCAGGAAGACTTCACGCGCGCCTGCACCCTGAGCGGACTCACGGATCGCACGGCGTTCAACCTGGGTGGCACCAACAGGTACGCAAACCAGTACGCGCGGGCTTGGGCGCATAAAGCTGTTACTGTGAACCTGCTTGATGAAATGCTGTAGCATTTTTTCGGTGACAAAGAAGTCGGCAATGACGCCGTCTTTCATTGGGCGAATAGCCGCTATATTGCCAGGCGTACGCCCCAGCATCTGCTTGGCGTCATGACCTACGGCCGCAACGCTCTTGGGCGAGCCAGCACGATCCTGGCGAATGGCAACCACCGACGGTTCATTCAGTACAATGCCTTGTCCTTTAACATAAATCAGGGTATTGGCGGTACCCAAGTCGATGGACAAGTCATTAGAAAACATGCCACGAAATTTCTTAAACATAACGAAAGGATAATCCTGCAAGCTGGGGGCGGAAAATAAAATCCGCCTACTTTACCAACCACACGAAGCAGCGACAAGGCGCAAAAACGTCCTACTTCGGTGAAAAATAGTCTGCGTTATTTGTGACCGAATGCACGGAAAGCGAATGGGGCCTGATATCCCTCAACAAAGGCTCAGCTAGCCACCAAGTCAACGTACCAAACGGCGTAACACAGCTCATAAAATCTAACATTTTTCCTGATTGTCACCGGTGGTAAGCACCTACTGACGCCCACAGGAAAAGACGGGCCATTCTACGTTAATTTTTGCCCGGTCATCAGGTTAAACACGATATCGACGCGAATATTTTTTGCGAGCTATGTCAATCGGCTCTGGCGAGGCGAAAAAGTCCCCCTGCCCACCGAGGATCCCGCGCTCTTTCAGCGTCTGCCATTCGTTGCGCGTACGCACGCTGGCGGCAAAAACCTTCGCTTGAGTGCCTTCACAGGCACCGGTCAGGCTCTGAACAAACAACTGATTCTCATCCCGCCGATCAATACTCCGCACCAACCCTGGGTGAAGCTTGACGATCTCCACCGGTAACGACTTGATATAAGAGGTACTAACCACCGTCAACCCGGCCTGAGAAACCGCCAGACGACAGCCCAATCCGGTCAGCAATCGCAGCACCGGACGCAAACGGTCGATATGTTGACACACATCTGCCTCTGCAAGTTCAATCAGAATTCGCCTGCGGTGACTTTTTTCACACTGTAACAGGGTATCGCGCAGCCAACGTTGAAAACTGCGCTGCAATAATGAATCAACGCATAGTGGAAATGCCAGCGTCTCTTCCGGCCACAGTGCCAATAAAGGAATAATCCGATTCATCTGCTGGCGGTCATAGCTTTCCGCCAACCCAAGCTGATTGACCAGCGGCATATACTCGGCAGGCAACAGTTCCTGTGCGCCATCATAAATCCGGCTCATGATTTCGCGGTGATGCACATCGCCTTCCACCGTCACCGCCGGTTTTTGATATAAACGAGGGCCGCCACGCGCCAGCACCTGTTCGAGCAGCGTGCGCCATTTAACGCTGCCGCGCCCTTTCTCTGGCACATCGCTATCATAAACGTACCAGCCGTTTTCGCCTTGCAGCACGGCATGGCGGGTCGCCTGTTCGGCGTAATCGATGATTTCTTCCGTGGTCTGCCCGCTCCGGTAGGCAACAATACCGATATGCAGGAACGCCTCACGGTCAATCAGCGCCGTTGAGGGCAAGGAGTCGATCGCGTTGACCAGTTGCGCCGCGATGCCGTCCGCTTCTTTCAGCGTACGGTGTGGCAACAGAACGGTAAAATCACTGTGGAAATAACGAGCCAGTAAGGCGGCAGGGTAACGCATGACAAAGGTGGACAGCAGGTTGACCAACGAATACATCAGCTCCTGCACCGCCGCGTTGCCGTGAATTTCACGTAGGGTATCGAAATCCGGCAGACGCACCATCATGACGATGCCATGTGATCCGACATCCTCCAACTGAGTAGTGAGCTGGTTATCAAAGAACAGGCGGTTATTAAGGCCGGTTTTGGCATCCTGAGCGGCAAAAGCACGGATCAAGGTATCGACCCGGCTGCGCTCCTCACGCGCTTCGGCCAGATCGGCCAGCAGGCAATCCAACGCACCGCTGACGCTGGCAGGCCATTCACGAACGTCGCCCTTCAGCACCTGTTCACGCTCGCCGTTGAGAATGCGCCGCGCCCGGCGCTCCAGACGATCTTCACCTACCGCCTGTTCGCGCAGCCAGCGTAAGCTGAACAGCAGGATCACCACCATGATGACGATCGACAGCGTTACCGCTGCCGTGGACTGCAATGAACGCACATCGCTGGCGAACGGATCGAGGTAGGTGACATTTACCCGGGTGCCCGGGTGATGCATCATGGTTAACGAGGTTTGGCGATAGCCAGTCAGCGATGCCCAGGGGGCTTTGATGGTCGGCAGGCTGTAGGAGAAAAGATTGCTGGTTTCGGTATCGACATGAATCGCCACGATGCCTAGCGGCCGCATCACCAAGGGCAGCCAGTTATCCTGAGTCTGCAGAGGTTGGAGCAGCATTGCCTGATCGATGGAGGTGGCCAGGGCTTCAAAACGGCGCTCGAGGCGCTCCTGAGTCACGTAAAAGAAACTGTATGAACACCCCATCAGCATCAAGAACATAGCCAATGCGACGAGCAGGGTGATTAAAGCAGAGAGTTTGGTTGTAAATCTCATCCCTGTGCCTTCTGCGCGATGATAAAATGAAGAGTCACCTTTTGATGTGCCAAGGCCCCGTTCCTGCTCGATTGAAAACAACGCAATACCCTGATATTAAAAATCATGAAGCAAATTCAATTTCTTTGCCAAGCATCAGGTTAGCTTTACAAAGCTATCAAGCCTGGCCGACGAAGAAAACCATTAAGCACTATTTTTTTGTCCTTTATCAGGACAGGCTTTTTTATTATGCATATAGTCAGACAATACTGAATCATACATTCATATAATATATGAAAAATGAGGAACAATGACATGCGTGTATTATTGTTGGAACAAGTTGGCGAAAAAACCCTGGCAAAAGTCAAGAATATTGATAGCGAACGGTTGCCAGAAGGGGATGTGACGGTCGATGTCAACTGGTCCAGCCTCAACTATAAGGATGCCCTGGCGATCACCGGCACGGGGAAAATCATTCGTCACTTTCCAATGGTGCCTGGTATCGATTTTGCCGGCCAGGTGCACAGCAGCAAAGACCCGCGGTTTAAACCAGGCCAGAGCGTAGTGCTCACCGGCTGGGGCGTTGGCGAAAATCACTGGGGCGGGTTGGGCGAACAGGCCCGCGTTAGTGGAGAATGGCTGGTACCGCTGCCAAAAGGGCTGTGTGAACGCAAAGCGATGATCCTCGGTACCGCCGGTTTTACCGCCATGCTGTGCGTGATGGCACTGGAAGAAGGCGGAGTGAAACCGGAGGACGGCGACATACTGGTCACCGGAGCCAGCGGCGGCGTGGGTAGCACGGCGGTCGCCCTACTGTCCGCATTAGGCTATAGCGTCACCGCCATCAGCGGGCGCGACAGCAATACCGACTATCTGAAATCCCTCGGTGCCAAAACCGTCCTGCCCCGTAGCGAGTATATTGAAACGCCGCGTCCGCTGGAGAAACAGCTGTGGGCCGGCGCCATCGACACCGTCGGCGACAAATTGCTGGCTCGCGTGCTGGCGCAGATGAATTACAACGGCACCGTTGCCGCCTGCGGCCTGGCGGGAGGCTACCAGTTGCCGACTACCGTGATGCCGTTTATTTTGCGTAACGTGCGTCTGCAAGGCGTTGATTCAGTGTTGACGCCGCTGCATCGTCGCCAAACCGCCTGGGAACGTCTGGCCGGTATTTTACCGGAAAGCTTCTATGAACAAGCCACGCAGGAAATTCAGCTGGAAGACGTGCCCGCCGCGGCCACTGCGCTGATGGACAATCAGATCACTGGCCGCACCCTGGTAAAAATCCGTTCATAATCTGTGGGGCGTCGCCTGCGGCGCCTGCTTATCCCCCACAACAAATTACCTCTCGTTTACCTCTCTTTACATCCATCCTCTCGCAGAAAGTTGGCTTTCACGCCATGCTTACAGCATCACTTGCGGAGAAAAAAATGAAACAACAGCGAAAACTGACCGAAGCCGATGTCACGCCGGAAAGCGTGTTCTATCAGCGGCGCAAAGTACTCCAGGCGCTAGGGATCACGGCCGCCTCGCTGGCTTTGCCCATCCAGGCACAGGCCGACTTGCTGTCATGGTTCAAAGGTAACGATCGGCCTCCAGCCCCGCCGGGTAAAGCGCTGGACTTCAGCAAACCCGAAATCTGGCAAGCCAATCTGCCGCTGACGCCTGAAGAGAAAGTCTCGGGTTACAATAACTTTTACGAATTTGGTCTGGACAAGGCCGATCCTGCCGCCAACGCGGGCTCCCTGAAAACAGCGGACTGGCAGGTAAAAATCGACGGCGAAGTCGGTAAGCCAATGACGCTGGATATCGACGATTTACTCAAGCGATTCCCGCTGGAGCAACGTATTTATCGCATGCGCTGCGTCGAAGCCTGGTCGATGGTAGTGCCGTGGATCGGCTTTGAACTGGGCAAACTGCTTAAGCTGGTCGAGCCCAACAGCAACGCACGCTACGTGGCCTTTCAAACGCTGTACGATCCAGAACAGATGCCCGGCCAGAAAGATCGCTTTATTGGTGGTGGCCTCAAGTATCCCTATGTCGAAGGTTTGCGCCTTGATGAAGCCATGCATCCACTGGCCCTGTTGACCGTGGGCGTGTATGGCAAGATGCTGCCACCGCAAAACGGTGCGCCACTGCGCCTGATCACCCCATGGAAGTACGGCTTCAAAGGCATCAAGTCCATCGTACAGATCACCCTGACTCGAGAACAACCGCCAACCACCTGGAATCTGTCTGCGCCCAACGAATATGGTTTTTACGCCAACGTGAATCCCCATGTCGATCATCCTCGCTGGTCGCAGGCTACCGAACGCTTCATCGGATCCGGCGGCATTTTGGATGTGAAACGGCAACCGACGCTGCTGTTCAACGGTTATGCCGAGCAGGTGGCCTCGCTGTATCACGGCCTCGATTTACGGGAGAACTTCTGAGTGCGCTTAACCCCCAAGCAGATCACCTGGCTAAAAGTAGCCATCTACCTGGCGGCGTTCCTGCCCTTTCTCTGGCTACTGTTGTCAGTCGATCAGGGCTGGTTCAGCGCCGATCCGGCGAAGGATATCCAGCATTTTACCGGCAGGATGACGCTGAAATTGCTGCTGGCCACCCTGCTTGTCACTCCATTGGCCCGCTATGCGCGCCAGCCGTTGCTGATCCGTTGCCGACGCCTGCTGGGTTTGTGGTGTTTTGCCTGGGGAAGCCTGCATCTGGTAAGCTACTCGACGCTGGAACTGGGGTTGAGCAACATTGGCCTGCTGGGGCGCGAGCTGCTGACCCGCCCTTATCTGACGCTAGGTATCCTCTGCTGGTTGATCTTGCTGGCTCTGGCGGCCACCTCAACCCTATGGGCGCAGCGCAAATTGGGGGCCAACTGGCAGAAGTTGCATAACTTCGTCTATCTGGTGGCGATCCTGGCACCGATCCATTATTTATGGTCGGTAAAAACGTTATCACCGCAGCCTTTTATTTACGCGTCGCTGGCGCTGCTGCTGTTAGCTCTGCGTTACAAAAAATTCCGCTCGTGGTGGCGCTAACCGCGCTAAAACCGGCAAGATTGACGGTAAAACCCCCTTACAGGGGCGCGGAAATTTTCTGTGTTCTACCCCTCATAATCCAATAGCGGCACTTGGTGTTTGCTGATTTAGGGTTGAATATCTTCGCTGATAAGACCAGTATTTAGCTGCGAATTGCCACGATATCGTTATAATGCCCGACCTTGTTCCTGTCGCAGCTGTAAAATCTGCGTGTAACAGGTGACAAATCGGTGACATCGGGTTATTTTCTACGATGATGGTTTTATTGCCGGAGATACCTGCACAATGGCGGATAAGTTTCACATTTTGCTTCTGAACGGCCCCAATCTAAATCTGCTGGGGACACGTGAGCCGGAAAAGTACGGCAGCGCTACGCTGGCAGAGATTGTTAACGGATTGGAAAACCAGGCGCTCGCGCTAGATATTACCCTGAGCCATCTGCAGTCCAACGCCGAGCATGCGCTCATCGATCGCATTCATCAGGCACGCGGCAATACGGATTTTATCCTGATTAACGCTGCTGCATTCACGCACACCAGCGTGGCGCTGCGCGATGCACTGTTGGCAGTGCAGATCCCGTTTATCGAGATCCACCTGTCCAACGTGTACGCTCGTGAGCCTTTCCGCCATCACTCATATCTGTCAGATATCGCGGTAGGCGTGATCTGTGGCCTCGGCGCGGATGGCTACACATTTGCTTTACAGGCAGCGGTTCGCCGTTTGTCAAAAACCCACTAATTGCTACACAAAAAGAGTACGGAATCACACTCATGGATATTCGTAAAATCAAGAAACTGATCGAACTGGTTGAAGAATCAGGCATTTCTGAACTGGAAATCTCTGAAGGCGAAGAGTCGGTTCGCATCAGCCGTGCCGCACCGGTGCAGGCTTACCCAATGATGCAACAGTACGCAACGCCAGCTCAGCAGCAACCTGCTCTGGCCGCCGCCGTTGCCCCTGCTGGCGCAGAAACCCCAGCAGCACCAGCGGCCATGAGTGGCCATATCGTTCGTTCACCAATGGTAGGGACCTTCTACCGCACCCCAAGCCCGGACGCGAAAGCCTTCGTGGAAGTGGGCCAGAAAGTGAACGCCGGTGATACTCTGTGCATCGTTGAAGCCATGAAAATGATGAACCAGATTGAAGCGGACAAATCCGGTGTGGTTAAAGCGATCCTGGTAGAAAACGGCCAACCGGTTGAATTTGACGAGCCACTGGTCGTCATCGAATAACGAGGCGCACCATGCTAGATAAAATTGTTATCGCCAACCGTGGCGAGATCGCGCTGCGTATCCTGCGCGCTTGTAAAGAACTGGGCATCAAAACCGTTGCCGTTCACTCAAGCGCCGACCGCGATCTGAAACACGTTCTGCTGGCGGACGAGACCGTTTGTATCGGCCCTGCACCGTCGGTTAAAAGCTATCTGAACATCCCGGCCATTATCTCCGCCGCCGAAATTACCGGCGCCGTGGCGATCCACCCGGGCTATGGCTTCCTGTCCGAGAACGCCGACTTTGCCGAACAGGTCGAGCGCTCCGGCTTTATCTTCATCGGTCCACGCGCCGAAACCATTCGCCTGATGGGCGACAAGGTTTCGGCCATCAACGCGATGAAAAAAGCTGGCGTACCTTGCGTACCTGGCTCCGACGGCCCGCTGACCGATGACATGGACAAAAACCGTGCCTTCGCCAAGCGCATCGGTTATCCGGTGATCATCAAGGCTTCCGGCGGCGGCGGCGGTCGCGGCATGCGCGTTGTGCGCGGCGACAAAGATCTCGAACAATCCATCTCCATGACCAAAGCGGAAGCCAAAGCGGCTTTCAACAACGACATGGTGTATATGGAGAAGTACCTGGAAAACCCACGCCACATCGAAATTCAGGTGTTGGCAGATGGCCAGGGCAACGCCATCTATCTGGCTGAGCGTGACTGCTCCATGCAGCGCCGCCACCAGAAAGTGGTCGAAGAGGCACCAGCGCCGGGGATCACCCCAGAGCTGCGCCGCTACATTGGCGAACGCTGTTCAAAAGCCTGTGTGGAAATCGGCTACCGTGGTGCGGGTACCTTTGAGTTCCTGTATGAGAACGGCGAGTTCTATTTCATTGAAATGAACACCCGTATCCAGGTGGAACACCCGGTTACCGAAATGATCACCGGCGTGGATCTGATCAAAGAGCAGCTGCGTATCGCTGCCGGTCAGC
Organism: Serratia sp. 2723; assembly: GCF_050434425.1. NCBI lineage: Bacteria > Pseudomonadati > Pseudomonadota > Gammaproteobacteria > Enterobacterales > Yersiniaceae > Serratia > Serratia sp. 2723. The sequence continues at coordinate 42,154 of NZ_JBNDIN010000018.1, forward strand.
CGCTGTCGATCAAACAGGATGAAGTGAAGGTACAAGGCCATGCGGTGGAATGCCGTATCAACGCCGAAGACCCGAACACCTTCCTGCCAAGCCCAGGCAAGATCACCCGCTTCCACGCTCCTGGTGGTTTCGGCGTGCGTTGGGAATCTCATATCTACGCTGGCTATACCGTGCCGCCGTACTATGACTCCATGATTGGCAAGCTGATCACCTACGGTGAAAACCGTGACGTGGCGATTGCCCGCATGAAGAACGCCCTGGCTGAGCTGATCATCGATGGCATCAAAACCAACGTTGAACTGCAGCAAAAGATCATGACCGACGAAAACTTCCAGCATGGTGGCACCAATATCCACTATCTGGAGAAGAAGCTGGGTCTGCAGGAAACCTGATAACAAAAAGCACCGCATAACCCTCTATACGGTGTCAGATTGATGACAAAGTCCTGGCGGCGACGCCAGGACTTTGATCTCATTAGGTCAGTGCAAAAAAATGAACTACCTACCATACTCAAAGACCCCTTCCCCCTGACAGTGGCAACCCCGCTATTGAACCTGTTCGCCTGATTAAAATCTGCTGGGCTATCGCTTTGACATTCCCAATCAATGCCGTCTGGCCAAGAGAATCCAGGTTAATCTCACCTATCGCTAGTGCCTGCATATGGGTCTGACCGACAAGGTACCAGAATCTTCGAAGTGGTATTTTGATGATCCTAACTTTTGTATTCCATTCCTCCATGCCAAATCAAAGATATAAATCTATTTTTAATTTAATAAAAAGTTTAAATATCTATATTTTATTTATTTTTTAGAATAAAATTCTTTATTTATATTATTGATGTAACTTTACACTCTATTTTTGGTGGCATTTTTTCCCTTTTTTTTTGAGAATCCTCCAATATTAAAAACATTTCCATTTTTTATTACTTTGTTTAGACTGTTTATCGTCTGTTAAATGAAGTCGTTCAGATTTTAAAGTTAATGCTTTTATGGGATTGGGATATATAAATGGAGGTCACTTCCTGAATATAAAAAAACTCAAATGGATGGTCGGAGTAATAGGTTTATCATCGGTGAATGCATTGGCTGGCGTGCCATCAAGTGATGTAAAAGTAACCGGAGAAATAGCCTCATCTCGTTGTGAAATTATTGCACCTAATAATGGAGTGTATGATTTTGGGAAAATAAAACTGCCAACCGGATCCGATAACCCAGTCAGCTTGCCTGATATGACCCAATCTTGGCGGGTGAAGTGTGACAACGCGACGTATCTGGAAGTTATTCCGCAGGATAACCGAAACAGGGCTGCCAATGGCATAAGTACGCCATATTTTAGCCTTGGGGGAAATGGTGTTCATACGCTGGGTAATTACAGATTAGGGGTGAGTAACGCTCAGATTGACCGAGCAGTAGCCATGTCACAAACTGCCGGGCAAGCCCAATCGCGGAGCGGTGTTATGCCACTTATCCCCGGTATGCGTACTCGTTGGTTGATGCCGGAAAACGTGATGCGGGCGGGAAGAGTCTTCTCCCTGGATATCACGGTTTCCCCACGGTTGACAATTCCTCAAGGCGCCGTGACGGAAGCCGTGTCACTGGATGGTTCTGTGACGTTAGATTTTATCTTTGGTATATAAGAACACATTCTATTTAGGCTCTGTGACGTTGAATTTCATCCTTGATATATAAGAACGCCCTCCATTTATTTCTCTTTATATAGAGGAGGTGCGCTTTTATACTCATTGCTGTAGGGGAAACCTGGTCGGTAATAAAGTATAGAGAGGGATTATCACTCTCTGGTCTTGCCTATGCCCGATGGTGGGCGGCGAATATAATTTAATGAACTATATGGATATTTTTATGAAAAAAACAATGATTTCTGGTGCGATCATTTCCGTTGTAATGATGAGCATGGGGACAGCGATGGCGGCAAATATGTCGCCAGAATTAAAAGTGAAAGGGCAGATGGCCGTACCTTCTTGCCAGGTTTCAATCGCTAATGATGGCGTTTATGATTTGGGAAAAATCTCCAATTCATTGATTAGTCCTAACAAGGATACCTCTTTGAAAACAATGAGTAATAATCTAAATGTTATCTGTGAAGCTGACACCTTCTTGAGCTTCACCGTCGTTGATAATCGTGCAAGTACGTCCAGTTCAACCGCAAGTACCAGTTTCGGTCTCGGGAATGTGAACGGCGACGGGAAATTAGGCTATTACAAAATGAAATTGAAAAGTGCTGTAGTTGATAGTACCGCCACATCTCTTTATAGCGCCAATAAAGGTAGCTCTTCATTTTCTGCAACATCAGAGACCTATATTGATAAAAACAAAGTAACCGGTTGGGCAAAATCGGGAAATGTTCAGGCTAGTGGTAAGCATTTCATGGCTCTTATGAGTATGGAGCCCGTACTGGCGTCGTCAAGCGTTATGGGTGGCCCGATTTCGGATAATGTCAAACTGGATGGCTCAGCCACGCTGAACTTTAGCTACGGTCTCTGATCTCTACTACGGATAAATACGCTTCCTGATTATTAAGGGAAGGATATACATAAGGATACTTATTGATGAAAAAAAGCGTGCTGAAAATAACAGCCCTTTCATCGCTACTGCTTTCTGCTGCGACGCTAGCGGCCCCAAGCGCTGAGATCAAAGTGACTGGCGAATTGATTACGCCAACATGTGACGTGACGCTGAATAAAAATGGCGTGTTTGATTATGGCAAGATCAACCAAACGCTAATCAATGATAAGCAACCGACCTCGTTGGGAAATGATTTAAACGATACGGTAAAAGTGCAGTGTAGTGCTCCTACTCCATTGACATTCAAACTAACAGATAATCGGTTAGGCACAGCCAGTATGGCTGGGAGCAAATATTTTGGCCTTGGTAATGTAAACGGTAGCGGGAAACTGGGCTATTACACCCTAAATACGGGGGCTGGTTTTGTTGATGGGCAACCAGCCGCAATAATTGTGGTGTCGCCAAACGGAACGATCTCGGGTGCGCCAATGTCCTCGACGCTTGAGCATAGTGGTCAACGCCTTGGTTGGAGGGCTATGGGCAATCCTACGGAGCTGGCTATCGGGAAACAATTTGAGCTTCCTCTAACTTCAAAAGCGTTCTTGGCAAAAAAGAGCGAGATGCAGGGTGGCATTAGTGAAGATGTAAGCCTGGACGGTTCTGCCACCTTGGAGTTTGGCTTCGGGCTATAAATTTCGACAGGCCATGTTTTAGGTTAATTGAGAGGGGGATATTTCCCCCTCTGTTTATGTCGACGCAGGTCGGAAAATCAAGGGAACATATCTGCCCATGAGGCAAAAGACATCGGTGGTATGGGTGTTGTCGGCCCTGCTGATGGCGCGTGCGGGGGCCGCTGGATTTGATGTGAAAACCCTTGAACAACTGGGCTATAACGCGGATATCGCCGAGTTTTTTTCGACATCACGGTTTTTACCAGGGGTTCAGCGGGTCACGCTGGAGGTGAATGCTGCACAACGCTATCAGGAAGAGGTCCGTTTTGGTCAAGAGGGAGAGCTGTGCCTGGATGCACATTTAGCCGAAACGCTGCGTTTGCACCTGACATCACCTCTTGGGAACTGTGAACGTATTGGATCACGCTGGCCACAGGCCCAGGTCCGAGTGTTTCCCGGCACCTTCCGTGTAGAGATCACTTTACCGGAAGAGGCATTTGATCCGGACAAGCTGCGCAGTGAGCAGCGTGGGGGTTATGCCGTCATGCTGAATTATGATCTGTACGGTAACCGCACACAGGGCAGTTATGGCAACCAGCAATCGTGGCAAGCCATGTTGGAGCCAGGCCTGAATATCAGCAACTGGGTGGTCCGTAATCGTTCCAGCTACAGCAAGAGTGAGTTCGGGAGCCAGCTGGATGTGTATGAGACCTCGGCGACGCGGGATTTTCCAAACTGGGGGGCATTTGCGCAGGTCGGGGAGTTCAGCGCCGGTGGCGCATTGAGTGGCGGGGTGCCTATCACCGGTTTGCAACTCTCCAGCGAACGTTTCCAACTTTCTCATGCAACCTTGTTAGTCCCCCTACAAGGCACAGTATCAAGCCAGGCGACGGTGGAAGTTAAACAACGTGGACAGGTGATGTATCGCACGTTGCTGCCTGCGGGCCCTTTTACGCTGGACAACCTGGGTCAGGCTAGCGCAGGGGTAGAAACACAGGTCACTGTGACCGATGCCGAGGGGTATCAACAGCGTTTTACCGTGACTCCGAGCTTCGGCGGTGGGCAAGATCGGCAAGGCGGCTATCAGTTCGCTGTGGGACGCTACCGTATCCAGGGGGGGCAGCAAGACTCCGCTTCTCCGCCAGCGTTGTTGATGGGAGAGAAACAGTTCAGTTTAAGTGGCTCCCGGCAGATGGGCGTGGGGGGGCTGGCCTCGGCCAAATACCAACGGCTGGCTTGGCAGGCGGGCCTTGGGGATGAACTGGGTAATTGGTTATCCGGTAACGTGGTGTACAGCCGGGGGCGCCAACAGGGTATGCAACTAGATGCACAGGGACAGGTGGCCGTGAGCCAGAACCTGTCGTTATCCCTGACTTCACAGTATCGCACCCTGGGATTCCGGGATGCGGATGAATCATTGCGTCAGCCTGTGGGCAGGCCCGAAGAGTATTCGGGCTCACGCTTGCATTATACCGGGGGGCTGGCTTTGTCCTGGAATACCCAGGCATGGGGAGCGTTTACCTACAGTTTATCCCATGAACGGTATTACCACGACAATACGCCAGGCTGGATGCAAACGCTGGCCTACAACAAAAGGCTGGGGACGGCGATGTTGAACCTGAGTGTGCAATCCTCGCCTCACGATCGCGCTGTCGTTTATGCCGGGGTGAATTTACCGTTCGGTGGAGGGAGTGTTAATAGCCGTCTGCAACTGCGCAGGAACAATCAAATGACGCTGGGAAGCAGCTGGCAGGGCGCTGTCGGGGAACAATTAAGTGGAACTCTGGACATCGCCCGGGATAGTAGCGGCGAGTATCAGACCAGTGGCAACCTGAGTGGAAATACCGCCTACACCCGTTTGTCGTTGGGGGCATCGCGTTCCAGTCAGGGGACTTTCTCGCAGTCTTTGATCTCTTCGGGTTCGATGGGCGTGGCCAACGGTACCTGGGTGACATCACCTCAACGTGTGGGCGATACCTTGGTGGTCGTCAGCGTGCCAGGACAGTCTGGCACCAGGGTGACAGGCGCAGGTGATGGCATCACCGATTTTGCCGGTGATGTGTTACTGCCCTCGGCCACCCCCTATATGCCGTTAAAAGCGCAAATAGATACCTTGTCATTACCGTTAAACCTACGCCTGGACAGTACGGCTCTGGAGCTGGAACTGGCGCGCGGTACCGTGGCGAAAAGGCAATTTAGAGTCACCGAGGTCCACCAGTTATTACTGACTCTCCGCGATGAGCAGGGGAACATATTGCCCACAGGGGCATCTGTGCATGATGAGAAAGGGCAACTGTTGGGCACCCTGATTGGTGAAGGCAACCTTATGCTAATCAATGAAGATATTGGCAAATCATTGCGCGTGCGTCGCGTCAATAGGAATGAATGTCAGGTGAGTTATGACGTACCGACGGAATTTGACCCGTCGGTATTGTATGAGGAACGAGACGCTGTCTGCCGTTAGACCGTTGTTGCACACAATAATCAAGAGTCATCAGATAGGATAAAACATGAACAAGAGAATGTGGTTCTTTAGTCGAATTATCGGCACTATATTACTGATTGCGGTGGGAATGCCCTCTGCCCTAGCCTCTTTCCAGTTAGAAAGTATGGGGATAGTGTTGGAGGAAAGTACCGGGCGGACAAATTTCAGTATCAAGAATACGACCTCTGAGCCAATTTTGCTGGCGACCAAGGTTGAAGACCTGGATGGCAAGGCGTTTGGCAAGTTGGTCCTGGTTTCACCGCCGATTGCCCGGATTGAGGCTGGCCAGAGCCAACAGGTGAATTTTGTGCTGAAGCAGGGGACGGTGTTACCCCATGAAGTGATGCTGAAGGCGTCCTTTGAAGGGGTAGGCCAGGCGGTGGATAACAGTGCGCGTATACCGGTACGCCAGAGTATTGGGCTGATTGTGCAGCCGAAAGCGGTGGCGGTGAGCAAAACCCCTTGGGAAGATCTGCAACTGACTCAAACCGGGACGACCCTGATGGTAAAGAATACCGGCTTGCATGTGGTGCGTTTATCCCCTCAGCTAACCCTGTTGCCATCAAAGCAAATCGCAGCATTGGATAATTACTACCTGATGGCGGGTGAAGAAAAGAAACTGACCGTATCAGGTAAGGTCACCTCCGTGAGCATCACTCCGCTGAGCCGTTATGGTTTTAAACAGAGCGATGTCACGTTACCCGTGAAGTAAGGGGCCAATGGAAACCTGGCGCAGATCGCACCTTTTATTGCGTAGACAGCATAAAAACCGGCCAATCCTGGCCGGTTTTTTTATCCACATGGCAACATAACGGCTTGGCAAAACCGTCCCTTGTCGTAAAATCCCCTCCTTTGCCAATCCATCACCGTAAACCCCTTGGAGGCACGGATGGAACAACGCTTTGTTCAAGCTAACCGCGAAGCACGCTGGGCACTGGGCCTGACGCTGCTTTACCTGCTGGCCTGGTCGCTGGCGGCCTATCTGCCAGACAGCAACGCCGGGATCACCGGGCTGCCGCACTGGTTCGAAATGGCCTGCCTGCTGGTACCGCTGCTGTTTATTGGCCTGTGCTGGCTGATGGTACGCGGCATCTTCCGCGATATCCCCCTGGAGGATAGCGATGCAAACTGAGGTCATTCTGCCGCTGATTGCCTATCTGTTGCTGGTGTTTGGCCTGTCGGTGTATGCCTATACCCGTCGCCAGAGCGGTAACTTCCTGAGTGAATATTTCCTCGGCAACCGTTCGATGGGCGGCTTTGTGCTGGCCATGACGCTGACCGCCACCTATATCAGCGCCAGTTCGTTTATCGGTGGGCCTGGTGCCGCCTATAAGTACGGCCTTGGCTGGGTGCTGCTGGCGATGATCCAACTGCCCGCCGTATGGCTTTCACTTGGCGTGCTGGGGAAAAAGTTTGCCATTCTGGCACGGCGCTACAACGCCATCACCCTTAACGACATGCTGTTCGCTCGCTATAAGAGCCGTTTGCTGGTGTGGCTAGCTAGTCTAAGTCTGTTGGTCGCCTTCCTTGGGGCGATGACGGTCCAGTTTATCGGCGGTGCCCGCCTGCTCGAGACTGCGGCGGGCATTCCTTACGACACCGGCCTGCTGATATTTGGTATCAGCATTGCGCTGTACACCGCGTTTGGCGGCTTCCGTGCCAGCGTGCTGAACGATGCCATGCAAGGGCTGGTCATGCTACTGGGCACGATATTGCTGCTGGTTGCGGTGATCCACGCGGCGGGCGGCTTGCACAGCGCAGTTGATAAGCTGCAACAGATCGATCCGGCGTTGGTCTCACCGCAAGGCGGCGATCAGATCCTCAGCCTGCCGTTTATGGCTTCGTTCTGGATCCTGGTGTGCTTTGGCGTGATTGGCCTGCCGCACACCGCCGTGCGCTGTATCTCGTATAAAGACAGCAAAGCCGTGCACCGTGGCATTATCCTCGGCACCATTGTGGTGGCCATTCTGATGTTTGGTATGCATCTGGCTGGCGCCCTGGGCCGGGCGGTGCTGCCGGATCTGAAGATCCCCGATCAGGTGATCCCGACGTTGATGATCACCGTGCTGCCCCCTTACGCCGCAGGGATTTTCCTGGCCGCACCGATGGCGGCGATCATGTCGACCATCAATGCGCAGCTGCTGCAATCCTCTGCCACTATCATCAAAGACCTCTATCTGGGCGTACGTCCGCTGCAGATGAACAATGAGAAGATGATCAAACGCTTCTCCAGCCTGACTACGCTGATCCTCGGCCTGTTGGTGCTGCTGGCCGCCTGGCGTCCGCCAGAAATGATCATCTGGCTGAACCTGCTGGCGTTCGGCGGGCTGGAGGCCGTATTCCTCTGGCCGTTGGTGTTGGGCCTGTACTGGGAACGCGCCAACGCGCAGGGCGCTCTTAGCTCAATGGTCACCGGTGCGTTATGCTATACGCTATTAGCCAGCTTCGATCTGCACCTGGCCGGATTGCACCCTATTGTGCCCTCGCTGTTAATCAGCCTGATGGCGTTTTATCTCGGCAATGTCTACGGCGAAAAACGCCAGTTGGCGTCGTCCTTACCCTCTTGAGAGAATTGTTATGCCTTGGATCCAACTAAAACTGAACACCACCGGCAGCCAGGCAGAAGACCTGAGCGATGCGTTGGTTGAAAGTGGCGCGGTGTCGGTCACCTTTCAGGACACCCACGACAACCCGGTGTTTGAACCGCTGCCAGGCGAAACCCTGCTGTGGGGCGATACCGATGTGATCGGCCTGTATGATGCCGAAACCGATATGGCCGAAGTGGTCGCCATACTGGAACAGCATCCGCTGTTGGGCAGCGGTTTCCGCCACAAAATCGAGCAGTTGGAAGATAAAGACTGGGAACGTGAGTGGATGGATAACTTCCACCCGATGCGTTTCGGCGAGCGCCTGTGGATTTGCCCAAGCTGGCGTGACGTGCCCGATCCGGACGCTGTGAACGTCATGCTCGACCCTGGCCTGGCGTTTGGCACCGGCACACACCCAACCACCGCGCTTTGCCTGCAATGGCTGGATGGATTGGATCTGGCTGGCAAAACCGTCATCGACTTCGGCTGTGGCTCCGGCATCCTCGCGATTGCCGCGTTAAAACTTGGTGCCGCACGCGCCATTGGCATCGATATCGATCCCCAGGCCATTCAGGCCAGCCGCGACAACGCGCAGCGTAACGGCGTTTCAGAGCGCCTGGAGCTGTACCTGCCAAAAGACCAGCCGGCCGATCTGCTGGCCGATGTGGTGGTGGCGAACATTCTCGCCGGCCCACTGCGTGAGCTGGCACCGCTAATCAGTGATCTGCCAAAACCCGGCGGCTATCTGGGCCTGTCAGGCGTACTGGCAACCCAGGCCGCCAGCGTAGCCGAAGCCTACCAGGATAAATTCAACCTCGACCCGGTGGCCGAGCGTGAAGAATGGTGCCGCATCACCGGCCAACGCAACTAGTTACATTTTCCCCACCTGCCAAAAACCATCGGAAATTTAAACAGTTCCGATGGTTTTTCCTTTTCCTAAGAATCCGCCAGTTTATCCCGACACTTGCTGGGCGTATTCTCCAGCCCGGAGTGAAGGTGGCCCGCAGCATATGAGCCGCCCACCCAGGATAATTGGTATCTTCATTGGACAAGGATTAGGAAATGAAAGGAAAAATGTTGCTTGCCGCCCTGTTGGCCGCCAGCTTCTCGATCGGTGCCGCAGAACATGCTCATTGGGGTTATGAAGGCCAGGAAGACCCGGCGCATTGGGGCAAGCTTTCACCCGATTTTTCACTGTGTGAAACCGGTAAAAACCAGTCCCCGGTCAACATCCAGGGCGCGCTGAAAACCCAGCACGGCAAGCTTGAGCTGGCTTTCCAGCCGGGCAAACAGCAAATTGTCAACAACGGACACACCATCCAGATCAACGTCAGCGAAGGCTACACCCTACGGTTGGATAACGACACTTTCACGCTGCAACAATTCCATTTCCATGCCCCGAGCGAAAACGAGATCGACGGCAAGCAGTTCCCACTGGAAGCGCACTTTGTCTACAAGGACAAAGACGGTGCCCTGGCAGTGCTGGCTCTGATGTTCCAGCAAGGTAAAGCCAATCCGCAACTGGCACAGGCCTGGCAACAAATGCCTGCCGTCGTCGATCAGACCACTGCGCTGAACAAGCCGTTGGATATCAAAGCGTTGCTGCCGAAACAGTTTAACTTCTACCGCTTCAGCGGTTCACTGACTACGCCACCTTGCTCTGAAGGGGTCAGCTGGTTGGTGCTAGATCAGCCTGTAAGCGCTTCTGCCGAACAAATCAGTCAATTCCACTCGGTAGTCCACCATGACAACAATCGTCCGATACAGCCGCTGAACGGCCGCGTCATCGTCGATTGATCTTTGCCAGCTACCACTGCCGCTGCCCTCACCAGGGTGGCGGTAACTGCCAGCACCATTCTTGTCGATTTGTCAAAGTATTAAGCTGACAATGTTACAAATAACCTGATGTTACGATCTGTTATTGCCAGCGGGTAAAGATAAAATCCTGCCGTTAATGGAATATTTTAGCGCACGCAAATTAAGCAAAATAATCCAACATATTGTTAAATAACCACAATATTCTCACCAAGGGGGCATAAGCGCAGTTTTATTGCCCAATAACTGGCGATTGGTCAAAGTTTGGCCTTTCATCTGAATGAAAAAATGCGTAATATACGCGCCCTTGCGGACACAGTATGGTCACTCTTTGTCTATGCGCATTGGACACCACCAGTTAACAAATTGCCTGATTGCGGCCCCGATGGCCGGCATCACAGATCGCCCATTCAGAACCTTATGTCATGCAATGGGTGCTGGGATGGCTGTATCCGAAATGCTCTCCTCCAACCCGGAGGTTTGGCGCACGGATAAGTCACGTCTGCGTATGGTACATAGCGATGAACCAGGGATCCGTTCCGTGCAGATAGCCGGATGTGATCCTGATGATATGGCTGCCGCGGCGCGCATTAATGTGGCCAGCGGTGCTCAGATCATCGACATCAATATGGGGTGCCCAGCCAAGAAAGTGAACCGGAAGCTTGCAGGGTCTGCGTTACTGCAGTACCCGGATCTGGTTAAGCAGATCCTCCTCGCGGTGGTTAACGCGGTGGATGTGCCGGTAACACTTAAGATCCGTACCGGCTGGGAACCAGAGAACCGTAACTGTGTAGAAATTGCCCAACTGGCCGAAAATTGTGGTATACAGGCCCTGACGATTCATGGCCGAACCCGTGCCTGCCTGTTCAACGGCAACGCGGAGTACGACAGCATTCGGGCAGTTAAGCAGAGTGTCGCTATTCCGATCATCGCGAATGGCGACATTACTGACCCGCATAAAGCCAGAGCAGTGCTCGACTACACTGGGGCTGATGCCCTGATGATAGGCCGTGCTGCTCAGGGGAGACCCTGGATCTTCCGGGAAATCCAGCATTATCTGGACACTGGGGAGCTGCTGCCACCGATGCCACTTGGCGAAGTGAAGCGCTTGTTACTAGGGCATATTCGGGAACTGCACGGCTTTTACGGCCAAGGCAAGGGATTCCGGATTGCTCGAAAGCACGTCTCTTGGTACTTACAGGAGCATGCCCCTAATGACCAGTTTCGGCGCACATTCAACGCCATAGAGGATGCCAGCGAACAGCTGGAGGCGTTGGAGGCATATTTCGAAAATCTTGCGTAACAAAAAAGAGCTGACAGAACTATGTTCGAACAACGCGTAAATTCTGACGTACTGACCGTTTCAACCGTGAACTCACAGGACCAAGTGACTCAAAAGCCTCTGCGTGACTCGGTTAAGCAAGCACTGAAGAACTATTTTGCTCAACTGAACGGTCAAGACGTTAACGATCTGTATGAGCTGGTACTGGCTGAAGTTGAACAGCCACTGTTGGACATGGTGATGCAGTACACCCGTGGCAACCAAACCCGCGCTGCCCTGATGATGGGGATCAACCGCGGTACACTGCGTAAGAAATTGAAAAAATACGGCATGAACTGATAACAATCAGTTAAGATGTTGAAAAAAGGCGCTTTTACCTCATGGGTCAAGCGCCTTTTTCTTTGTCTGCTGATACCGGCCTGTCAGAAACGCCAGGTGGCCGAAAGGTTGCCCGCTACCGAGTCATAGCCAGAACGGAACAGCTCGCTCTCTACCCCCACGCCCAGCTCCACATCCCTATTGATTTGATAACGAACCCCGGCTTTCACCCCCATGGAGCTACGCCCAACCACCTGATTCTGGTTGCTAAAGCTCGCCGCGCGGTAGCTGGCGAAAGCGGCCTTTTGCGACACAGCGCTATCCAGCAACTCGTGATCCCAGGTGAGTTGCAGATCGGCGGCGATAGCAGCGCCCGAAGAGAGCGGCAGATCCCAACTGCTATTTACCCCAATGCTTGAGCGGAGCGAATCAAAGGTGCTCGAACCTAGCGCCAAGCGACTACTGTCGTTGCCCGTTTCTGTCACGCTTGGGCGATGCAGGGTAGTGTAATTCAGTGCGGCCACCGGGCCAGCGCTCCATTGGTCATTCAACGCCCAACGATAACCGCCACCAGCAGCAACAGAACCCGCCAATCCGGTCCAACTGGCATGTTGGTTCGCCTGATAAGTTTCGATGTTTATGCGGCGATCCAAGCGGCTATCTTCAATGCCAAACCGACCATTGCCGAATAGATACATCCCCGCTCGCCGATCGGCGGCATAACGGGCCTGGATACCCAGATCGAAAGCCGTAGTTTTACCGCTGGCGTTTTCCGGCGATTTTACCGTTACCGATTGCCCACTGACCGCACCATGGAAGCCATAAACCCAGTCGCTATTCTGTTCGCTATGCTTTTCAGCACCGAAGACTATGCCGTAGCTGCTGGCATCATAGCCAACCCGATCACCTTCGCGTTGCTGCCAAAAACCGCCGCCAAAGGGTATGGCAAAACTATGCCATTCGCCTGCAACCTGCTGCTCTGGCGTGGTGGGATGAGAACCGCTGACGATCCGCGTAATCTGCTGTTCACGATTGAGAGAGCTGGCGAACATCGCACTGTACGCAGCTGGAGAGAGCTGTGGCAAAGCGCTGCTGATGCTGCCACCGTCGGCGGCAGAAAAGTCCAGCGTCCGGTACAGTGGCTGGATGTCTGCCCCCGCGACCGACACAATGTGGTCCAGCGCCTGGCCGACCTGCCGCGCATTGCGGTCCTGCGCATACTGGCTGTAGGCGTTGTCAGCACGCAGCATCGCGAGTTGCCAACGATCCTCCCCCTGCGGCGTTGCCTGCAAGGTCAGCGTAGGTGAACTGAGCAAACCGTTCACCGTGCGGAATTCTCCGCTATGCGAGGTGGTTTTCAGCACATCGCCCGAATCCAGCCGCCAGTCTGTCGCGTACCAGTCTGGCTGCGGTGCAAACGTGAGTTGACCGTTAAATTCCGCATGGCCATTAACCACGAGAGTATCGTGTCCACCCCGGCCATCGACCTCCAACAACAACTGCCCCTTCTCGCCCTGTTGATAGAGGCCGGTTATCTCGATTTTCCCCAGGGAATTACCCGGTGCGAGAACACCATCATTCACAAAGCGCCCCGCCGGGTTCAAGGTATAATCGCTGTTGCCCGCCAGCGTGGAACCTGGTGCGATAGACATGCTGTAAATCTGGTGGTGACCATTAAGCGAAGTGAGCCCCCCGCGAGTACTCAGCGCCAGATTGTCGATACCAGAGATATTTCCTCGGTAGTCGAACCTGAAATTGGGGTCTGGTTGATCGGTGGCCTGCCCTTGCGAATTCGCCATACGCCCAAAGGTAAACTGGGTCAGACGCTGCTGCCCATAACTATCCAACTCGTCATAATGAGAGTAGATATTACCTTCCAGCCGAGCACCGTTTAATATATTAATATTGCCGACCAGTGCGTTCGGCGAGATATAAATCGCCGCACCTTTAGCGGCAACCCGGCCGCTAATATCAACATTATTTACCAGCGCTCCCTGTAGCTCCGGCAATAACGTTACAGCCTCCCCGCCAACATCATGTATCCAGGACCCCCGGTAATCCGCATCGTTGCCCATCAAGTTATTGCCAAAATCAAAACTGAGGGCCACACCATTAGCTCCCAACGCTTGAACTTCGCCACGCTGAATAAGATTATGGTTCTTGCCATAAGCAAACATCACGCCGCGGCCATTGATCCCATCTGCGTAGACGCGAGTGCCAGGCTCAACGCTCAGCGTGTTGTTTTGCCCATCGATACGAATACCTGCCCCACCGAAACCCTGCGTTAACAAGTCCGCTTGCTGAAAGATGTGGTTATTGCTGCCGTAAACATGCAGGCCAACGCCCAATGTCGCGGTATTATACTGCCCTGCAATGTAGCCATCGCCCTGCTTGTTACGTAAAAAGTAACCATGTCGATTAACCAGCGTCTGCCCATCACCGTAAAGCGAAAAACCGAAGAAATTACGCCGATCGATCTGATAATCCATGTCCTGCAATAACGCCAGCTCGGCTTCCATAAACGTGGTGTAGTTGCGGTAATCCTGGTGGCTCATCATGCTGTTTTTCAGCTCGATATGGCTCATATAATTATCATCAACCCAGCCATCGTCATCCAGCATTTTCACCGGAACACCGGGCATGGCCCCTGCCAGCACTTGATCCACATGTTTACCCGCGAAATACCCCTTATCGAGGCGCACATCAAAGCCTTGCGGATCCCATGAGTTATTACATCCCTCGCATAATATTACCTGACCTGGCCGAGCAGGGTTTCCATTGTCATCACGCAGATGCGCAGTCCAGGAACCAAAAGGCAGATCGGTGTCAAAAGCCGGGGTAAATGTCCCCTCCCCAGCCCAATCGGTGACCATATTAGAGATACCCAGCCCATGAGCCAATTCATGAACGGCAACACTGACCAGATCCGTTTTTCCGGAACGGGGGAGTTGCGCAGGGACATAGGGAATATTATCAAAATCCAATTTGCCCATCATAAATTGGCCATGAGAACCGAGGGTTAACTCGCCGGTATCAACACCGTTCAAAGCCCCCTGCAATTGGGTCATGCTGATTACGCCATCGGTTACGGTTACCGACTCGCTGGAACCTGCAGCGTTCACCTCCTCAAAAGTGCCTACGTTGATGATGGCAGGTAATTGATCGGGTCTGGGGGTAATAATCTCAGCCCAGTACCGCATGGCATCCAGTATTTTTTCTTTCTGCTGACGATTCAGGTCCCAGGTCGACTCAATTGGCCGCGGAAAGTCCGGCATAAAAGGGCCATCACCCACATCAAAGAAACGTACCTGGAAGACAGCAACATTATTGGTGTTATAAACTAGATAGCTGTCCCCGGCGTAGCTATGGTGACTGGCGAAAAAACTGGTTAACGCCGCCGTGATGAAAAGCTTTTTCAAATCAACCATCCTTTGTCTGCAAAGAAAGGAACCATTTCCTTCTAATATAGAAAGTCATACTTCCTCTAAACAAAGAGTAAATAGATCAAACAAGAGACGCCAAATGGCCCACAGACAGTGATATTGGCGACGTATTACCCACCCACTCTCACACCCACGTTTTGTGTGGTATAATCATGAGCACGAGAGCCCCCTTTGCTGGCAAGCAGCCGTCCTTCCGAAGCCTGATAGCAATGCGAGCCGCCCTTCGAATGTAAAGGTTTAGTCAATGGCTAAACGATTGTCATGACTGGGTGTCAGAGTATGGTATCGCTATTGAGTCGCTTCTTTATGCGCTACAGGTTTCTACCCCACTTCGCATACAGAGTTAATATGAAGCGTCCACAAACTTTTAAACGTGCGTTACTACACCCACGCTACTGGCTGACCTGGTTTGGCCTGGCTGTCCTGTTCCTGCTGGTTCAGCTGCCCTATCCCGTGCTGCACAAGCTCGGTGGGTGGATGGGCCGCACCTCTATGCGCTTCCTCAAACGCCGCGTGTCGATCACCCGCCGCAACCTTGAACTGTGCTTCCCGGAGATGGATGAAGCACAGCGCGAACGTCAAATTATCGGTAACTTCGAATCTCTCGGCATGGGCCTGCTGGAAACCGGCATGGCCTGGTTCTGGTCAGATAAACGCGTGAAACGCTGGTTCAACGTGAGCGGCATCAACCACCTGAAACAGGCCCAGCAAAATGGCCGTGGCGTGCTGGTGATTGGGGTGCATTTCATGTCGCTGGAGTTGGGTGGCCGGGCAATGGGCCTATGTCAGCCGATGATGGCCATGTATCGTCCACACAACAACAAGGCGATGGAGTGGGCACAAACCAAAGGCCGCATGCGCTCCAACAAAGCCATGCTCGATCGCAAAGATCTGCGCGGCATGGTGCAAGCCCTGAAGCGCGGCGAAGCCGTATGGTTCGCTCCCGACCAGGATTACGGCCCACGGGGTAGCGTATTTGCCCCGCTGTTTGCCGTCGATCAGGCCGCCACCACCAGCGGTACCTTTATGCTGGCCCGCATGGCCAAACCGGCGCTGGTGCCGGTGGTGCTGATCCGCCGCCCGAAAGGCTGTGGCTACGATCTGCTGATCCAACCGGCGTTAGAAGACTACCCAATCGACGATGAAGTGGCCGCTGCCGCCTACATGAATAAAGTGGTAGAAAAAGAGATCATGCGCGCTCCAGAGCAATATCTGTGGCTGCATCGCCGCTTCAAAACGCGCCCTACGGGTTCGCCTTCACTGTATTAAATTCGCTTTCAGGGGGGCCACTTCTGGTCCCCCCTCTCGAACACGCAGAAAAATTCAGGTCACAATCGCCTGCTATACTTCGGCTAATACTCACTAAAAATCCCTAAACAACCGCTGATTTACTCTTCCGGCCAACGCAAGAGACAGCATGCCCCTTATTAAGCCGGATGGAAAAAATATGCAGCGGAAATCCTTCCAGAGTATGGTTCCCGGCCTGATGAACCTGCTCGCTTACGAGCGCAGCTGGTTGAAACCTGATATCCGTGCTGGCCTCTCGGTGGCGGCAGTAGCATTACCGGTGGCAATTGCCTACGCCGAGTTGGCTGGCGTGAGCGCCATCGTCGGGCTTTACTCCTGTATTCTACCAATGATCGCCTACGCCATTTTTGGCTCATCGCGTCAGCTTATCGTCGGGCCTGATGCCGCCACCTGCGCCGTCATCGCCGCGGTAGTCACCCCGCTAGCGGCTGGCCGTACCGAGCTGCACTGGCAATTGACCATCGTGATGACCCTGATGATGGGAAGCTGGTGCCTGATTGCCAGCCGCTTCAAACTGGGAGCCATTGCAGACCTGCTGTCACGCCCGATCCTCAATGGGTTGCTCAACGGCGTGGCGCTTACGATTATCGTCAATCAGATCAGCAAGATATTCGGGTTTGCCTCGCCCTCCAGCGAGCTGATTGAACGCATTTACGCACTGCCGGCTAACTTGCTCAACAGCCATTGGCCCACGGTGCTTATGTCGCTGCTGACGCTGCTGATCCTGCTTGGCGTCCACTATGCCCGGCCTAACTGGCCCGCCCCGCTGTTCGCCGTGGTGCTGACGACGGCGTTGACCTGGGCAGTGAATTTGCCGCATTTTGGCATTGAAACGGTTGGGGGCTATACCGGTGGCGGTTTGCCCATGGTGTCATGGCCAGATTTTAAACCCGGGCTGCTGCGCGATCTGGTGATCCCGGCGCTCAACCTGGCCGTAGTCAGCTTTGTCAGCATGATGCTGACCACCAGGAGCTTTGCGGCAAAAAATGGCTACGAAGTTGACGCCGACAGTGAGTTTCGTGCGCTGGGGCTGGTGAATATCGTCTCCGGACTTTCGCAGGGATTCGCCATCAGCGGTGCCAACTCCCGTACCGCCGTTAACGATGCCAACGGCGGCAAAAGCCAGCTGGTCTCGGTGATTGCCGCGCTGGCGATCGCTTTGGTGGTAGCGTTTTTTAGCGAGCCGCTGCAGTTTATCCCCATCCCGGTGCTCGGCGTGGTGCTGATTTACGCCTCTTGGTCACTGCTGGATATGCGCAGCATTTTCCGGCTGCGCAAGCGCAATCGCGCCGCATTCTATCTGGCGCTGTTTACTTTCTTGAGCGTGCTGCTGGTGGGGATCATTCCCGGTATTGGGTTGGCGGTGCTGCTGGGCCTGCTGCAGTTTCTACAGACGGTTTTCCGGCCTACCGAGCAGCTACTGGGGGTCAATGCAGAAGGTATGATCCATTCGATGGGCAAGAGCAACGGGGTCCAGCCGGTCGATGGCGTCATTATGTACCGCTTTAATTCGCCGTTGACCTATTTTAACGTCGCCTATTTCAAGCGGCGGATCGCCACTCTGGTGGATTCCTCACCCGGCCAGCCACGTTGGGTGGTGATTGACGCGGTAGCCAGCTTCACCCATGCGGATATTAGCGTGTTGGCCGCTATCGAGGAGTTGAAGCGGGATCTGCAACTGCGGGGTATCGGCCTGGTACTCGCAGGCCGACGTACCGAGCTGACTCGCTGGTTTCGTCTGGATCGCTCCGGCAGCAATGAGCATAAATTGATCCTGGTTCCCGACCTGTATCTGGCGTTGAAGCTGATCCAAAGCAAGGAGAGTAAAACGCAAGGGGCTCAAGATGCCGAAGCCTTGGCTGAGTAAGATGAGGGCCGCATAGCGGCCCCCGTAAAGATGTGGTTAACCTTCTCGCTCAACCAGCAAGGCTTCCAGCAGATCGAGATCGTGCAGCAGTTTTTGCAGCGTCTCATTGCTGATTTTTTGCGTGGCGCGCAGGTGATAAAGCTCACCACGCTCCGCCCGCAAAGCGGTCAATCGGAAACGCCGCTCGAGGTTTTCCAACGCCAGCGCATTTTCGATATCGTCTTTACTGGCAATACGCCGCCGCAACATCCCGGTCACCCTGGAACTGACCTCTTTCAGCAGCTGCGGATCGAGGTTTTCCTCGGTGTCTGCTGCCAGCCGTTCTTCCATCTTATTGATGCTCTCAATCGCCACCTCGGCAGCCATGGCAATCGCCATGCGTTCTTCGATCTTGCTGACGCTCTTGTCTGCAACATGCACCCCGCGCAGCAATAACGGCAACGCCAGTACGCCAACGATCAGTGACAGCAGGATCACCCCGGCGGCGATAAACACCAGCTGATAGCGCGCCGGGAAGGCGGTGCCATCGCTAAGTAACAGCGGGATAGAGAGCACACCGGCCAGCGTAATCGCCCCACGCACGCCGGCGAAAGAAGCGACCCACAGCTCACGCATGCTGTAATCGCCAAACTGTAGAGGGCGCTTTTTCATAAAGCGATTACTGGCCTTTTTCATCACCCACAGCCAGCTGAAGCGCAGCACCAACAGCGCGGCATAGATAATCGCCACGTCGGTGAACAGATACCAGGTCTCGATAGTCGGATCCAGTTCCGCCTGCACAATCGAGGTTTCCAGGATCCCCGGCAACTGCAGCCCCAGCATGATGAACACCATGCCGTTGAACACAAACTCCAGCATCGCCCAGACGCTGTTAGCGCGCAAACGCATGGCCAATGGTGCGTTACGGATCACGCCAGACTGGCTGATGGTCATCCCCGCCGCGACGGCAGCCAGAATGCCGGACACGCCGATATGTTCGGCGATCAGATAGGAGGCGAAAGGTAACAGCAGCAGCAACACAATCTGCGTGGCCGGATCGTCTCCGCTCCAACGGCTCATCACGCGCAGCGATTTACTGTAGGTCCAGGTCACCGCCACACCGGCCAGCAGCCCACCAATCGCCACCTTCAGGAACTCCATAGTGGCACCACCGACGGTAAACACCATGGTCCCCATCGCCACCGCGATGGCAAACTTCAGCGATACCAGGCCGGAAGCGTCATTCATCAACGCCTCGCCTTCCAGCACACCCATGATGCTTCTTGGGATGCGTCCTTTACCGACGATACCGCCCAGTGCCACGGCATCGGTTGGTGACAATACTGCCGCCAGCGCAAACGCGGCGACCAGCGGGATCCCTGGCACCATCAGATAAATGAGATAACCCACACCGACAACGGTGATCAACACCAGCACCAAGGCCAACCCCAGAATTTCACGCCCGTGGTGCAAGAATTCACGCGTAGGCGTTTTCCATCCGTCGGCAAACAGCAACGGCGGAATAAACAGCACTAAAAACAGTTCGGGGTCAAAATCAACATGCAGTCCGAAGTGCGGCCAGGCCAGCAAGGCCCCAATGGCGATCTGCATCAAGGGTAACGGGATCTGGAACGGCAACATACGTGTTACCACCCCAGACAGGGAGACCACCAGGATCAAAATGAGGATTGTAAAAAAGATTTCCATGCTTTCCTTAGACTCTTGAGTTCGTATCACCAAAGCGCGGGTAAAAGTATCCGGATAGTAGATCACTTTTTTGGGTACGGATAAAGCTTGTTGTGCCTTTCAAAGCGCATCGCAAAAAATAAAGAGAATAGTCTTAAGGAGTTGAACAACGGGGCCGGAGGACGACCCCGTTGAGGAGAGGCTTAAATTGCCCAACCGCCAGCATAGAACGCCACCAGCGCCACCGCAATTAACACGGTACCGATGTTCAGCCTGCGCCATTCGCCAGAGAACACGCGGCCAATCACCAGCGAGCTGAAGCCCAGCATGATGCCGGTCACGATGTTACAGGTCAGCACGATAAACACCGCGCACAGCAAACCGGCCATAGCGTCAACAAAGTCGTCGAAATCCAGCTTGGTGACGTTGCTCAGCATCAGCAGGCCAACATACATCAGAGCTGGAGCGGTAGCGTACACCGGTACCAGATAGGACAGCGGCGACAGGAACAGGATCAGCAGGAACAACAGCCCTACCACGGTAGCCGTCAGGCCGGTTTTACCGCCCGCCGCCGTACCCGCGGCAGATTCGATATAAACTGCGGCAGGAGCAGCCCCAACCAGCCCGGAGAAGATGCTGCTCAGGGAATCAGAGGTCAGCGCTTTGCCACCGTTAATAATCTGGCCATCTTTATCCAGCAGATTGGCCTGCCCGGCCACCGCACGGATGGTGCCCGTGGCGTCGAATACCGCAGTCATTACCAATGCCAACACGCTTGGCAACACCACCGGTTGTAAGGCCCCCATGATATCCAGGCTGAAGATCAGCGATTTACCATCTGGCCCCGCCAAACTAGGCATGGCGAACAGCCCTTGATATTTCACCGCCGGATCAAAAATCAGGCCGATAACCGAAATGGCGATAATCACCAGCAAGATGCCACCAGGTACGCGCAGCTTTTCCAGGCCGAAGATCACCGCCAACCCGATTAACGTCATCACCACCGGAAACGAGGTAAAGGCCCCCAGCGCTACCGGCAAGCCATCCAACGGATTTTTCACCACCAGGCCGACACCGTTAGCCGCGATCAGCAGCAGGAACAGACCGATACCTATACCGGTGCCGTGTGCCACTCCCATTGGCAGATTACGCAGGATCCAGGAGCGGATACCCGTAATCGAGATGATGGTAAACAGGATCCCCATCAGGAATACGGCGCCCAGCGCCACGGGAATGCTGATGTGCTGGCCCAGCACCAGACTAAAGGCGGTGAACGCCGTCAGTGAAATGGCGCAGCCAATCGCCATCGGCAGGTTGGCCCACAATCCCATCAGCAACGATCCCAAACCGGCAACCAGGCAGGTGGCAACGAATACCGCAGTCGGTGGAAAACCGGCTTTACCCAGCATGCTGGGAACCACGATCACCGAGTAGACCATCGCCAGGAAGGTGGTTAATCCTGCCACCACTTCCTGACGCACATTGGTACCCCGTGCTGTAAGTTTAAAATACGCATCAAGCCCGCCTTTGGGTGTCACGGCGTTATTTGCTTGAGAATTCGACATGTTGCTGTCCCCTGTTTTTCATTGCTGCCAGCCTGGATGAAATGGCTTGTTATCCCACTGATGCATGGTCATTACGAAACCGTTTCCGTCACGTTCGCTTCCTTACCCTTCAGGAACGCGGCAACAGACGCCGTGTAAAAGGCAAACGTTTAACTCTCATCGCATGCAGCGGGTGATTTATGGTGGTCTTGTCCCCAAAAAACCCAAACGCTACTGGGAGGGATTTTCAAGGCAAACGATTATCTAGCCTTCTATGCCGTCTGATCAACTAAAGATCGCGACAATTTATGCGAAAACGCATTGGCAACGCGCATTGTTGAAGATGTGAGGTTTATCACATTACGGTCTGAAGGGGAGAGTTCGCCCCAACAGCTTGGGGCGGACAAGATTATTGCGACTGCATCGCCTGCTCATCCATGTACATCAACTCCCAGATATGACCATCCAAATCCTGGAAGCCATGACCATACATAGTGCCGTAATCCTGTGGTTGATTATAAGTATTGCCTCCGGCGGCAATGGCTTTGCGTACCAACGCATCTACCGCAACACGGCTGGGTTGCGACAGGCAAATCAGCACTTCCGTCGCTTTATTGGCATCGCTGACGGGATTGGGGGTAAACAGTTGGAATTTCTCGTGAGTCAGCAACATCACGTAAATACTCTCACTCACGACCATGCAGGCGGCAGTGTCATCGGTAAACTGCGGGTTGAAGATAAACCCCAGTTTGCGGAAGAACTCGATAGAAGCGGGCAAATTGCTGACGGGCAGGTTAACAAAAATTTGCGTAGCCATGGGCTACCTCCTATGAAAGTGACCCTATCGAGTATAGTTCAAGCCTTCATCCCAGCACGCTAAACGGCCCACCCTGTTCCAGAGCCCGCTGATACGCAGGACGCGCGTGAATACGTTGCAGATAGTCTTGCAGTTTCGGACACCCCTCCAGCCCGCCTCGCCCAGCTAGCGCCTCCACCGGGAAACTCATCTGGATATCCGCTGCACTGAATTCATTACCCACAAACCAGGTGTTTTTATTCAGGTGTTGCTCCAGATAATCGCGATGCGTCGCAATCTGCTTATCCAGATACTCTTTCTGTACCCCTTTACCTATCGCCCCGGCAACCGGGCGTATCACCCATGGGATCGGCGGGTGTCCTAAACGGCTAAACACCAGTTTCATTACCAGCAGCGGCATCAACGATCCTTCGGCATAGTGCAACCAATAGCGATACTCTTGGCGGGCGTGGAAATCCGTGGGAATGAATAACCCTTGTGCGTCATAGGCTTCCTGCAGGTATTCGATAATGGCGCCCGACTCCGCCAGCGTCAGATCGCCGTCTACCACTACCGGCGATTTGCCCAATGGGTGGATTTTTTTCAATTCGGGCGGTGCCAACATGGTGATTTTATCGCGTTGATAACGCAGAACCTGATAGGGAACACCGAGCTCCTCCAGAAACCACAAGATGCGCTGTGACCGCGAGTTGTTCAGGTGATGCACGATAATCATGGATTCTCTCCCTCGACAGCCCCGACCCGTTGCCACACCAACTCGCCAATCTGCACGCTGTTACCCAGCTGCAACGGCACGGTGCGTAATGTGAGTTTATCGTCAATGAAACTGTAGAAGCGGATCTGCTGGCTACCCAACCAATTGGGGAATGAACTGCCCTCGACCTGATGAATGACGCACTGTTTATCTTCATCAATCCGGTAGCGGCCAAAGTAACAAAGCATATTCACAAAGGCGGAGCGGATCTCTCGATCGTTGCCCTGGGCCAAATCCTCCGAGGCAAACCTTGGCCGCATTGCGCTATAGAGCTGCGTCGCCATGGTGCCATTGACCTCATAGTTGAGCCGTCCCAGCACCTGCTCGCCCAAAGGGTGATGTATTGCCCCATCCTCCCCTTTGAATACGGAAGAAACCAGCGCCCAACTGCCAATAAACCGATTCATTGTCATCACACTCACTCCCTAAAACGCCCAAGTTTAAAGGTAGTTGTGATTTCAACTATCGCCACCCCACTCATTAGTTCAGTTTATTTGATGTAGATACTCAAAACTCTCCGATTTTCCATTCCCTCTGAGTGGCCTATCATTCAACACATCGAGAGACAACGGCCTCTCACCTAACAAAGCCCCTGAGGATTGAATCATGAAAAGCATCAAAATTTTTGCTACCGCTGTATTGTTAACTTCCGTATCTTTCACCAGCATTGCCGCTGACCAGGTCACCAACCAGCCAGCCGCCGACGCACAAAAAATCGGTGTGGTTTCGGTAAGCGGTGCCAGCAACCTGAGCGCCCTGGAAGCCGAACTGGCAAGCAAAGCCGCCGCATCCGGTGCCAACTCTTACCGCATCGTTTCCGCCGGTGGCCAGAACAAACTGTACGGCACCGCAGAAATCTTCAACTAATCGTCAGATTACGAGCCCCGCAAGGGGCTTTTCGCGCTTTAACCGGTAGTAAAAACCGGAACAACCAGACTACTCTATAATGTAACCCATCCCCGCCAGCCAACCGGCACATGGCCCATTTTGGCAATCCCCTGCCTGCGTTTTCCCAGATACTGCAGTTGCTATTTATCACCATCACAACTTTTGGAGAGATATCATGTCGGTAACCCAACTTCTGTCAGGCCGAGTGGCTTTTGTCCAGGGTGGTTCACGCGGTATCGGTGCAGCCATCGTTAAGCGCTTGGCACGTGAAGGCGCAACCGTCGCTTTCACCTACGTTTCCTCCCCCGATAAAGCCGATGAGGTGGTTGAAGCTATTACGACCGCTGGCGGTCAAGCCATTGCCATCCGTGCAGACAGTGCCGACGCTGAGGCTTTGCAACTGGCGATACGCCAGACGGTAAACAGCTTCGGCAAGCTGGATATTCTGGTGAACAACGCGGGCGTGCTGGCAATGGGTAGTCTGGAGGAGTTGTCGTTAGCAGATCTGGATCGCACGCTGGCCGTTAACGTCCGCAGCGTATTTGTCGCCAGCCAGGAGGCCGCGCGCCATATGAACGACAACGGTCGCATTATCAATATCGGCAGCACCAACGCCGAACGCATGCCGTTTGCCGGTGGGGCGATCTACGCCATGAGCAAGTCGGCGTTGGTCGGTTTAACCAAGGGCATGGCTCGCGATTTGGGCTCACGTGGTATTACGGTCAATAACGTACAGCCCGGCCCGGTGGATACCGATATGAACCCCGCTGACAGCGATTTTTCCGAACAGCTCAAACCGATGATGGCCGTTGGCCGCTATGGCAAGGATGAGGAGATCGCCAGCTTTGTCGCTTATCTGGCGGGACCAGAGGCGGGCTATATCACCGGTGCCAGCCTGACGATTGACGGTGGCTTCTCGGCGTAATGCCTTCTAAAGCAAAAAAGCCCCAAAAGGGGCTTTTCGTTTTGAATCTGAGGGCAATCAGAACGGAATGTCGTCGTCAAAATCCATTGGTGGTTCGTTGCTGGCCGCAGGCGCGCTGTTTTGCGCTGGGCGAGCCTGCTGCTGTTGACCACCGCTGAACTGGTTGCCACCCTGTGGCTGCTGAGGTTGACCCCAACCGCCCTGCTGGCCACCCGCCGGAGCGCCGCCGCCTGCTGGAGCACCACCACCTTGGCGGCCACCCAACATCTGCATGGTGCCACCCACGTTGACCACGATTTCGGTGGTGTATTTCTCTACGCCCGCCTGATCGGTCCATTTACGGGTCTGCAATGCACCCTCGATATAAACCTGGGAACCTTTACGCAGGTATTCACCCGCCACTTCTGCCAGCTTGCCGAACAACACCACGCGGTGCCATTCCGTTTTTTCTTTCTGCTCGCCAGTAGCCTTGTCACGCCAGCTTTCGGAGGTCGCCAGGGTAATGTTGGCAACTGCGCCGCCATTAGGCATGTAACGGACCTCAGGGTCTTGACCCAGATTCCCGACCAAAATTACTTTGTTTACGCCTCTGCTGGCCATGTTCGATCTCCCGATGAGTCATTTAAGTGGATTCAGACCACATTTTGGATAGTCTAAACCACAAATTGTAGCATGCCACCTGCTTAGATTATACCTGCGAAGTGCCTTCCAAAAATGTCCCACCAATCGACCTTGTTGCATTCGTATACTGGATATTCATTCAGGTTTTTTTGTGCCATAATTATGCGTTTCGTACTGGCCGAGCCGTTTTTTTGCGCAATAGATCACATAATCGCCCACAAAAGAACGCAGACAGGCGCGGTGTATCATCAAGACGGGAAGTGTAAATGGACAATATCGAAGTTCGTGGTGCTCGAACCCACAATCTCAAAAACATCAACCTGATTATCCCGCGCGACAAGCTGATCGTCGTCACCGGTCTGTCGGGGTCAGGCAAGTCCTCACTGGCTTTTGATACACTGTATGCCGAGGGGCAGCGGCGCTACGTTGAGTCGCTCTCTGCCTACGCTCGCCAGTTTCTTTCGCTGATGGAAAAACCGGATGTCGACCATATTGAAGGTCTTTCCCCGGCGATCTCCATTGAGCAGAAATCGACCTCGCATAACCCGCGCTCCACGGTCGGGACCATCACCGAGATCCACGATTACCTGCGCCTGCTGTTTGCCCGCGTCGGCGAGCCGCGTTGCCCGGATCACCACGTTCCGCTGGCGGCACAAACCGTCAGCCAGATGGTGGATAACGTGCTCAACCAACCGGAAGGCAAACGCCTGATGCTGTTGGCACCGGTGGTGAAAGATCGTAAGGGTGAACACACCAAAACGCTGGAAAACCTGGCAACCCAGGGCTATATCCGCGCGCGTATCGACGGTGAGGTGTGCGATCTCTCCGATCCGCCAAAGCTGGAACTGCAAAAGAAACACACCATTGAAGTGGTGGTGGATCGTTTCAAAGTGCGTGACGATCTGGCACAGCGTCTGGCCGAGTCGTTTGAAACCGCCTTGGAACTGTCTGGTGGTACCGCCGTCGTCGCCGATATGGATGACGAAAAGGCCGATGAGCTGCTGTTCTCCGCCAACTTTGCCTGCCCCATCTGCGGCTACAGCATGCGCGAGCTGGAACCCCGGCTGTTCTCGTTCAACAACCCGGCCGGTGCCTGTCCAACCTGTGATGGATTAGGCGTGCAGCAGTTCTTCGATCCTGAACGTGTAGTGCAGAACCCCGAGCTTTCCCTGGCCGGTGGTGCTATCCGCGGTTGGGACCGCCGTAACTTCTATTATTTCCAGATGCTGCGTTCGTTGGCCGAACACTATAGCTTTGATGTGGAAGCCCCGTTCAGCAGCCTGGATGCCAACGTGCAGAAAGCGGTACTGAGCGGTTCGGGCAAAGAGTCGATCGAATTCAAATACATCAACGATCGCGGTGACACCACCGTGCGCCGCCATCCGTTTGAAGGCGTGCTGCATAATATGGAGCGCCGCTACAAAGAAACCGAATCCAGCGCGGTGCGTGAAGAGCTGGCCAAATTTATCAGCAACCGTCCTTGCGCCTCGTGCCGTGGTACCCGCCTGCGTGAAGAAGCCCGTAACGTGTTCGTGGAAGATACTACGCTGCCGGAGATCTCCGAGCTCAGCATCGGCCATGCCATGACCTTCTTCCAGAATATGAAGCTGAGCGGCCAACGTGCCCAGATTGCCGAGAAGGTGTTGAAAGAGATCGGCGATCGTCTGAAATTCCTGGTTAACGTCGGGCTGAACTACCTTTCACTGTCACGTTCTGCGGAAACGCTGTCCGGCGGTGAAGCCCAGCGTATTCGTCTGGCAAGCCAGATCGGTGCTGGCCTGGTAGGCGTGATGTACGTGCTGGATGAACCTTCCATTGGCCTGCACCAGCGCGATAACGAACGCCTGCTGGAAACCCTGATCCACCTGCGTAACCTGGGTAATACGGTGATCGTGGTAGAACACGATGAAGACGCGATCCGCGCGGCCGACCACGTGATCGATATCGGCCCTGGTGCCGGTGTTCACGGCGGCCAGGTGGTAGCGGAAGGCACCGTCGATGACATCATGGCCCAACCGGATTCACTGACCGGCCAGTTCCTTAGCGGCAAGCGCTCAATCGCCATTCCGGCCGAACGCGTGCCTGCGGATCCGAGCAAGGTGCTGAAACTCAGCGGCGCACGCGGCAACAACCTGAAAGACGTGACGCTCACGCTGCCTGTCGGGCTGTTTACCTGCATTACCGGCGTTTCCGGCTCCGGCAAGTCAACGCTGATCAACGATACGCTGTTCCCGATCGCCCAACGCCAGCTCAACGGTGCAACCATTGCCGAAGCTGCCCCTTACCGCGAAGTGACCGGTCTGGAACATTTCGACAAGGTGATCGATATCGATCAGAGCCCAATTGGCCGTACGCCACGCTCTAACCCGGCCACCTATACCGGGATCTTCACCCCGGTGCGTGAACTGTTTGCCGGGGTACCTGAATCCCGTACCCGTGGCTATACGCCGGGCCGCTTCAGCTTTAACGTCAAGGGCGGCCGCTGCGAAGCCTGCCAGGGCGACGGCGTGATCAAGGTAGAGATGCACTTCCTGCCGGATATCTATGTGCCTTGCGATCAATGCAAAGGCAAACGCTATAACCGCGAAACGCTGGAAGTGAAGTACAAGGGCAAAAGCATCCACGAAGTGCTGGAAATGACCATTGAGGAAGCCCGTGACTTCTTCGATGCGGTACCAGCCTTGGCACGTAAGCTGCAAACGTTGATGGAGGTAGGGCTTTCCTATATCCGTCTCGGGCAGTCGGCCACCACCCTTTCCGGTGGTGAAGCGCAGCGTGTGAAACTGGCGCGTGAGTTGTCGAAACGGGGTACTGGCCAGACGCTGTATATTCTTGATGAACCCACCACCGGTCTGCACTTCGCCGATATCCAGCAGTTGCTGGCGGTGCTGCATCAGTTACGCGATCAGGGCAACACCATCGTGGTGATTGAACACAACCTGGACGTCATCAAGACGGCGGACTGGATCGTTGATCTGGGGCCGGAAGGCGGCAGCGGTGGCGGTGAGATCCTGGTGTCCGGCACGCCGGAAACCGTGGCGAACTGTAAAGAATCCCATACCGCGCGGTTCCTGAAACCGATGTTGCAGAGATAAAACCGTGGCCAACATGCCGAACACCTAAGCTCGGCATGTTGGCCGTTATCACGGCGCAACCAGGGGACAGCAATAAGTTTCCACCTTAGAAAGGCAGGAGCGGATTTGGGGTTTTAACTATCACCCGCAAAACTCGGCATTATTTATCTGAGACTAACATCTGCTCATATTAGCCAGGTTACCCTCCCCATGCCTGCACCTGCTTCAATTCAAATTCGGCTTCGGCTAATTTTCTCTGTCGTTTAGCAATTTTGCTCGGTTTGCCTTTGAGCTGTGCTTCATGCAACTCTTGTTTTCTTTTTTCTACCTTTCGTTGCTTCTTGGCAATTTGATGTTGGCGATCAAATTCAAACGGTCGAGCGGCTGGCACATAATCGTATCTATTATAGCCATTTTCGTAGCCACTGTAACAATAGGTCCGTACATTGGCCAAGGCCCGATTCAGCCCTTCAATACGATGGACATTGCCATAACGTGTGGCGTACTCGAGCTGCTCTCGCAGTTTTTGTTCTTTTATTGCACAATTTGGCGCAGCTAATGATAATGAGGAATAAACGAGCAGCGGCAGTACCAAAAGTATTGAATGATGCGGTTTCATAATTAAATTTCCTTTTAGTGGGTTCCCCCACGGATCCCTTATCCTTATTTGCCCTTAAGCAGATTAATATAGACGCATTAATAACACAGTCATAATTTAAATTCCAATAAGAACTCTCTTAATTACCGAGCCCGTACTATTGCAAATAAATTATCACCTTTTTTATCAACTTTTAAATCATCACCAATTAATCGGAAAATAATCCAATTAGTGGAATTAACCCCAAAAAACCTTGCCAATCCTGTTTCTTAGAACTAAATAACGTAGTAAACAATATTGACCTACAAAATAAAATTTCCCGATAGATATCGGGGGGGGACGTCGTCCTCTTGGCCTGTCGCCACTCTTGAGCCAACAGGCCTGGCCACCTATAAATTCAAACGCGCAGCTCTTGGCGCACCTGATCGGGCAACCCTTCCAACACCAACCGATATGAGCTGTCGATCAAATGATAAAACTGCGAGTTGGGCAGGTTGCCATCCAGAAATACCGCATTCCAATGGGCTTTATTCAGATGTTCGCAGGGGACGATTTCCGGATGCTGCTCACGCAGACTTTCCGCCAGCTCCGGGCTGCTTTTGATCGCCAACGCAGGGCGCCCCTGCACTTCACACACCATAGCGAACATGACATCACCCACCTTGATCTGGCTGGCCTGCCATTGGTTTTGATCGCTTTGGTGTGCGCCAGGTTTCGCCATGCAGTATTCCAGCAGTGCCGAGTTATTCATTGGGTAATTTCCCTGAAAGACACAATGCGGCGCGAACCACTGTGAGTATGCCGTTGCCAGCCAGATACCCTGCCAGTCAGGTAGAGAACCGCGCCTGGTCGCTGAAAGCAAGGCTTTATGGCGCACAAGAAAAGTCTTGGCGTTCTCAGTCAGTATATTCTTTATCCAGTTGGCGGCAACCGCCAGCGCGCAAAAACAACAAGGGGCGATATCGCTATCGCCCCTAAGATCACTGCATTCAGGCCGTTACTGCACCGCAGCAAAGGCCTCTGCCACTTGACGAACGTTATTGTGGTTCAGACCAGCCACACACATACGACCGCTGTGGATCAGATAGACACCGAACTCTTCACGCAGCCGGTCAACCTGAGCCGCACTGAAGCCGGTGTAGCTGAACATGCCGCGCTGCTCGAGCAGGTAATCGAAGTTACGCTGTGGCAACGCGCCCTTGAGCGTTTCGACCAACGCTTTACGCATCTCCAGAATACGACTGCGCATGGACTCCACTTCGGCCAGCCATTGCGCTTTCAACTGCGCATCGTTCAGCACTTTGGCCACCACCTGCGCACCGAAGTTCGGTGGGCTGGAGTAGTTACGGCGCACGGTCGCTTTCAACTGCCCCAACACGCGCTCGGCGGCTTCGCTGCTTTCACACACCACAGAAAGCCCACCCACGCGCTCACCGTACAGCGAGAAGATTTTCGAGAATGAGTTGCTCACCAGGCACGGCAAACCGGCAGCCGCGATGGCGCGAATGGCGTAGGCATCCTGATCCATTCCGCCGCCAAAACCTTGATAGGCGATGTCAAGGAACGGGATCAGTTCACGTTCGGCGATCACTTTAACCACTTGATCCCACTGGGCATGGGTAAGATCGGAGCCGGTCGGGTTATGGCAGCAAGGATGCAGCAGCGCAATGCTCTTGGCCGGCAACTGTTGCAGCGTGCTCAACATGGCATCAAATTTCACCCCCAGCTTTTCACCGTCGAAATAGGGGTAAGTATTAACTTTGAAACCAGCACCACCAAAGATGGCTACGTGGTTTTCCCAAGTCGGATCGCTGACCCAAACCTGAGAATCCGGGAAATAGCTTTTCAGGAAGTCGGCCCCCACTTTCAACGCACCAGAGCCGCCCACGGTTTGAATGGTGGCGATGCGCCCCTGCTGCAGCATGGGGTGTTCGGCACCAAACAACAGCTGTTGGATTGCGCTACGGTAAGGCTGCAGCCCTTCCATCGGCAGGTAGACCGAAGCCCCCTGTTCAACGCTGTTAAGTTGGGCTTCCGCAGCGGCAACGGCCTTCATCTGTGGGATGATGCCTTGCTCGTTGTAGTAAAGGCCAATACTCAGGTTCACCTTGTGCGCACGGGGATCTTTTTTGAATTTTTCCATCAGCGACAGGATCGGATCACCTGCATAGGCTTCAACATTCTGGAACACGGGTTGGTTCTCCTGATTTTGGTTGTTCGGACACTGTCTAGGCCCTGCACCGGCTTTTGGGTCTGCGACGGCACCACGGTCAATTGAGGGACACAGCCTACTATAGCCACAAATTGGCGTTGGGTTTTAGCTTTATCTCGCCACCGGAAGCAAACCGTTTTCTTTGATCCGTTCCAGCACCACCGCCGTTTTGATATGCCCGACGCTTTTATGGCGGGAAAGCGTCTGGCTGATAAACTCACTTAACGCAGGCAGGTCTGCCACCGCCACTTTCATCAGGTAGTCGGCATCGCCGGTTGTTTTATAAACGTCAACAATTGCGTCCACTTCTGCCAGCATCTGATGGAAACTGTCGATCTGCTCTTGGGTATGGGTCAGCAGGCTTACCTCTATCAGCCCCACCAGCCCCAATCCTACCGCCTCCGGTGCCAGCCGGGCATGATACCCTTTGATCAACTGGGCCTGCTCCAGGCTGATACGGCGGCGCGAGCATTGCGAGGCCGAAAGCCCGACCAGTTCGCTCAGTTCCTGATTGGTCAGACGACCATTGGCCTGTAACAGCGTCAGGATTTTCATATCAAAATCGTCAATGTTGTACATAGCCACCTGTAAAATGTGTTAATAAATGTTGACGTTACAGCCTACCAGCTTTTTCTGCCTTGCAACCATCGCAGCTTGCGGGTTGTGAGAGATGCAGCAGCAAAGCCAGCTTCCCTGCTCAGAAATGGCATAAAAAACGGCTAAATTACGCAAACCAACAACAATTAACGGCAAAACTACGCATAAAACCACAAATGTATTTGTCGACATAAAAAGGAAATTTGATGAAAAAACTACTGCCTCTCGCCTTGCTGGTCGCCACCGGGAGCGCCAGCGCACAATCCAATCTGGACAAGGTATTGCAGCAAAAAACGCTGACGGTCTGTACCACCGGCGATTACAAGCCCTACACCTTCCTGAAAGAGGATGGCAGCTACGAAGGCATTGACATCGCGATGGCCGAGTCGTTGGCCAACAGTCTGGGCGCCAAAGTGAAATGGGTGAAAACGACCTGGAAAACCCTGACGCCTGACTTCGTAGCCGGGAAATGTGATATCGCCATGGGGGGGATCTCAGTGACGTTGGAGCGCCAAAAGCAGGTGTTTTTTGCCGAGCGGCTTGATACCGACGGTAAAATCCCGCTGGTGCGTTGTACCGACGTGAAAAAATACCGCACCGTTGAGCAGATTAACAAACCTGCGGTGCGGCTGATCGAGCCTGCCGGTGGCACCAACGAAGCCTTTGTCCGTGCTCATCTGCCCAAGGCCAACCTGACGCTGTCCCACGATAATATGGGCATTTTCCAGCAGTTGGTAGACCGCAAGGCCGACGTGATGATCACCGATGCCTCCGAAGCCCTGTACCAGCAGAAACGCTATCCCAAGCTGTGTGCGGTGAACCCGGATAAGCCGATGCAATACGGTGAGAAGGCCTATATGCTGCCGCGTGATGATATGAGTTGGAAGCTGTATGTCGATCAGTGGCTGCACTTGAGCAAGGCCAGCGGGGAGTATCAGAAGATTATCGGCCAGTGGCTGGCGGTGAAGAAGTAAGCTGACGTATTACCCCTCACCCTAACCCTCTCCCACAGGGAGAGGGAACCGATCGTGCCACAACCTGACTACAGAATTTGTTCTATAAACTCGGTGACAGGTTAACCTCTGGCTTTGACTACGACACCGGCCCCGCCCCTCGACCTTTGGGGACCGATCGAGATGGTCTGAAAGTACAGCGATCCATCATGTGTATTCGTTGACTCACTTTGGGTCAGGGGCGCTCAGGTTTTGCTGAGATTTACGACTTTCTTACAACAGAGCAGGGGCTTTCAGCGCCCTCTCCCTGTGGGAGAGGGCTGGGGTGAGGGAAAGTTACTCGCCGATATATTCCATCGTGACGCGCTGGGTCAGCTTGGTGATCAGCTCATAGGCGCTGATGCCGCTAAAGGCAGCCACCCGTTCAACCGGCAGCTCATTGCCCCACAGCACCACTTCATCACCCACTTTATCACTGGCATCCGGCCCCAGATCGACGGAAATCATATCCATGGAGATACGACCGACAATCGGCACTTCACGCCCGTTCAGCCATACCGGCGTGCCAGAAGGCGCACTGCGTGGATAACCGTCGCCATAGCCCATCGCCACTACACCCAGGCGGGTGTCTCGCTCGCTCACCCACAGTCCGCCGTAGCCTACAGGTTCCCCGGCTCGATGCTCCCGCACCGCAATCAGACTGGATTTAAGCGTCATGGCAGGTTGCAGCCCAAAGTGATCGGCGTAAGGCGTCTCCAACGGAGATACGCCATACAGGATAATCCCTGGGCGTACCCAGTCACGATGAGCCTGTGGCCACAGCAAGATCCCGCCGGAAGCCGCGATCGACTTCAGGCCCGGCTTATCGTTGGCGAAGCGCTCAAAGCAGCTGATTTGCCTTTCGGTCGCATCCACCAGCGGCTCGTCGGCACGGCTGAAGTGGCTCATGATATTGACCGGTTGCACCACGTTGCGACAGGCACTCAAACGTTGGTAGAACGCTTCTGCCTGTTCCGGACGCACGCCCAGACGATGCATACCGCTATCCAGCTTCATCCATACCGACACCGGGTGCGTCAGTTCAATCTGCTCCAGCGCCTCGAGCTGTTCGATGCTGTGAACGGCGGTTTCGATATTATTCGCTACCAGCGCGGGCAGATCGTCGGCACAGAAGAACCCTTCCAGCAGCAGGATCGGTTTGACGATGCCACCGGCACGCAGCATCAACGCTTCGCCGATACGCGCTACGCCGTAACAGTCGGCATCTTGTAAAGTGTGAGCCGTTTCCAACAGGCCATGTCCATAGGCGTTGGCTTTCACCACGGCAATCAGGCGGCTTTGCGGCGCCAGGCGACGGATCTGTTGCAGGTTATGTCGCAGGGCGCGGCGATCGATGACAGCAGTTGCCGCTTTCATTTCAATTCCTTAGCTGATTATTCATCATCATATTGTGGCCCCGCGTAGTTATCGAAGCGCGACCACTGGCCGTTAAAGGTCAGGCGTACGGTACCAATCGGGCCGTTACGCTGCTTACCCAGAATAATTTCGGCAATCCCTTTCAGATCGCTGTTCTCGTGATAAACCTCATCACGGTAGATGAACATAATCAGGTCGGCATCCTGCTCGATGGAGCCGGATTCACGCAGGTCAGAGTTAACCGGACGCTTGTCGGCACGCTGCTCCAGGCTACGGTTCAACTGCGACAGCGCCACCACCGGCACCTGCAGCTCTTTCGCCAAGGCTTTTAGCGAGCGGGAAATTTCGGCAATCTCCAAGGTACGGTTGTCGGAGAGTGACGGCACACGCATCAACTGCAGGTAGTCGATCATGATCAGGCTGATCCCGTCATGTTCACGGAAAATACGCCGCGCGCGTGAGCGCACTTCGGTAGGCGTCAGGCCAGAGGAATCGTCAATATACATATTGCGCTTCTCCAGCAGGATCCCCATGGTGCTCGAGATCCGCGCCCAATCCTCATCATCCAGTTGGCCGGTACGGATACGGGTCTGATCCACGCGCGATAGCGAGGCCAACATACGCATCATGATCTGGTTGCAGGGCATCTCCAGGCTGAAGATCAGCACCGGTTTATCCTGCGTCATCGCAGCGTGTTCGCACAGGTTCATCGCAAAGGTGGTTTTACCCATTGCCGGACGGGCAGCGACGATGATCAGGTCAGACTTTTGCAGACCGGCGGTTTTCTTGTTGAGATCGTGATAGCCGGTGTCTACGCCGGTGACGCCGTCGTGCGGCTGCTGATAGAGCTGCTCAATGCGGGCGACGGTATCTTCCAGAATACGTTCGATGCCTTTGGGGCCTTCATCTTTGCTGGCACGGTTTTCCGCGATCTGGAATACCCGGGATTCGGCCAGATCGAGCAGATCTTCGCTACTGCGCCCTTGCGGATCGTA
Organism: Serratia sp. 2723; assembly: GCF_050434425.1. NCBI lineage: Bacteria > Pseudomonadati > Pseudomonadota > Gammaproteobacteria > Enterobacterales > Yersiniaceae > Serratia > Serratia sp. 2723. The sequence goes on from NZ_JBNDIN010000018.1 coordinate 77,512, forward strand.
ACCCGCATCGGCGATTTCGTTGGCGACGGAGATCATTTCACGGACTACCGCACGTTCACGCACGATATCGGCATACGCGCCAATGTTGGCCGCACTGGGGGTGTTTTTCGATAATTCGGCCAGATAGGCAAAACCGCCCACCGTTTCCAGATCGCCCCTCTGTTCCAACGACTCGGACAGCGTGATCAGGTCGATGGGCCGGCTCATTTCCAGCAGACGCTGCATTTCGGTAAAGATCAGGCGGTGTGGACGGCTGAAGAAGTCGTTGGCGACCACACGCTCCGCCACGTTATCCCAGCGTTCGTTATCCAGCATCAAACCGCCCAACACGGACTGCTCCGCCTCCAGCGAATGTGGCGGCATCTTCAGCCCTTCCATCTGGCGGTCTCTGGGTTCGTACGTGTTTGTCTTGTTGGTTGGTTTTTTGCCTGCCATGAAGCCTATTCTTTATTCAGTTGCGAATGGGGGTAGCTGACGCAAGAGTATACGTGATTTTCAGCCATGATTCCCTGCGCAAAAAAGGATTAATCACAGTGCAACGGGCTAGATAGTCTGGGCTGATAAGCGTAGGGTGAAAACAGCCATTTAAACGAGGTAGCGACATGTCAAAACGCATCCAATTCTCCGCCACCGGCGGCCCGGAAGTGCTGCAGTATGTTGATTTTACTCCTGTCGATCCCGCTGCGGGGGAGGTTCAGGTCGAGAACAAGGCGATCGGTATCAACTATATCGATACTTACGTACGTAGCGGCCTGTACCCACCGGCAAACTTTCCAAGCGGGTTAGGTACCGAAGCGGCTGGGGTGGTCATCAAGGTCGGGGCAGGTGTCAGCGCGGTCAAACCGGGCGATCGCGTGGTTTATGCCCAGTCCGCACTGGGTGCCTACAGTGAAGTTCACAACGTTCCATTGGAAAAGGTGGCCATCCTGCCGGATAACCTCACTTTCGAACAGGGGGCAGCCTCGTTCCTCAAAGGGTTGACCGTACATTATCTGCTGCGCCAAACCTATGAGGTCAAGCCGGGTGAGGTTTTCCTGTTCCATGCCGCCGCAGGAGGCGTTGGGCTGATCGCCTGCCAGTGGGCCAAAGCATTGGGAGCCAAACTGATCGGCAGCGTGAGTTCTGACGAAAAAGCCGAGCAAGCCTTGCGTGCCGGGGCCTGGGCCACCATCAATTATCGCCAGGAAAATATCGTCCAGCGCGTAGCTGAACTGACCAACGGCGAGAAAGTTAACGTGGTCTATGACTCCGTAGGGCAAAGTACCTGGCAGGATTCCTTGAACAGCCTGAAGCGCCGCGGGCTGATGGTGAGCTTTGGTAATGCCTCCGGCCCGGTTACCGGCGTCGATCTGGCGTTGCTCAATCAGAAAGGCTCGCTGTACGTCACCCGCCCTTCGCTCAATGGTTACATCACCAACCGTCAGGAGTTACAGTTTGCCAGTAACGAGCTGTTTTCGCTGATTGGCAGCGGTGCAATTAAAGTTGATGTGAAAGCAACACAGAAGTTTGCCTTGGCAGATGCCCAGCGGGCACACCAGATCCTGGAAAGCGGCCAGACCAGCGGTTCCAGCCTGTTGATCCCTGGCCTGTAGCACAAAAAGAAAGGGCTCCATAAGGAGCCCTTTCCAGTTTACTGCGCTTTGTAGGGGTAGAGCAGAGTCCGCCAGAGATGGGGGTTGCTTTAGAGCAACACTCTTGTCAGCTCTCACGGTGATGAAAATGGTTAGCATCACTGCTGCGGGAGTCATCCTAGCAGCCTCGATAAGTAAAAAATATGTTTAATGTGCCGCATTCGCATTTAAAACACCAAGCTGTGATCCCCGCCACACTGGCAAGCAATCTGCCTGGTGAGTTTCAGCGTGACTGACTGATATTTAGGCAAAAAACATTAATAGCGCCGCATCTGCGGTTTCTGCATCGAGCGGTATATCCACACGCCAACCACCGCCAGGATCAGCCACGGCAGCAGTTTAAACACCATGGCAAATAGCCCCCCCAACAGCATAAAAGCCGCAGCTACAAATAATGCAGCCATCACGCCCAGCAGTGAGATACCCGTTACCAGCAGCATGGCGACAAAGCCGATCAGAAAGAACAGTTCTAACATGGGTTGCTCCTTGGCAAAACAATAGGTCTGTCTTGTTCTTTACAAGAAACGTGCCAACTTGAAGAAAATGATAACTTATTGAATTTATATAAAAATAGCGCCACAGCCGATGACGCTACTGGTCAAAAAAACCAACTTTTAGTCAAGTTTTTTGCAGATTATGCCATTTCGGTACGCGGTGAACGCACCAAAGCCAAAGCCTGCTCGACGGTGCGCACATCGGCTCCTGGCTTATGGGCATTTTCACTCAGATGGCGACGCCACTGGCGCGCGCCAGGAATGCCCTGGAACAGGCCAAGAATATGGCGAGTGATGTGGCCCAGATAGGTGCCGTTCGCCAGCTCGCGCTCGATATACGGATACAGGGACTCGATAATCGCCACGCTGTCCATCACCTCGCTCTGGCGGCCGAAAATCTCGCTGTCCACTCGCGCCAGAATGCCTGGGTTTTGGTACGCCTCGCGCCCCATCATCACACCGTCCAGATGTTGCAGATGCTGTTGAGCTTCTTCCAGCGTTTTTACGCCACCGTTGATCGCAATGGTCAACGCCGGAAAGTCACGTTTCAACTGATAAACACGCGGATAGTCCAACGGAGGGACTTCGCGGTTTTCTTTCGGGCTCAGGCCGGAAAGCCAGGCTTTACGGGCATGAATGGTGAACATATCGCATTCCCCACGCCCAGCAACGGTAGAGATAAAGTCGCACAGGAACTCGTAGCTGTCCTGGTCATCGATACCAATACGGGTTTTTACCGTCACCGGGATCGACACCACATCGCGCATCGCCTTGATACAGTCGGCCACCAACGTCGCCTGCCCCATCAGACAAGCGCCGAACATGCCATTCTGTACCCGATCCGACGGGCAACCAACATTAAGGTTAATCTCGTCATAGCCACGCTGTTCCGCCAGTTTGGCACAGTGCGCCAGAGCAGCCGGATCGCTGCCTCCTAGCTGCAAAGCAACAGGGTGCTCTTCCTCGCTGTATGCCAGGTAGTCACCTTTACCGTGGATGATCGCACCGGTGGTCACCATTTCGGTGTACAGCAGCGTTTCCTTGCTCAACAGGCGGTGGAAGTAACGGCAATGGCGATCGGTCCAGTCCAGCATAGGGGCAATGGAGAAACGATTGGCGGCGTATTGAGTGTTGTTAATATCTTTCGTCATGCTGAGTTACTGGCTACCTGATAAGTCCGGGACTCGACAACCGACGCGCTGTGCCGATGCCGCAAACGGCTATTATAACGACAATCGACGCTCTTGGGAAAATCGTCGTTCATCCTGGGCAGAGAAACACCACGGCTGTTATACACCTCGCCACGCAGCAATTTAGCGAAAGCGGGGCAACCCTCGGCGATTACACTGAAACATGATAAAATCGACTTCTTTGCATAGCCGGATAATTGCCATGAACTCAACCAACCAGGAAAAGCTGCTCGCGCAGGCTGAACAACTCTGTCAGCAACGCAACGTGCGACTGACCCCGCAACGGCTGGAAGTGTTACGCCTGATGGCTGAGCAACCCGGTGCCATCAGCGCTTACGATTTGCTGGATTTACTGCGCGTGGCGGAGCCGCAGGCCAAGCCACCTACGGTCTATCGTGCACTGGATTTCTTGCTGGAACAGGGGTTCATCCACCGCGTTGAATCGGCAAACAGCTATGTGCTGTGCCATCACTTCGAACAACCGATGCACACTTCTGCCCTGTTTATCTGCGATCGCTGCGCACAGGTCACGGAGCGCACTACCGAAGGGGTGGAAGAAACCTTGCAGAAAATGGCTCAAGAATCAGGATTTGTGCTGCGCCATAGCGTAGTGGAAGCCCACGGTCTGTGTTCTGCCTGCGTGGTGGTAGAAAATTGTGAAAACCAACACGATTGCGATCATGACCACAGCATTGTGGTAAAGAAAAAATAAGCGGTTTGGATTGCAGGAGGGAGCGGGTACATCCTTGTTCCCGTGACCGTGGCAGGGGGGAAATCTGCCAGGCCGGATGGTGTCGTAGCGCCGCAATACTCAGCGGCTCATCGCGCTACCAACGATACTTGCTGTGCTCTTCCCAGGCTTTGACTTCTTTTTCGGCTGCCTCTTTCTGGTAGCCATAGCGTTCCTGGATTTTACCGACCAGCTGTTCGCGTTTCCCTTCGATCACGGTGATATCGTCATCGGTCAGCTTGCCCCATTTTTCCTTCACTTTACCTTTAAACTGCTTCCAGTTACCGTCGGCTTGATCTTTGTTCATAATCTCTCCGTTACTCTTGGTTGTCAGTTTTAGATAAATCTGGCTGGACTTAACTGAGTCAAATTTAAGGTTATCTAATGTATCCGTTGCCAATTAAGCGCGGGCTTAATTCGCCAGCCACGTGATTAACTATAGTCACCCATCACGCAAAATACCTACAAAGCAGCATTAAATCTTGATGAGAAAAATCTTAATAGTAAAAAACGCTATTAAAACAGTAAGCAAGCGAACCAAAACCGCTGCGTCAGATGTAACAAAATATAAACATCCGTTAAATTTCATCAATAATTCTGCACTTTTCGCCGATCGTTAGCCACCGCGGATGGAGGATGAAAACCAGGTGCCGCGTATGCTATGGCGATGCCATACCCAGCCCAAAGCAGCCCCGCGCAGGGCCAGGAATACCGCGAGAGCCAACCATAAACCGTGGTTGCCCAATATCGGCAGAGTGAACAACGTCAGCCCGTAGCCCGCGGCGGCTACCGCCATGCTGTTACGCATCTCTGCGCCACGGGTGGCACCGATAAACATGCCGTCCAGCAGGTAGCACCAAACCCCCACCAGAGGCAGCACCACCTGCCAAGGCAGATAATGATTTGCCAGCGCACGCAACTCCGGCAGCGAGGTTAAGCCCGCCACAATCCGTTGCCCGGCGAACAGATAAATAACGGCAAAACCACAGGCAACCAGGCAAGCCTGTCGACAGGCCGCAAGCCATACTTTACGCAGTTGCCGCCCGTCCCTCGCACCATAGGCATGGCCGGAATGGGCTTCCACCGCATAGGCAAAACCATCCAGAGCGTAGGCGGTAAAGGTCAGTAGATTCATCAGCACCGCATTCACCGCCACCACTTCTCCGCCCATGCGGGCTCCCAGAATGGTCAACGAGGCGAAACACAGTTGCAGTAATAACGAGCGCAGCATGATGTCGCGGTTAAGTGCCAGCAGGCGACGTAGATCTCCACGCCAGGCGGTGCGCAGCATCGCCAGCGAAATACCCCGCATGCGTAGTACCCGCCATGCTAACCACACCCCCAGCAACAGCGTGGCATACTCCGCAATCACCGTGGCGGTCGCAGCCCCCTGCACGTTCCAACCCAGCCCCATCACCAACCAGATATCCAGCACGATGTTCAGCAGGTTACCGACAATCAACAGGATCACCGGTGCCCGCACGTACTGCACACCCAGCAACCAGCCGAGCAACACCATATTGGCCAACGCTGCCGGGGCGCTCAGCCAGCGGATCTCCAGAAACAGCCTGGCCTGTACCAATACTTCCCGATCGCCACCCACGATGTTCAGCGCCAGGGCGATCAGCGGAGCTCGCAACAGCACAATCGCCAAGCCAGCGACCAGCGCCAACAATAATGGCTGCATAAAGGCACGAGCCAGCCGGTAGGGATCTTGCGCCCCCAGCGCCTGCGCAGTCAGCCCGGTGGTGCTCATACGCAGGAACAGCAACAACATAAACAGGAAGCTGGTGGCCATTGACCCCACCGCGACCCCGCCAAGGTAGCTAGGGCTATCGAGATGGCCGATAACGGCGGTATCCACCAGGCCAAGCAAGGGGACGGTAATATTGGAGAAGATCATCGGCAACGCCAGACGCCACAGAGCTTTGTCGGTGTCACTGGTGAAGGCAGAAAGCAGGCGCATGGCGATATGTTCCCGTAAAAGCATGGATTTTAGCGTAGCTTAGAATTGACATCGCCCCAGAGATGGGGCGAAGTTTGCCGTTTTAAAGGGCTGTAATACGAGGTAAAGCGGTTAGATCCAGTCGCCGTTGCGGATCACACCCACCGCCAGGCCTTCGATGGTGAAGTTCTGCTGGCGCAGATCGACCACAATCGGTTGGAATTCGCTGTTTTCCGGCAGCAGTTCGACGACGTTGCCGTGTTTCTTCAGGCGCTTGACCGTGACTTCGTCTTCAATGCGGGCGACGACTACCTGGCCGTTGCGTACGTCTTGAGTCTTATGCACTGCCAGCAGATCGCCATCCAGAATGCCGATATCGCGCATCGACATGCCGCTAACGCGCAGCAGGAAATCGGCATTAGGCTTGAACAGAGAAGGATCCACCTTATAGTGCCCTTCAATGTGCTGCTGAGCCAACAGAGGTTCACCGGCAGCCACACGGCCCACCAGAGGTAACCCCTCTTCATCTTCCATCAACAGGCGGATGCCGCGTGAAGCTCCGGAGATGATCTCGATAACGCCTTTGCGAGCCAGCGCCTTCAAGTGCTCTTCTGCGGCATTTGGTGAGCGGAACCCCAGGCGCATTGCGATCTCGGCACGCGTCGGTGGCATGCCCGTTTGCGAAATATGATCGCGAATCAGGTCGTAGACCTCTTGCTGTCTGGTAGTTAGTGCTTTCATTCCGCCCCCTGTTTGTTTATACAGTCTTGCTGTGAGTATATACAGCTAAGTCTGGATTGGGAACCGAAGAATAAATAAAAATCAGCAGGTAGCGAGCGGGATCGCAACGATGCCTGCCGGTTTTCACGCCAAATGCTGCCAAAGTACCGAAGCCCAAACGAACAGCGCCAGAATAATTGCCAGCGATACCGCCGCCGACCCCATATCTTTGGCCCGCCCGGAAAGCTCGTGATATTCCGTGCCTACTCGATCGACGATGGCCTCAATCGCGCTGTTGAGGATTTCGACAATCATCACCAGCAGCACCGAGCCGATCAACAAGATGCGCGCTATCGCCCCCACATCCAGCCAAACCGCCACGATGATAGCCACCACCGTCGCCACCAGTTCCTGGCGGAATGCGGCTTCGTTCTGCCAGGCGGCGATTAAACCTTTATAGGAATAGCCTGCCGCTTTAATGATACGCGTCAGGCCAGTTGCTTGATTTGCCATAGTTAAGAACGCCTTTCTCCAAGATGGATCATGTACCCGCATGTTGCCAACCGCAACGTTCCAGACAGATTTGCCGGCCCAATCACATTTTTATCGCAGCGCAGTATACAGCAAGGTTGGCATACCTTAATCACCTGGCTATGCCGTACAGGGATGTCCCCATGCCGCGAGCGCATAAATGCGCTAAAGCGGTCAACTCGGGTATAATAATTCAACTATGCACCTCCATTGCCGTGAACGGCGGTGGATTTCTTAACGCCACAGATCTGCTACCCGGTTTCTGGTATGCTTGCGGCGAATTGCTAACAAGAGGCTTCACGTTGTCATGTCAGGTTGGCGTAAAATCTATTATAAGATATTGAACTTACCGCTAAAAATGTTGGTAAGAAGTAAGGTTATCCCTTCAGATCCGGTCACGGAGTTAGGGTTGGATCCCTCACGACCGATTTTGTATGTTTTACCTTATAATTCCAAGGCGGATTTACTCACCTTGCGCACCCAGTGTCTGGCGCAAGATCTGCCCGATCCTCTTAACCCGTTGGAAATCGATGGCACCGTGCTGCCAAGCTACGTGTTTATCCACGATGGCCCACGCCTGTTCCGTTATTACACGCCAAAAGAAGAGTCGGTAAAACTGTTCCACGATTATCTGGATCTGCACCGCAGCAACCCGGATCTCGATATTCAGATGTTGCCGGTATCGGTGATGTTTGGCCGCTCCCCTGGGCGCGAAGGCCACGGCACACCGCATTTACGCCTGCTGAACGGCGTACAGAAGTTCTTCGCCGTACTGTGGCTGGGGCGCGACAGCTTTGTCCGCTTCTCCAACACCGTGTCCCTACGCCGAATGGCGACCGAGCACGGCACCGATAAGACCATCGCACAAAAACTGGCCCGTGTCGCACGCATGCACTTCGCACGCCAGCGCCTGGCTGCCGTTGGGCCAAGCCTGCCTGCCCGTCAGGATCTGTTCAACAAGCTGCTGGCCTCCAAGGCGATTGAAAAAGCGGTCGAAGACGAAGCACGCAGCAAAAAGATCTCCCACGAGAAGGCCCAGCAGAACGCGATTGCGCTGATGGAAGAAATTGCCGCCGATTTCTCCTATGAAACGGTGCGCCTGTCCGACCGCGTGTTGAGCTGGACCTGGAACCGGCTGTATCAGGGCATCAACGTCACCAACGCCGAGCGCGTGCGTCAGCTGGCGCAGGATGGCCACGAGATCGTCTATGTGCCGTGTCACCGCAGCCATATGGACTATCTGCTGCTGTCCTATGTGCTCTACCATCAAGGGCTGGTGCCACCGCATATCGCGGCAGGCATCAACCTGAACTTCTGGCCTGCCGGGCCGATCTTCCGCCGCCTGGGCGCGTTCTTTATCCGCCGCACCTTCAAGGGCAACAAACTCTATTCAACCGTATTTCGTGAATACCTCGGTGAGCTGTTCACCCGTGGTTACTCGGTCGAGTACTTTGTTGAAGGCGGGCGTTCCCGTACTGGCCGCCTGCTGGAACCGAAAACCGGCACCCTGTCGATGACCATTCAGGCCATGCTGCGCGGCGGTACCCGTCCGATCACCCTGGTGCCGATTTATATCGGTTACGAGCACGTGATGGAAGTAGGTACCTACGCCAAAGAGTTGCGTGGCGCGACCAAAGAGAAAGAGAGCCTGCTGCAAATGGTGCGCGGCTTGCGCAAGCTACGCAACCTCGGCCAGGGCTACGTGAACTTTGGCGAACCGCTGCCGTTGACTACCTACCTGAACCAAAACGTCCCGCATTGGCGTGAGTCTATCGACCCGATAGAAGCACAGCGCCCAAGCTGGCTGACGCCTGCGGTCAACGATCTGGCGGCTCAGATCATGGTGCGTATCAACAACGCTGCTGCTGCCAACGCCATGAACCTGTGTTCCACCGCACTGCTGGCCTCACGCCAACGTTCGCTGACCCGTGAGCAGTTGCTTGAACAGTTGGAATGCTACTTACAGCTGATGCGTAACGTGCCTTATGCACCGGACGCCACCGTACCAACACAAACGCCAGACCAGTTGCTGGATCACGCTTTAAACATGAACAAGTTTGAAGTGGAGAAGGACAACATCGGCGACATCATCATTCTGCCTCGCGAGCAGGCGGTGCTGATGACGTACTATCGCAACAATATCCATCATATGCTGGTACTGCCTTCGCTGATCGCCTCTATCGTGATGCATCACCGCCGCGTATCGCGCGTTGAGCTGTTGCGTCAGGTCAGCCTGATCTATCCGATGCTGAAGGCCGAGCTGTTCCTGCGTTACGACAAAGAACAGCTAGCCGAAGTGCTGCAACCGCTGATCGAAGAGTTGATACGTCAGCAGCTGATTTGCAGCAAAGGCGATGAGCTGGTGCTGAACCCTGCGCGCATCCGTCCGTTGCAGCTGTTGGCGGCCGGGGTGCGTGAAACCCTGCAACGCTACGCCATCACCATGTCAATCCTCAGCGCCAACCCAAGTATCAACCGGGGTGCCCTGGAGAAAGAGAGCCGCATTATGGCCCAGCGTTTGTCGGTGCTGCATGGCATCAACGCGCCGGAATTCTTCGATAAGGCGGTGTTCTCCACCCTGGTGGCGACGCTGCGTGAAGAAGGCTTTATCAATGATATTGGCGATGCGATCCGCGAGCACACCATGGAGGTTTACACCATGTTGAGCGATCTGATCACCCCGGAAATCAAGCTGACCATCGAAAGCGTCAGCATGCCGGAAGAAACCAATACCCCAGCGCTAACGGCTGAAGTGGCAAAAGAAGACGAGTAACTTGCAGGTCAGTTACCACGAAAAAGGCATCCGATAATGGATGCCTTTTTACTTTTGCCTTGGGTAAATCACACGTAGCTAAGCGCAATTCCGATGAACAGCACCAAGCCAACGTAGTTGTTATTGAGGAAGGCCCGGAAGCAGGCATCGCGATCGCGGCCAGCCACCTGTTTTTGCTGATGGATAAACAACGCTCCAGCCAGCAACAGCGACCAGTAGAAAGCGCCCCCCAGTTGCATCAGATAACCCACCCACAGCATCAGCAACAGCGTAGCAAACTGCAACAACCCGACGATTAGCTTGTCATGGCGGCCAAACAGCACCGCGGTGGATTTGATACCAATCTTCAAATCGTCATCACGATCGACCATGGCATACAAGGTATCGTAAGCCACAGTCCAGCAGATGTTGGCCAGAAACAGCAACCAGCAGCTCAGTGGCAGCGACTCGCTGACAGCGGCATAGGCCATCGGGATCGACCAGCCAAACGCCGCCCCCAACACCACCTGCGGCAGATTGGTCACCCGCTTCATAAACGGGTAAACCCAGGCCAGCGCCAGCGCCGCCAGCGACAGCCAGATGGTCATGGCGTTCAACGTCAGCACCAGCGCAAAGGAAACCAGTACCAGCGAGACAAACAGGATCTTGGCCTCTTTATCGCTGACGCGACCGCTCGGCATCGGGCGGCCTGCGGTGCGTTTCACATGCCCATCGAAAGCGCGATCGGCATAGTCATTCACCACGCAACCCGCAGCACGCATCAGGAAAACGCCAAGCACAAACACCAGCAATATCGATGGTGAAGGAACTCCCCCCCCTGCCAACCACAATGCCCACAGGGTAGGCCACAGCAACAATAGCGTGCCAATCGGCTTATCGATACGCATCAGATGGCAATAGGCTTGCCATTTGCTTTGAATCACGCTCCCTTCCAAAGTTCTTTCTCCCCTAATTATGCCGGAGTACCCTTTTCCACCGTATACAGTGGACAGGCCGGTAGAAACAGTTCCGTCAGTAATAATGGTTTTCCCGCCAGACGGAGGCGAGAACGCCGAGCCCAAAGATCCTTCCGCTGACCAACATGGATATAATCGCGCGTCAGGCTTTCACTGCTGAACAGATAACGGCCCAGTGGCAACGTCCCCAGATCGACCAGAGCCAGATCCGGCCCGGTCAGCGTTTCCTGTGGGATCACCGTACGCCCCAGCAGCCAAGGCTGGCCGTCACCCAGTAACACGATTTCACGCAGCCAATAGCGCTCACTGTGTGGCAGATGAGGCGCCTCTTCGGCAAGCTGGTCGCGAGTGATGAAGCATTCACGCTGTGGTTCTACCTGCACGCGGCCACAATGGCGCTCAAAACGGCGGGTCATGGAACCTAACTCCATCAGCCAATCGCTAACGGCGGCAGGTATTGAGGAAGGTTCAGACAGCCACTCAATAGGCGGCAGGATGGGATCCCTATTGCCAGACATGATGCTACTCCAGGCCGGAGGCTGCGCCCTGCGTGCCGCGCCAAGCCATACAAACTGTTAACAGAAGTCCATTGTAACGCAGAAATGCAAAAGCGGCAGGCAGATTCGTGACGTAACGCGTCCCCCATGCTCAGGGGGTAAAACGGCAGGCTGTCGTAATGGAAGATGTCATAACTCGAGGGAGTTCACGCTGTTGGCATCAGGCCCAGGCAACGTGGCAAAGGGATAGCGCCCGTCTGCTGGCTACCTGTGGGGAAACGCGGTCGGGCAGAGGAAAAAAGGTGCGCCGAAGCGCACCAATCATCAAGCCAGCATCGGTAGCGTGGGGGATTACCCCTTGCCTTTCACGCTGCCAATAAACGTTTCACGAGCGGTGGTCGAACCCAGTTTTTCGGCCTCATTCATCAGTTTCAGCGCCTTATCGATATCCCCTGCCTTGACCGCCTGTTTGATACCGTTATTGAAGTAAGCCTCGGTGTCATTGAGCATCGGCTCTGCCGGTGCGGTGGCAACCGGTGCTGGAGCCGCAACTGCCGGAGCGGTGGCACCCACCACCACCGGTGGCGTTGCCGGAGCCGATTGCAGCATGCCAATCATGATGTTGCTGGCCCCTTGCTCTGCCGTCACCTTCAGCTTCAACGTGCCGCTGGTACTGTGGCTGGCGATCGGATCCGGAATATCCGGTACCGCGTTACCCACCCCCTGGGCGTAGGCTTTCGCCGGATTGGTCAGCGTGGTGGTTTTAGTCAGATCCTGCTGGGTGGTGTACACCAACAGATAAATCTGTTTTTGCCCCAGCGCAGGGGTCAATTTCAACGTACCTTCCAGCCGATCGGCAGACATCACGCCCGGTGGCTGGTAAGCGAAATAGCTGCTCGGATAATAGGCCGCCGGGCGCATATGTTCATCGAGCACCAATACGCTAGGGGCATAGATTGAGGTTTTATTGGCCAGACTGCTCAGTTGGATTTCCAGCGATCCCCGATCGGCCGGCAGCGTAAATGCAGCAACGGCCCCCTGGATCTGGCCCTGGTTGATCTGTGGGCTGACGTTATTGAGTTGGACATCCTGGCTAACCGGCGGCACCAACGGCTGCCAAGGCAAACTTTGCAGGGTGGCGGCACTGATGGCCGGTGCGACGGCAACGTTGGCCGGGGTATCGGCATAGGCCGCCAGCGGTGCGCCGACGGTCAGCGCCAGAGACAGGCAGAGTGACAGTAGATTTTTTTTCATTGTTATTACCCTCTCGCTTTGAGCGTATATCCCGGCAGCGGGCAGGCAAGCGCACTACTGCCGGTTAAACGATAAGAGGGAGGGCGCGTAGGCACCCTCCCGTCAAGCCAGTATTACCACCAGATTTCCATCTGGGCACCGAAGGTGACTTCGCTGTCTTTACCACGGCTGAAGGTATGCATGCTGGTATCGTTATAGGCAGTACCTGCGTTGTAACCCGCGCCAGAATCGTTGTTTGCGTAGCCCCACTTCTCATCCCAGTTGGCGTAGGTCGCGAAGACACGGATCGCCGGACGTGACCAGATGCTGTTACCCGCTTGCCACTGTTGTGCCAGGGTCACTTTGTATTGGCCGTTACGATCGCCAGTACGTTGAGACTTCACGTTGTCGTAGCCGACTTCCATCAAGGTGCTCATGATTGGCGTCCATTTGTACATTGGGCGCACGCCCACGGTGTACCAGGTGGTGCCGTTGTCATTGTCGCGGTTAACGTCCTGATACATGGCAACGTACATCATTGCCCAATCATCGTTGAAGTCGATGGCACCGTGATCCAGCACGCGGATCATGCTGCCGTTGTTGTCAATGGAAGCGCCTTGGCTGCGGCCATTGTTTTGCGCGGTCATGGAGTCGGTAGCGTACTGCACCACGAATTTGTTGTAGCCACTCAGGATGCTCTGGGTATGTTCCGCAGTAAACATCCAACCGTCTTTGCTTGCCCCGTCGGCCAGGTGGTAACCGTCTTGCTCGTTGGCACGGCCATAATCCACACCCAGTTCCAACGTACCGCCAGGGTTCAGTTCTAAGCCAGCCAAACGCAGGTCGAAGGTGTCGTTGACGGTTGGACGCTCGTCACGCTGGTTGTCGATGTAACCCAGGGAACCACCGGATTCGGTGTTACGGGTCACGGCAGCAGACAGCTTGCCGAAGCCCAGGTCGATATTTTCCAGACCGGCACCAGGACCTGAGATATCCCAGTAGTAGAAGTCGATCATATGGACGTCATGACGTTGATAGAAGCGCTTACCGGCCCACATGTTGGCACCTGGCAACGCGTCGATCAGGTTTTTACCCTGCACGTTCACTTCGCGGAAAGCCGGGCTGGTGGATTCCCAGTCAGACTGTTGTGACACGGAATAGGCCACGTTGGTGTCGAAGTAGAAGCTCTTGTCGCCCTCTTTCCACACTTCCTGCCCCAGTTTCAGTTCCGCATAGGTTTCACATTCGTTACCAAGACGGTACTTACTGCTGGCGCCGGTGGACTGGAAACACTGTTGCTCACCACCGCTCCCGGTCCAACCGATACCGGAACGTGCATAGCCATGGAAATCCACCGCCATCGCTGATGAGGATAAGACACCGGCGGCGACAGCCAGAGTCAGAGGAAGTTTGCGCAGAGTAGTCATCATTATTCTCCTGTTATACAGACCTTGATGCTTTAAACACCCGGTTCCTGATGCAGCCGTTTACACGCCGTACCGTCCTCGCGGAACAGGTGGCAGCGGTGTGGCGGCAGGCCGATGGCGAATGTTGCACCTTCTTCTACCAGCACCACGTCGTTCTGGCGGTAAACCAGGTTTTGACGAATTGCCGGAATTTGGATATGGATTTGCGTCTCGTTGCCGAGCTGCTCCACCACCTGGACTTCACCGATCAATGTCACTTCAGATTCAGAGCTCGGTAACAGATGTTCCGGGCGGATGCCCAACGACAGGTTGGTCCCCACCTCGATGCCCTGCCCTTCAACCGGCAGCCACACCAATTGGCTATTGGGCATCGGCAGTTCGATCTGTACCCGCAGCGCTTCCACACCGGTCACTTTCACCGGCAGGAAATTCATTTTTGGCGAGCCGATAAAGCCCGCGACAAAGCGGTTGGCCGGGTAGTGATAGAGTTCCAGCGGCTTGCCGATCTGGGCCACGCACCCGGCATCCAGCACCACGATTTTGTCGGCCAGCGTCATCGCTTCGACCTGGTCGTGAGTGACGTAAATCATGGTGCGCTGCAGCCGCTTGTGCAGACGTGAAATCTCAATGCGCATCTGCACCCGCAGTGCGGCATCCAGGTTGGAAAGCGGTTCGTCCAGCAGGAACACATCAGGTTCAGCCACCAGCGTACGGCCAATCGCCACACGCTGGCGCTGCCCGCCGGACAGGGCTTTTGGACGTCGGTCCAGCAAATGCGCTAATTGCAGCACTTCGGATACCTGGTTAACCCGCTGATTGATTTCCGCTTTTTTAGCCCCGGCCAGCTTCAGGCCAAACGACATGTTGTCGGCCACGGACAGATGCGGATACAGCGCGTAAGACTGGAACACCATGCCGATACCGCGCTCGGAAGGCGGCACCTCATTCATCCGTTTTTCGCCGATGAACAGATCGCCAGAGGTAATATCCTCCAGCCCGGCGATCATGCGCAGCAACGTCGATTTACCACAGCCGGATGGCCCGACAAACACCACAAACTCGCCGTCATCGATGGTCAGATTAACGTCTTTGGAAATCACGGCCTCGCCGAAGGCCTTATAAACGCTGCGCAGTGTGACGCTAGCCATGCGTTACTCCCCTGCTTTCGCAGTTAACATTTCGTGTGAAGATGGCGGAACCGAAACCCGCCAACACCCATTGATGACCCTCTTGCTGCGCACCGTACTGCCATGCCATAGGCTTGGTCGCCTCAGTCGGTGCGACCGGCTGAGTATAAGGCTGTAGGTTAATCAGCGCTTCAAGGCATTGATCCTGATGGGTAATAAGTAAGCGAATGACGCCATTTTCCTGGCTGACCTGATTCAGAACCCCGCACTGGATCACCGGGTGCTGACGCAGGGCCAACAGGGCCTGGCAGTATCGTAAGGTTGAATGGTTGTCGTGTTGCTGGCGGCTGATAGCCAGTGCACGATGTTCTATCGCCACCTGTTGGTACCAGTGGATCTCTCCTGCGGTGACCTGCTCCGGCGCTTCATGCCAGGGCATCGGGGTTTGTGCCCCCCGCGGTTCTTGCAGATCCGCCGCGTGTGGCAAGCCCAGCTCTTCCCCCTGATACAAACAGATAGGGGCGGGCAGCAAGGCCAGCAGGGTCAGGAAAGCCTGCGCAGAACGCAGATCGCCTTGCCCCCAATGGCTGACCACCCGCGGCTGATCGATTTCGCCGGTGCTCCAGACTTTTTCGCCCAGCCGGTGGCGATGGGTATGCAATACCTCCACCAGCTTTTCGCAGCTGAACGGCACCACTTCCAGCGCCAGCGCGCTGCGAGCATAGTGCTGTTCGGGAGCGGCACTGCGGCAGATACGCTGAGTGCCTTCACTATGCCAAAGTGCCAGTCCATGCCCGGCCAATTTCATTCCAGCCTCTGGCGATAGCGACTGCGGCAATAACAGTCCGTCCACCGCCAGTGCTTTCAGATAGGGCAGCGCCGCCATCATGCCGTGCACGTCGCCCACGCCATCGCCGTTTCCATCGCGGAAACTGACCGGATGGATCCGGTACAACGTAGGGTGAGTTGCGGTACGCACTGGTGACATAGGTCTGGATTCCTGTAGCGTTGGGCGATAAAAATCAATGTTGCAAATAGTGAGGTAATGGCAAGAAGGGGTAATCATCCGTAACAGGATTTTTCATGGGGGAGGAGATGGGAGGATGAGAGAACGACGATGCGCGACATAAGTTCCCGGCATAAGGCAAATCTGTGATCTTCCCTGCAAAAATAGTCCTCCCTTTTGGTGTCCGACACCACAGAATAGGACGGTTTGCTAGCTGGATCACACTACTCAGGCATGGGGCGTAGACGGGGGGAGGATGAGAACACAGCGGGTTGTGACCCACTATTAGCGCGTAACCGCTCTCCTTACCGCAGTCCCCACAGAAGGATTGGATTTATGAATCGCACAATGACAACAACCGTACGCACGCTGGCGCTTTCAGCATTGACGACGCTGGTGCTCTCCTCCTCCGCTTTCGCCAAAATAGAAGAAGGCAAACTGGTTATCTGGATCAACGGCGATAAAGGCTATAACGGCCTGGCCGAGGTGGGTAAAAAGTTTGAGAAAGACACCGGCATCAAAGTGACCATCGAACACCCGGACAAGCTGGAAGAGAAGTTCCCGCAGGTTGCCGCTACCGGTGACGGTCCGGACATCATCTTCTGGGCTCATGACCGTTTCGGGGGCTACGCGCAATCGGGCCTGTTGGCAGAAATCCACCCTTCCAAAACCTTCCAGGAAAAAATCTATCCGTTCACCTGGGATGCGGTACGCTTTGACGGCAAGCTGATCGGTTACCCGATCGCGGTGGAAGCCCTGTCGCTGATTTATAACAAAGACCTGATCAAAGAAGCGCCAAAAACCTGGGAAGAGATCCCGGCGCTGGATAAAGAGCTGCGCGCCAAAGGCAAAAGCGCCATCATGTGGAACCTGCAAGAACCCTACTTCACCTGGCCAGTCATTGCCGCCAATGGCGGTTATGCCTTCAAGTTTGCAGATGGCAAATACAACATCAAAGACGTGGGCGTAGCCAACGCCGGTTCACAGGCTGGCCTGCAGTTCATCGTCGATCTGGTGAAGAACAAGCATATCAACGCCGATACCGACTACTCGATTGCCGAAGCCGCCTTCAACAAGGGCCAGACGGCGATGACCATCAACGGGCCTTGGGCCTGGACCAACATCGAGCAAAGCAAAATCAACTATGGCGTCACGCTGCTGCCAACCTTCCAGGGCAAACCATCCAAGCCGTTTGTTGGCGTGCTGACCGCAGGCATCAACGCCGCCAGCCCGAACAAGGAACTGGCGACCGAGTTCCTGGAGAACTACCTGATCACCGATCAGGGCCTGGCTGACGTTAACAAAGACAAACCGTTGGGTGCCGTGGCGCTGAAATCGTTCCAGGAACAGCTGGCAAAAGATCCGAAGATTGCCGCCACCATGCAGAACTCGCAAAACGGCGAAATCATGCCAAACATCCCGCAGATGAGTACCTTCTGGTATGCGATGCGTAGTGCCGTGATCAACGCCATCACTGGCCGCCAGACGGTGAAAGCCGCGCTGGAAGATGCACATACCCGTATCACCAAGTAATACCTGGCCATTGGCGGGCTGTGATGCCCGCCTTTGCCCCGCTGTGTGAGAGACCGTTGGCCTCTCGCGGTAACACCTGAAAGGAAAGCCCTATGCAACTAGCTCACGCCGGAACACCTGCGCGAAAAAAATCGAAGTGGTGGCAAAGTGACATACTGAAATGGCTGATTGTCGGCCTGTTCAGCCTGGTGACCTGCTATCTGATTGTGGTGATGTATGCACAGGGAGAATATCTGTTCGCCATCCTGACGCTGGTGTTGGTCAGTGCAGGACTCTACGTGTTCGCCAACCGCCGTGCCTATGCCTGGCGCTACGTCTATCCTGGCGTCGCCGGAATGGGGCTGTTCGTCCTGTTCCCGCTGATTTGCACCATCGCCATCGCCTTTACCAACTACAGTAGCACCAACCAGCTGACCTTCGAACGCGCTCAGTCGGTGCTGATGCAACGCCAGTTCCAGACCGGTAAAACCTTCACTTTCGGGCTGTATCCGGCAGAGAACCAACAGTGGCGTTTGCAGTTAACTCATCCTGATAGCGGCCAACTGCTGATTTCTGCGCCGTTTAGCCTCAACGCCAGTGAGCCACAAACGTTGAAATTGGCGGTAGAAAGCGCTGAGCCAGCAGGTGAGCGCGCAACGCTGCGCGTGATCACCCAGAATCGCCAGACGCTGAGCCAGATTATTGCCATCCTGCCAGAAGGTGGCGAGCTGCGCATGAGTTCCCTGCGCCAGTTCTCCGGTACCAGCCCACTATATACGCTAGCCGCAGACGGCAGCACGCTGACCGATAACCAGACCCAGGTACAGTATCGCCCTAACCCGGATATCGGTTTCTATCAGGCCCTCAACGCCGAGGGTAATTGGGCCACCGACACCCTCAGCCCAGGTTATACCGTCACCATCGGCTGGAAAAACTTCTTACGGGTGCTCAACGACGAAGGCATCCAGAAGCCGTTTATCTCCATCTTTGTCTGGACCATTATTTTCTCGGTGATGACCGTGATCCTCACCGTCGCCGTAGGCATGGTGCTGGCCTGCGTGGTGCAGTGGGAAGCGCTGAAAGGCAAAGCGGTGTATCGGGTATTGCTGATCCTGCCCTACGCGGTGCCTTCGTTTATTTCCATTCTGATTTTCAAAGGGTTATTTAACCAGAGCTTCGGTGAAATCAACCTGATGCTCAACGCGCTGTTCGGCATTAAACCGGCCTGGTTCACCGATCCGCTCACCGCCAAAAGCATGATCCTGGTCGTCAATACCTGGCTGGGTTATCCCTACATGATGATCTTGTGCATGGGCCTGCTGAAAGCCATTCCCGACGATTTGTATGAAGCCTCGGCAATGGACGGAGCCAGCCCGATGCAGAACTTCTTCCGCATCACCCTGCCGCTGCTGATCAAGCCGTTGACGCCGCTGATGATCGCCAGCTTTGCCTTCAACTTTAACAACTTCGTGCTGATCCAACTGCTGACCCGTGGCGGGCCAGACATGATCGGCACCACCACACCGGCCGGCTATACCGATCTGTTGGTGAGCTACACCTATCGCATCGCGTTTGAAGGCGGTGGGGGTCAGGACTTCGGGCTGGCGGCGGCCATTGCCACGCTGATTTTCCTGTTGGTTGGCGCACTGGCGATCCTGAATCTGAAAGCCAGCAAGATGAACTTTGACTAAGGGAGAACGACAATGGCCATGGTGCAACCCAAATCCCAGCGCGTACGCCTGTGGATCACCCATATTCTGATGCTGAGCTTTATTGCCCTGATCATGTTCCCGTTGCTGATGGTCGTGGCGATTTCGCTGCGCTCCGGTAACTTTGCCACCGGCAGTCTGATCCCGGATCAGATCTCCTGGGATCACTGGCGGTTGGCTCTGGGGATGAGCGTCACCCAGGCGGATGGCAGCGTCACTCCACCGCCTTTCCCTGTGCTGCTATGGCTGTGGAACTCGATTAAAGTCGCGGCGATCACCGCCGTGGGGATCGTGACGCTCTCTACCACCTGTGCCTACGCCTTTGCCCGCATGCGTTTTCGTGGCAAAAGTACCCTGCTGAAAAGCATGCTGATCTTCCAGATGTTCCCGGCTGTGCTGTCTTTGGTCGCACTGTACGCCCTGTTCGATCGCCTGGGGCAGTACATTCCGTTTATCGGCCTCAATACCCATGGCGGCGTGATATTTGCCTATATGGGCGGTATTGCGCTGCATGTCTGGACCATTAAAGGCTATTTCGAAACCATCGATAACTCGTTGGAAGAAGCCGCCGCCCTGGATGGTGCCACACCTTGGCAAGCGTTCCGCCTGGTGCTGCTGCCCCTTTCGGTCCCGATCCTGGCGGTGGTGTTTATTCTGTCGTTTATCGCGGCGATCACCGAGGTGCCTGTGGCTTCCCTGCTGTTACGTGATGTGGACAGCTACACGCTGGCCGTCGGCATGCAGCAATATCTGAATCCGCAGAACTACCTGTGGGGTGACTTTGCCGCCGCGGCGGTGCTGTCCGCCATTCCGATCACCACCGTATTCCTGCTGGCGCAGCGCTGGTTGGTCGGTGGCCTGACGGCGGGAGGGGTGAAAGGTTAATTTATGCCACTGCAATACGTTTGATGTACTTTGTCCCTAACTATTACCCTATGGATTTCAAGTTACAGCTAGGCACCAAGCTGTAGCTTGAAAGACGACGGGTAATTATGAACTGTGTCTTTGGCGGCCTTCGCTGGGCCGCCATTTTTATGCTTACTCCCGCTTCAGCCGATCGGTGTTGGCCAGATACAAGGTCACCACCAGTAATAATATGGCCCCGGAATAGACCAACGTGTCGAAAGGGTTCTCATGATCAACGATGATCAAACGAATAATCGCGGTAATACCAATATAGATAAAGTAGCGTAGCGGGAAGTGATAACCCGACTCAAAGTATTTAACAATCAAGGCGATAAACTCGAAATAGAGGAAATAAATCACGATCCCCTCAATCAGCTGATACGAAGAAGACTCTTCGTTGCCGACGAATAATACTTTCGCTAAATGAAAGGTTTCTTTGACCAAAAAAACCACCAAAATCGCCGCCAATAGCAGCAACCCCACGTTCAGTACCCGCTGTAGCCCTTTGGCGATCATTAATGAGCGTGATGTTTTTGCCATGACTTCTCCCGTCGTTCGGTCAGTTATGAGTGCAGAAATTGCCTTATGGGCTTTTTCCTAAAGTTGCCCTGATGGTTTATCTTCAGGCGAATCAGCCTAGTTTCAATTAGTTGCATGAATTAATTGCGCCTGTATATATTTGTAGCAAATTGAAATGTCCTCTATTATGGGCGCATCCTTAGGCATTATGCCTATAAATTCCCGTAATTAAGAAAGGAACTTTCATGCGAGCTAAACTCCACGCACTGGTCGCGGCAGGCCTTTTCACCTGTTCGTTTGCCAGCTACGCCGGCGGACTGGTGACTCCTGATAACGATCTGCGCAATGACCTCGCCTGGTTATCCGATCGCGGTGTGATTAACGTCAGCCTGTCTACCTGGCCGCTAAGCCAGGAAGAGATCAACTCGGTGCTGGCGCAAGCCAAGCCGGTGACCAACACAGAAAAAACCGTCATTGACCGCGTACAGCGCCGGGTGGGTGACTTAAAAGCCAATATTACCGTCACCGGTTATACCTCTACCGACAAACCTGGCACGCCGCAGGGCTTCGCTCAAAATCAGTATGCCGACAGCAGTCTGACCATCGGCGCCGGTGCCAACGGTGAGTTCTGGGACGTGCGCCTGCAAGGTGCCGTGGAAGGCGATCAGCGCGTCTCCGATGGTTCCAAATTCAACCTGAACGGCTCATACGGTGCCATCAAAGTGTGGAACCAGTGGCTGTCATTCGGTGAAGTCTCTCAATGGTGGGGTCCCGGCTATGACGGCAGCCTGATCCGTTCCGACGCAGCGCGCCCAGTGGCGGGTTTTATGCTGCAACGTGCCGACCAATCCCCGTTCGAAACACCTTGGCTGTCCTGGATTGGCCGTTGGCAATATCAGATCACCGCAGGTCAGTTGTCACAATATACTGCAGTTCCTGATACCAAACTGTTTGGTGGGCGTTTTACCATGATGCCAACCAATTTCCTGGAATTAGGTGCATCACGTGTAATGATGTGGGGGGGAGATGGCCGCCCACAATCCTGGAGCTCATTCTGGGACGCTTTATCAGGCAATGATAATACTGGCGACAAATATAATGACCCAGGTAACCAATTAGGCGGTTTCGATTTCAAACTTAAACTGCAACCTCTAATTGGCATGCCTGTCAGCCTGTATGGCCAAATCACTGGTGAAGATGAGGCCGGGATGCTACCGTCTCACAACGCATATTTAGTTGGATTAGAAGGTCATCCTGAGTGGGGCCCGACTACCATCAACTGGCATATCGAAGGGGCAGATACCCGTGCTAATGGTAAGTCTAATAACGTTATGTATAACCATTACGTTTACAGAGGCGGTTACTATCAGCAAGGCTACCCTCTGGGCCACGCGATGGGCGGTGACGGTCAGATGCTGTCCGGCCGTGTAGAGCTGGTGCTGGACGATGGCCAGCGCTGGAGCACTCGTCTGGTATATGCCAAGGTGAACCCAAATAACCAGAGCATCAACCAGGCATTCCCAAAATCCGACACGCTGAAAGGCATTCAGTTGGGTTGGGGCTATAACTTCGCTTCACAAGTGAAGTTCGATACCAGCCTGTGGTACACCGATAATAACAACAGCACCGCCGATGACGTGGGTGCCGGTGTCAGCATGGCAGTACCGATCAATCTGTGATCCCTGTTGATGTCAAAAAACCCGCCGCGGCGTAATGCCGATCGTTTAAGGATCGGTTGACCGATCCGGTGGCTGGTGTAAAAAGGGTTCATGTTCATCATGGACCCTTTTTAAATGGAACTCTCAC
>NZ_JBNDIN010000019.1:0-77777 GCF_050434425.1 Serratia sp. 2723
GAGACGAGAACGGGAGTATGAAAGAGAAATCAGGGAGAAAAGGGCAAAATATCCCTTTAAAAACAATGCCGGTCACCTTAAGTGACCGGCATTAGGCCACGACCGCCCTTTTTCCCCACTCTTTTTGCGCGCGGCTCTTGCCTGAAAAGCACGGCGCGAGTAACTTGTCGCAACTTCCCAAACTCTATTTCGACAAGGTATTCCAATGGCAAGAGCGAACGAAATCAAGCGCGGTATGGCGATCAATTACAACGGCAAACTGCTGCTGGTAAAGGACATCGACGTCCAGAGCCCAAGCGCCCGTGGTGCCAGCACGCTGTATAAAATGCGCTTCTCCGACGTCCGTACCGGGCTGAAGGTAGAAGAACGTTTTAAAGGTGACGATATTCTGGACACCATCAGCCTGTCCCGCCGCAAGGTAAACTTCTCCTATATTGACGGCGAAGAGTATGTGTTCATGGACGATGAAGACTACACCCCTTATATCTTCAAGAAAGATCAGATCGAAGATGAGCTGCTGTTCATCCCTGAAGCGGGCTTGCCGGGTATGCAGGTACTGACGCTGGATGGCCAGGTGCTGGCGTTGGAGCTGCCGCAGACCGTGGATATGGAGATTGTTGAAACCGCTCCGGGCATCAAAGGGGCTTCTGCCAGTGCGCGTAACAAACCGGCCACCATGGCGACCGGTCTGACCATTCTGGTACCGGAGTACCTGAGCAGCGGTGATAAAATCCGCATTCATATTGCAGAACGCCGCTATATGAGCCGCGCAGACTAGTCAACGGTAGGGGCGCAACCTGAGTGCGCCCTGCTTTGCTAGAGTAATTCCGGGAAAAACCGCCGCTTTAACGCCAGCTCGACCCCACGAACCTCCGCCAAACCTTTCAACCGACCAATGGCCGAATAGCCTGGATTGGTTTTCTTCTTCAGATCGTCCAGCATCTGGTGACCATGGTCTGGTCGCATTGGGATAGGCCGCAGATCGCCCGCCTTATGACGGCGCTGTTCTTCGCTCAGAATGGCTTCAACCACTGCCACCATATCCACATCCCCTTGCAAATGCGCTCCTTCGTGGAAGGTTTTAGGGTTTTGCTCGCGGCAGGTTGCGCGCAGGTGGGTAAAGTGAATGCGATCGCCAAAGGTTTCAATCATCCGCACCAGATCGTTGTCCGCACGCACGCCGTAAGAACCGGTACACATGGTGAAGCCATTATAGATACTATCTACCGTCTCTTTCAGCCACTGCATATCTTCGATGGTGGAAACAATACGCGGCAAGCCGAGGATGGGGCGCGGAGGATCATCTGGATGCACCGCCAACCTGACACCCACCTCTTCCGCCACTGGCACGATAGCGCGCAGGAAGACGGCCATATTTTCGCGCAGCTGCGCCTTATTGATATGATCGTACTCCGCCAGCCGGGCACGGAACTGATCGAGCGTATATCCCTCTTCCGCCCCAGGTAACCCGGCTATGATGTTACCGGTCAGCTTGGCGATATCCGCCGTGCTCATCGCCTGGAAATAGCTTTGTGCCTGAGCCTGCTCTTCGTCGGTATAATCTTTTTCTGCCCCGCTACGACACAGGATATGCAGATCGAAGGCCGCAAAGGCGATCTGATCAAAGCGTAAGGCCTTGGAGCCGTCCGGCAGCAGGTATTCCAGATCGGTACGCGTCCAGTCGAGGATCGGCATAAAGTTGTAGCACACGGTATCAATGCCGCAGGCCGCCAGATTGCGCAGCGACTGTTGATAGTTAGCGATATGACGTTGATAGTTGCCGCTGTGGGTTTTAATTTCCTCGTGCACCGGGATACTTTCCACCACCGACCATACCAGCCCTTTTTCTGCCAACAGAGCCTGCCGCGCCATGATCTGTTCAACCGGCCACACTTCACCATTAGGGATATGGTGTAACGCGGTCACTACGCCAGTCGCACCAGCCTGACGCACATCATCCAGCGAAACCGGATCGTTCGGCCCATACCAACGCCATGTTTGTTCCATTGATTTATCCTTGTAAAAGTCACTCTGTCATCGTTGAAGCTGTATCGGTGGTGAGGTAGATCGCAAAATCAAATCAATCCTGTTATACCACATTGCAGTAGATATCATTCACCTTTAACCTTACTGATTAGCGGCGTGCTGTCAAAACAGAAACATCGATTGATTGATCCAACTCACGATCCTGGGATATTTTGGACTGACCAATTTTATTCACCTCTCTACCGCCCTACACTGGCGGTTGTTAACAGATACGCGAGAGCCGGGCAGACATCTGCGGCTAACTGGTCTGATAGCTTTATACCAGCGGCCAACCGGCCCCTGCTCTCGTCATGGAGCCATTAATGAAAACTATCGCCAACTCACCGTTGCCCGCCAAGACACAACAACCCCAGTACGATCGCCAGAACCTGCGCAGCCGAATTGTTCACCTGGGCTTCGGGGCTTTTCACCGCGCTCACCAGGCATTGCTGACCAACCGAGTACTCAACCGCAACGGCGGTGATTGGGGGATCTGCGAGATCAGCCTGTTCGGCGGCGATAAGCTATTCCAGACCCTGCGCGATCAGGATCATCTTTACACCGTGTTAGAAAAGGGCGCGGCGGGCGATCAGGCCATCGTGGTGGGGGCCGTTCACGAAAGCGTACATCGCAAATTGGAAGGCATTGACGCCGTGCTGGAAAAGCTGGCCGAACCACAGGTGGCGATCGTCTCCATGACCATTACGGAGAAAGGCTACTGCATCGAACCGGGTAGCGGCCAATTGGACCTGCGACACGAGGCGATCAAAGCCGATTTGGCTAATCCGACCCAACCCACCACGGTGCCAGGGATCCTGGTGGAAGCACTGCACCGGCGTCGAGAGCGCCATCTCCCCGCCTTTAGCGTGCTGTCCTGCGACAACATTCCAGAGAACGGCCACGTGGTTCGCAATGCGGTGACCGGTCTGGCCAAAGCGCGTGATCCTCAGTTGGCCGAGTGGATCGCGCAACATGTCACCTTCCCCAGTACCATGGTTGATCGCATCGTTCCGGCCGCAACGCCAGAAACGCTGGATGAAATTGCCGCCGCTCTGGGGGGCGTGCGTGATGAATGCGCTATCGCCTGTGAACCCTTTATTCAATGGGTGGTGGAAGATAATTTTGTCGCGGGCCGCCCACGCTGGGAGGATGCCGGTGTGCAACTGGTGGACGATGTACTGCCGTTCGAGCAGATGAAATTGCGGATGCTCAACGGTAGCCACTCCTTCCTGGCCTACCTCGGCTATCTGGCGGGTTATCAATACATTGTTGACTGCATGGCGGATGAGAATTATCGCCGTGCCGCACACCATTTGATGTTGAACGAGCAGGCTCCGACGCTGCAGGTCGCTGGCATCGATCTGGCCGCCTACGCCGAGCAGTTGATCGAACGTTACAGCAACCCGGCCCTGCAACACCGCACCTGGCAGATCGCTATGGATGGCACGCAAAAGTTGCCTCAGCGCCTGCTGGAGTCGATCCGTTGGCATCGGCAATATGGTGGCAGCCATGCAGGGCTTGCGCTTGGCGTCGCGGGCTGGATGCGTTATGTCGGGGGAGTTGATGATGCCGGGCAACCAATTGATATCCGCGACCCGATGCTGGCCACGTTGCAACAGGCCGTTAGCAGCTCACAGGACGGTGAACCCCGCGTGGCTGCGTTGCTGGCGTTGAAAAGCGTGTTTGGCGAGCAGTTGCCAGCGGATAGCGCGTTTGTGGCGGAGGTAACACGGGCCTATCTGTCATTGCGTGATCGAGGGGCACGCCAGACGGTAAAAGATTGGGTAACCAGCCAGTTGAATTGATCCGTATCGGCCGCCATGCCAACCTATCAGGCATGGCGGCCACTTGACGCTCGAAACACGGAGGGAATGGCTATTAACGCTATTCCAGCGTCATGATCCCGAGTTTTTTCTGCTGATCCAACCACTTGAACTCGTTCTTGCCGGGATCCATGGGCAACTCTTTGCTACCGCTCTCCAGGCTCGCTAACTGATGCCAGACAGACACTTTCCTCTCTGGTGACGCCTAATTTATTGCCACAAAACGCAGATTTCAATTCGGAAAAAATCTCAATTTAAAACCCGGCAACGGCCTGCTGGCAGAAGGCTGGCCATGCGCAATGCTGGTCAGTCGGTAGGGCAATGAAAGGTGTAGAGAAAACGGACCAAAGTGCGGTTGCTGGGGATGTCATGCCGAGCCCCACTCGGCATGACCAGGGACTTAACGGTAAGTTACCGTCAATATTGCGAGTTTCTTCTGCTGATCTACCCACCGCATTTCGGTGGTGCCGATATGCATCGGAAGTTCTTTACTACTGGCATCAAAACTTGCCAGCCTTTGCGTGCCTGTGTAGTTTTGCCCGTTACGATAACATTGGGTATTCGCCGCTGTGTTGCTAACATCTACCGTACAAGGCCCTTCGACAATGGTACCCACAAAATGAATAACACCACCTGTGGAACCCGCGTGACTTGCTGCCATCCATGAAAACAACGCTCCTGCGATCAGAATTAACCGTAAGCTATTCATGGCAACCTCACTCTTGTTGAGCCACCTTAAAGATAGGTTATTTTCTTAGGAATAATCGCAAGGATAGGTGATTATTTTTATGGCTAATCGATACATTAAGGTCGTGGAAACAATACGGTACGGTACAATTGATATTGCTAACCCCTGATTCTTAATGAGAAAAGTCCGAACAAAAGTTCAAGGTAAAAACGCTAACAAGGGGCCATCTTCATGAGTAAATTTCACGCTGTGACACAAGCAGAAAAAAAGATAAATAACATATAATTATCAATAGATTAAGCGCATTTTAAAAAGGGGTATTCACATGACAAAAACCAACCTGATCACCGGTTTTCTGGGCAGCGGCAAAACCACCACCATTCGGCATCTGCTGGCCAATAAGCCAGAAAATGAGCGTTGGGCCGTGCTGGTCAACGAGTTTGGCGAGATTGGTATCGATGGCGCCCTGCTGGCCGACAGCGGTGCGGTATTGAAAGAGATCCCCGGTGGCTGCATGTGCTGCGTTAACGGGCTACCTATGCAGGTAGGGTTGAATATGTTGCTGCAACAGGTCAAACCCGATCGATTGCTGATTGAACCTACTGGATTAGGCCACCCCAAGCAGATCCTGGCGCTGTTGACCCAGGAAACCTATGGCGGATGGATCGATTTGCTGGCAACGATCTGTGTGCTTGATCCCCGCCAACTCGGTGAACCTCGCTATAGCGAAAATGAAAATTTCCGCGATCAGTTGGCCGCAGCCGACGTCATCATCGCCAATAAAATGGATACCTGGCAGCCACAGGATGCTCAGGCACTGGAAGCCTGGCAAATGCTGCATAGCCAGCAGCGGCCGGTCTATTCGATCGAGCAAGGACGTATGGATATCAAGCTGTTGGATCGGCCACGCACCAATTGCACAGAATTGCCGGACGCACAGCATCATCATAGCCACGCCAAGACCCAGGGATTGGCAGCGTTGCGTTTGCCTGAAAACTCCCGCTGGCGCCGCGCCCTTAATCAAGGCCAAGGATTCACCAGCTGCGGCTGGATTTTCGATGGGGAAACCGTATTTGATACCGTCGGTATGATGGAATGGATCAGGTTAGCTCCGGTTGACCGGGCCAAGGCGGTAGTACGCATTGCCGAAGGCAGTTTGCTGATCAACCGCCAAGGGCAGGATCTCAGTATCGAGACACGCCCCACCGCTCCGCTCGACAGCCGTATCGAATTGATCCACAGCGGCGAGGCTGACTGGAATGCTTTGCAATCAGCTTTGTTTAACATCCGTTTAAGTTAATGCTTTTAACGTTGGCATTATTTTTTAATTTTTTACAGGTTAGCCATGACACGCCGCAATTTACCCTTCATCCTCATGCTCAACGTCTTGGGCATCGTGCTATTTCTTTCCTGGTATTTACCCACGGATCACGGGTTCTGGTTCAAGATTGACTCAGCAATCTTTTTCTTCTTCAACCAACATCTGGCCAGCGATGCCTGGTTTCTGAGAATGGTGGCGATCAGCAACAATCGGATATTCGACGTCATTTCGCTTATCGCCATGGGGCTGCTGTACCTTTACTTCTACCTCAAGCAGGATGCCTTTGGGCGCCGCCGTCTAATCGTTACCGGCGTCGTGATGTTGTTAACGGGAGTAGTACTCAACCAGTTTGGTCACCTGCTGCCGGTAAAACACGCCAGCCCCACCTTGACCTTTGACAATATCAACCGGGTCAGCGAACTCACCGGCATCCCGACCAAAGATGCCTCCAGTGACAGCTTCCCTGGCGATCATGGCATGATGCTGATGATTTTCTCCTGCTTTATGCTGCGCTATTTTAACCGCACGGCATTTGCCATCGCGCTGCTGATCACCCTGGTCTTCTGCCTGCCACGCATCATGATCGGTGCGCATTGGTTTACCGATATTGCCGTTGGCTCGCTGTCGGTGGTGATGGTCGGAACCAGTTGGTGGCTGATGACACCGGCCAGCGATGTTGTTATCCACTGGTTGAACTGCCGATTACCCGGTAAGTATCGTCCAACGCAGCCATAACTTTAGATTATGATAGTCGGGAGGCCAACGCCTCCCGGCTATTTACATGTCGCATCTTGTTTACTCAACAACCACACCGTTAACATGCCTACCCCATTAATTAACGTCAATCCAACATAACTGCCGAACCGCGTTTTTTTATATGAAGATTTACATTATGTTACATCACAATTTCATATAAAGAATATCGGAAAAAGGCTCGCAATCCTCACTTCATTCCGGTAATCTCGGATGCGTTTGTGCCTGGTTTGGCTTGGCTCGTGAGTAAAAATCCGAAAACTGTGCGTTCCTGCACATTTCCGATGCTAACTGATTGTCCTTCCTGCCGGTGCCAACTAGTCTCGTTCCGTTTGGTATTTTTCAGATAACGGCTTGCGTCGTTAAGGACTTCAAGGGAAAACAATTACAATGGTCAAATCTCAACCTTTTCTGAGATATTTTTTGCGGGTGTTACCTGCAATTGCGGCAGCCTTGGTGCTCTCCGCCTGTAGCTCAACAGACACTTCGAAGTTAGATAGATCACAAACTGAGATGCATGCAGTTAATGACAAAAACGGTCTTTTACTGCAAGCCTCTCAGGATGAATTCGAAGCGATGGTACGTAACGTTGACGTCAAGTCAAAGATTATGGACCAGTATGCTGATTGGAAAGGCGTCCGCTACCGTTTAGGTGGTGAAAGCAAGCGTGGCATTGATTGCTCCGCATTTGTGCAACGGACTTTCCGCGAACAGTTTGGTATGACTTTGCCCCGCTCAACCTATGAGCAAGAAGATATGGGCAAGCAAATCCAACGCGCCAAACTGCGCCCGGGTGATTTAGTGCTGTTCCGCGCCGGTTCCACTGGTCGCCATGTCGGCATCTATCTGGGTAACGACAAATTCGTTCATGCCTCTACCAGCAGTGGCGTGACAATCTCTAACCTTTCGGATAACTATTGGGATAAACGTTATCGTGAAGGTCGCCGGTTACTGGGCAAAAGTTCCAGCTAACGGCGTAGTATCTGAATCTGGTCCTGAAAACCAAACAAACGAGACGAGAACGCTGCCCCAGGGCAGCGTTTTTTTTCACTGTAAAGTCGCTGCCGAACAAACCCGCATCGCTATTTTCGATTATCACTGCGCCAGAAACCACGCAACGGTTGAAAAAATAGCCTATTATCGTCAAGTGACATGCCAATTCGTAACGTGCTATTTACGCTGTTTCTAAACAGCCAGCCAGACGAATAATGACGCAGGCAGGATCGGTGGGATATATTAATCACCAACAATATAACAAGAATATTCTTATGCTGTACTCAGGGGGCAAGTAATGGGATTGAAGGGAGCATTTGCACGCCATGCGTCCAACACACGACGTAGCCTGACTAAAAGCTGTATTGTCGCAGTCGTTTTCTTTATTGTTTCTACCTCTGTCACCTTATTTCTGATCGATCATCAGCGCTCGCAATTTCAACATAAGATCGAAACCCGTACGCAAAAATTTGCCGTTAATTACCTCCAGCATCTGCAAGAGATGATGCAACAAATCATGCCGCTTACCGGTAAGCCCTGCGAAAAGGTCCAGTCCGATCTGACCTACCGTGCTGCTTTTACCGCCGGCGTACGCACTTTTGTTCTGGTAAAAGACGGTTTTGCCTATTGCTCCTCGGCAACCGGTGACATGATGCTGGGGATGAGCCATATTTATTCCGAAATCGACTGGCAGAAGCCACTGGATATGGCATTGCAAGAAGGCACGCCGATGGTGCCGGAAAAACCGGCGGTTGCCGTGTGGCTGCGCCAACCGGGGCCAAGCAACACCGGCATATTGGCCACGCTGGATCTCACCCTGGCCCCCTACCTGCTGCTCAGTTCACGCGATAGAGATACCCCCGGATTTGCCATCGTGATCGGGGAACATGCGGTAACCACCTTCAGCTTGAATATGTTGCCACTGGCGCAATTACCCACAAACAACGCCAGCCGGCTAGCAATCCCAGGTTATCCACTGAGCGTGATCTTCTATCACCAATCCTTGACGGCTAATGATGTGCGTTTGACCGTGCTGGGCAGCCTGGTGCTTTCCCTGATGGTAGGCGTGTTGTATTACTACATGCAGATACTGCGCCAAAGCCCCGAACGCGCCCTGATGAGGGGCATCAAGCGCAATGAGTTCTATATTGAATATCAGCCGGTGTTTCACACCGCGAGCAACACCATCTCAGGCCTGGAGGCATTGATCCGCTGGCGTCATCCCAGCGAGGGGCGTATTCCACCTGATCTGTTTATCCCCTATGCCGAAAACGAAGGGTTGATCGTTCCGCTGACCCGCCACCTGTTCCGTATGATCGTGGCAGATATTCCGCTATTGGTACAAGCGCTGCCACAGGGGGCCAAACTGGGCATCAACCTCGCCCCTTCCCATCTCAATGCGCCTTCGTTCCATGACGACATCACCGAACTGCTGGCTAACATGCCGATCAACCATTTCACCGTGGTGTTTGAAATCACCGAGCGCGGCATGGTGGAAGAGCAAAACGCCTTGGAAGAATTTGACTGGTTGCACCGCCAGGGCGTTGAGATCGCGGTGGATGACTTTGGTACTGGCCACAGCGCCTTGATCTATCTACAGCGCTTTACCCTGGATTACCTGAAAATCGACCGAGGTTTTGTCAACACCATCGGCCAGGATACGGCGACCGCTCCCGTCCTGGACGCCGTGATCTCACTGTCTAAGAAACTGAAAATGCTGACCGTGGCAGAAGGAGTAGAAACCGCCGAACAGGTGAGTTTCCTGCAAGAACGCGACGTTAATTTTATGCAGGGCTATTATTTCAGTAAGCCACTGGGTATTGAGGAGTTTGTGGCCTTTTGCCAGAATAATGCCGTTTTTGATCATCAGGCCGCAGTGAATCCCTGATATTTAAACTTCTTTACTCAGAAAGCCAGCCTGAAATGCTATGCTACCGGCTGGATTAATTGACTGATATCCGACGTATTTCGAGCCATGGCCTGAGAGGCGACGGGTATACATAGCAGGAGCTTACCGTAGAGATGTCCGTACGCATTTTTGCTGCCCTGGTGCTTTCGGCACTCAGCTTTAGCATGCAGGCCGAAACCCTTAATGAAAGCTATGCTTTCGCCACGCTCGGTGAACCGAAATATTCCACCGACTTTAGCCATTTTGACTACGTGAACCCGGCAGCCCCCAAGGGCGGCGATGTTCGGCTGGCAGCCATCGGCACCTATGATAACTTCAACCGCTTCGCTTCGCGCGGCGTGCCCGGTGAAAGAACCGGGGAACTCTACGATACGCTGTTCACCAGCTCGGACGATGAGCCTTCCAGCTATTATCCGTTGATTGCGGAATCTGCTCGTTATCCGGCTGATATGCGCTGGATGGAGCTGGATATCAATCCACGCGCGCGTTTCCATGATGGCAGCCCGATCACCGCCGCCGACGTGGCCTTTACCTTCAACAAATTTATGACCGAAGGGGTACCGCAATTCCGTTCCTCGTATAAAGGCGTCACGGTTAAGGCCCTCTCCCGTCTGACGGTGCGCATAGAACTACCCAAACCGGATAGGGATCAACTACTCGGCCTATTAAGCCTGCCGGTGATGTCGGAAAACTTCTGGAAAGACCATAAACTGAATGAGCCACTGACGGTTCCCCCATTAAGCAGTGGCCCCTATAAAATCAGCAGCTATCGATTGGGCCAATATATTACCTATGAGCGTGTGCGTGACTATTGGGCCGCCAATCTGCCAGTGAATCGTGGGCGCTATAACTTCGATACGCTGCGTTACGACTATTACCTGGACGATAAGGTGGCGCTGGAAGCCTTTAAGGCCGGGGCTTACGATTTCCGCGTCGAAGGCTCGCCAAAAAGCTGGACCACCCAATATCAGGGCGGCAACTTTGCACGCAACTTCATCATCAAACAGGATGAAACCAATCAGGCAGCACAGAATGCCCGCTGGTTGGCATTCAATATCCAGCGCCCGATTTTCGCCGATCGCCGGGTACGTGAAGCCATTACCCTGGCCTTCGACTTCAACTGGATGAACAAGGCGCTGTATTACGATGCCTATCAACGCGCCAGCAGCTATTTCCAGAATACCGAATACGCGGCCACTGGCTACCCAGACGCTGCGGAACTGGCCTGGCTGGCCCCGCTGAAAGGCAAAGTGCCAGCAGAAGTGTTTACCTCGATCTATCAGCCTCCAACATCCGACGGTAGCGGCAATGACCGGGCGAACCTGCTGAAAGCCACAGAATTGCTTAAGCAAGCTGGCTGGGAAGTGAAAAACCAGCTGTTGGTTAACAGTCAAACCGGTAAACCCTTTACCTTTGAACTGATGTTGCCGAGTGGCAGCAATTTCCAATATGTACTGCCTTTCCAGCACAATCTGAAGCGGTTGGGTATCGCTATGCAGATCCGTGAGATCGACATCAGCCAATTCACCCGCCGCATGCGCGAGCGTGATTTTGATATGATGCCGAGGGTCTACCCCGCTATGCCGTTCCCCAACTCCAACCTGCAAATCTACTGGGCCACAGAATATCTGAATTCCAGCTACAACAGCCCTGGCGTCAGCGATCCAGCCGTCGATGCCCTGATAGAACAGATCATGAAGCATCAAGGGGATGAAAAAGCGTTGCTGTCCCTTGGCCGTGCGCTGGATCGGGTGTTGACCTGGAACATGTATATGCTGCCGATGTGGTACTCCAATCACGACCGTTACGCCTATTGGGACAAATTCTCTTCGCCAGCGGTACGCCCAGCCTATTCGATCGGGTTCGACAACTGGTGGTTCGACGTCAACAAGGCGGCACGCTTGCCGGCGCAACGGCAATAAGGAGCCTCAGGTGGCCGCTTATCTGATACGCAGATTACTGTTGGTGATCCCCACGCTGTGGGCGATCATCACCATTAACTTTTTCATTGTGCAAATCGCCCCCGGTGGGCCGGTCGATCAGGCCATTGCCTCTATTGAGATGGGGCAAACCAGCGGATTTGGCGGCGGAGGCGCGGGTGAAGGCCTTGGGCACATGAAGGCTGGCGCGGGCAACGTGGCCGAAGGCCAATACCGTGGCTCACGCGGCCTGGATCCCGAAGTGATCGCCGAGATCACCAAGCGTTACGGCTTCGACAAGCCACTGCACGAACGCTATTTCACCATGCTGTGGAACTATATGCGCCTCGATTTCGGCGAAAGCCTGTTCCGCGGCGCCTCGGTGATGCAACTGATTGGCCAGAGTCTGCCGGTTTCCGCGACCCTGGGGCTATGGAGTACACTGATCATCTATCTGGTGTCGATCCCTCTGGGTATCCGTAAGGCCATCCACAACGGCAGCGCCTTTGACACCTGGAGCAGCACGCTGATTATCATCGGCTACGCCATTCCGGCATTCCTGTTCGCCATCCTGATGATCGTGCTATTCGCCGGTGGCAGCTATCTGGACTGGTTCCCGCTGCGCGGGCTGGTTTCCAGCAACTTCGACACGCTGCCGTGGTACGGGAAAATCACCGATTATCTGTGGCACATTACCCTGCCAGTGCTGGCAACGGTGATCGGCGGCTTTGCCGCCCTGACCATGCTGACCAAAAACTCGTTTCTTGATGAGATCCGCAAACAGTACGTGGTCACCGCCCGCGCCAAAGGGCTGGACGAGAAGAAAATCCTCTACCGCCACGTGTTCCGTAATGCCATGCTACTGGTGATCGCCGGTTTCCCGGCTACCTTTATCAGCATGTTTTTCACCGGTTCGTTGTTGATCGAAGTGATGTTCTCGCTCAACGGCCTCGGGCTGCTGGGCTACGATGCCACCCTGCAACGCGACTATCCGGTGATGTTCGGAACGCTCTACATATTTACCCTGATCGGCCTGCTGTTGAATATCGTCAGCGATATCACCTATACCCTGGTCGATCCGCGCATTGATTTCGAGGGCCGTCAATGAGCCGCTTAAGCCCCATCAATCAGGCCCGCTGGGCACGTTTTCGCAGCAACCGCCGTGGTTACTGGTCGCTGTGGATTTTTCTGGCTGCCTTTGCACTCAGCCTGGCCGCCAACCTGATCGCCAACGACCGGCCGTTGCTGGTGCGTTATGAAGGCCGGCTGTATGTGCCCTTTATGGTCAACTACAGCGAAACGACCTTCGGCGGGGAACTGAATACCACTACCGATTTTCAGGATCCCTTTGTTATCAAGCAGATTGAGCAACACGGCTGGGCCATCTGGGCCCCAATCCGCTTTAGCTACAACACCATCAACTTTGCCACCGAAGTGCCCTTCCCATCGCCTCCGTCACGCCAAAACCTACTTGGCACCGACAGTAATGGCAGCGATGTGCTAGCCCGGGTGCTGTACGGTTTCCGTATCTCAATGCTGTTCGGGCTGGCGCTAACGCTGTGTTCCAGCGTGATTGGTATCTGTGCGGGAGCGACGCAGGGCTATTACGGCGGCCGATTCGATCTTTGGGGGCAACGGCTGATAGAGGTTTGGTCGGGGATGCCGACGCTGTTCCTGATCATCCTGCTGTCCAGCATCATCCAACCCAATTTCTGGTGGCTGTTGGGCATTACCATTCTGTTTGGCTGGATGAGCCTGGTGGGCGTAGTGCGTGCCGAATTCCTGCGTACCCGTAATTACGACTACATTCGTGCCGCCAGAGCGATGGGCGTACCGGATCGCGTGATTATGTATCGCCATATGCTGCCTAACGCCATGGTGGCCACGCTGACCTTCCTGCCGTTTATTCTGTGTGGTTCCATCACCACCCTCACCTCTCTCGATTTCCTCGGCTTCGGCTTGCCGCTCGGTTCGCCTTCGTTGGGTGAGCTCCTTTTACAGGGCAAAAACAACCTGCAAGCTCCGTGGTTGGGCATTACCGCCTTCCTGGTGCTGGCGGTGCTGCTCTCACTGTTAATCTTTATCGGCGAAGCGGTGCGCGACGCCTTCGACCCAAGCAAGGCGCATTAATATGACCACTCCTCTGCTCGCTATTCAGGATCTCAGCATCGCCTTCCGCCAGGGAGGCAACTTGAATCAGGTGGTCAACGGCGTCTCGTTACAGGTGGAACAAGGGGAAACGCTGGCGTTGGTGGGTGAATCAGGCTCAGGCAAAAGCGTCACCGCCCTCTCCGTGCTGCGGCTGCTGCCTTCCCCGCCGGTGGTGTATCCCGGTGGGGATATTCTGTTTAACGGCAACTCGCTGTTACACGCACCGGAAGCCGAACTGCGCAAAGTGCGTGGCAACCAGATCTCGATGATTTTCCAGGAACCGATGGTGTCGCTCAACCCGCTGCACACCATTGAAAAACAGCTGGCCGAAGTGCTGATGCTCCACCGGGGCATGCGCCGTGACAGCGCCCGTGCCGAAATCATTCAATGCCTGGATCGGGTGGGCATACGTAACGCCAAAGGGCGCCTGAAGGACTATCCCCATCAACTGTCCGGCGGAGAACGTCAACGCGTGATGATCGCCATGGCGGTGTTGACCAAGCCCAAGCTGTTGATTGCCGATGAGCCGACCACCGCGCTAGACGTGACCATTCAAGCACAGATCCTGATGTTGCTGAAAGAGTTAAAGCAGGAACTGGGGATGGGATTACTGTTCATCACCCACAACCTGAACATCGTGCGCCGATTGGCGGATAACGTGGCGGTAATGCGCCAGGGGTTGTGCGTAGAGCAAAATAGCCGCGACGGCCTGTTTAGCGCCCCACAGCACGCCTATACCCGTCAGCTATTGGCTGCTGAAGACGTGGGCGAGCCTCTGCCGCTACCGGCCAGCGATAAGCCCGTGCCGCTGTTGAAAGTAGAAAACCTGCAGGTCAGCTTCCCGATCAAACGTGGCCTGTTACGGCGCATTGTCGATCAGAACTACGCGCTGAAAGATCTGAGCTTCGAGATACAGCCTGGGGAAAGTGTTGGCCTGGTGGGCGAATCGGGTTCAGGCAAGAGCACGACTGGCCTGGCGCTGCTGCGCTTGTTAAGCTCCAAAGGTGCGATCTGGTTTGATGGCCAACCGCTGCACCAGTTCAATAACCAGCAAATGTTGCCTTACCGCAGCCGGATGCAGATAGTGTTTCAGGATCCCTATTCCGCACTGAACCCACGCCTGAACGTGCTGCAAATCATCGCCGAAGGGCTGGAGATCCACCAGCAATTGACCGCAGAACAACGCGAACAGCGGGTGATTGAGGCATTAGAGGAAGTCGGTTTGGATCCGGCCCTGCGCTATCGTTATCCCACGGAGTTTTCCGGTGGCCAGCGCCAGCGTATCGCCATTGCCCGCGCGCTGATCCTGCAACCGCAACTGTTGATCCTGGATGAACCGACGTCCTCGTTGGATAAATCGGTGCAGGCGCAGATCCTGGCGCTGCTGAAGTCACTTCAGCTCCGTCACCGGCTGGCCTATCTGTTTATCAGCCACGATTTGCAGGTGGTACGATCGTTGTGCCATCAGGTGATCGTACTGCGTCAGGGAGAAGTCGTGGAGCAGGGTGACTGCCAGACGATTTTCAACGCACCTGCTGCTGCCTATACACAGCAGTTATTACAGTTGGTTGATTAGCGGCATCATTCAGAAGGGGTACTGCGCGCTGAGCTGCTCGGCAATCGCCGCACCGACGTTTTTTAAGCGGCACATGGCGGCACTTTCATCACATTGATGAACGAACAGGCAAGGCTCGCCTTCCCATTCAACGATGGAGCAGTTGACCTGGATCTCTTGCAGAGACAAGTTGAGCTGCTGCATGACCCGCCAGGCTTCGCGCCCGTCATGGCTGAGCAGCTTGAGGCCGATCAGATCGTTATCTTCGTCTATGCCGCTAAGCGGTATCGGTTCAACCTTGCTGCCGGTAAAACCTGATAGCCAACGATAACTTTGCGGCAAGCGATGCACTACCGAAAGCTGGAAACTATCCACATGAAATCCCTAGTATGAAAAGATGAAACACTTTTTACATCACAGGATGACTTAGTTATAGCCGGGATCATCCGACTTTGCCGCCCACAAATGTTATTTTTAAGTAAAATTTGCAACAAACAATTAACTTCATCCTGCGCTTGCTGATATCACTCAGTTTTTTTCCACCGTAAAAGGTTCTCTCACGGCGTTTTGCGACTCAGCTCGCATTTTTGCGTTATATGTAACCCTTTCCCACCGCGATCTCAACATTTTTTTCTTGCAATGCGGTTACTTTACAATCGGTATAATTTTACATTGTACAAACATATCGCTCAAATACTCAAACCAGGTTAAGTCAATAACAATTTGATTTAAAACAATATTTAATCAATCAGTCGTGAAAAAAATCCCCATCAGTCAGCGGGTTGCACCTCTGGCCACCGGAGAAAATAACACTGCCATATTTAACAAAAAAACTACAGTTCGTTTGGCTGCCGTTTAGTTAGCCTGCATATATTTAGCAACAAACTTAAACTTGCAAGCGGGTAGATTGGGGTCTAGTCGCATTTGTTCTAATCTCCCTCACCCCAACCCTCTCCCCAAGGAGAGGGAGCCTGTCCGGAGCTGTAATCAGGTGCAGAGGTCAGTCTGTGGTTCGTCCAGTAACATCAAGGGCGGAGTCAGGTACAGGACTTAATATATGGCTCATCCGGTCCCGAGGGGGCCAGACCGGTGTGTAGTTGGGGGTGAGGAGTAAAGCTGTGGCACATTCGTTGGAAGGGCCAGGGTGAACTCAGTAACGCTAAAACAGCTCGATCGGTCCCCTCTCCCTGTGGGAGAGGGTTAGGGTGAGGGGCAAATCAGGCAGGATTATTGCGCGGACGGCTGGCATAAAAATAGAACAACACCGCAACGATGCTGCACAGGGCCATAGATGAAACCATCGGCCACGCGCTCTTGCCTGGGGCCAAGGACAGAATTGCCCCAACCAGTGCGCCAATGCTGAAGCGCAACGTCCCAGCCAGCGAAGAGGCAGTTCCCGCCATATGAGGAAAATCGTCCAGGATCACCGCCATCGCGTTAGACGAGATCATGGCGATACAACCGAGATAAACCGCCACCCCGAGCACCAAAGCCCAGAAACCCAGCCCGCTGGCGGTGACGGCCAGCAACCACACGCCCATCGTCAATTGCACAAACAGACCAAGGCGGAACATTTTAACCGCCCCCAGACGGCGCACGTTGCGGCTATTGATCAGGGTCGTCAGGAACAGAAACACGATGTTCAGCGCAAAGTAATAACCAAAATGCTGCGGTGAAACGTTATTCAGCTCGATATAGACAAACGGCCCGGCGCTGAGGAAAGAAAACATCCCGGCAAACGAGAAGGCACTGGCCAGCATATAGCTCAACACGCGCTTGTGGCGGAACAACGAACCGAAATTCCTCAGCGTGGTACGCAGATGGAATTTTTGCCGCCGCTCCTTGGGCAACGTCTCCTTGATAAAGAACGCCACCAGTACCGAACCCAACAGCGCCGCGGCCCCCATGGTCCAGAAGATGGCATGCCAGCTGAACCATAACAGCAGCACGCCACCGATCATCGGAGCCAGCAATGGCGCAATGGTCATCACCAGGATCACGAACGACATCATGCGTGAGAACTCGTCCTTGGTGAACATGTCACGCATCAGGGCATTGATCACCACGCTGGCCGCCGCGGCTGCCAGCCCATGCAGGAAGCGCAGGTTAATTAGTTGTTCCACCGATTGGGCCATCGCACAAGCCCCACCGGCGATAGCAAAAATCAGCGTCCCCCACAGGATCACCGGTTTGCGACCAATGCTGTCGGACATCGGCCCGTAGAACAGTTGGCCAACGGCAAAGCCCAGCATGTAGGCGCTGAGCGTCATCTGTACCCGGCCAGACTCCACGCCGAACTCCTGGGCGATTATCGGCATGCTGGGCAAGTACATGTCGATCGCCAACGGCATCAGCATGGACAGCAGGCCCAGAATAAAGATCAAACCGAGGTGAGAGGTCCGGTTCTGTTGCACGTTCAACGACTCCTTGGTCGGTCGCAAAAATTAATCCAGCAGGTGTGGTGCGCCTACGCTGGCAATCTCTTCTTCGGTCAGCGGGCGGTATTCCCCCGGCGCCAAATCGTCATCCAACACAATGGCGCCAATGCGCTCACGGTGCAATTCGATGACCCGGTTACCCACGGCCGCAAACATGCGCTTCACCTGATGGTAACGCCCTTCGCTGATGGTAAGACGCACCAGGGTATCTTCGATTTTTTCCAACTTCGCAGGCTTGGTCAGATTTTTTTCGTTATGCAGCTGCACCCCCTGCTCAAACTGCTGGGCAGTATCGGCGGCCAACGGATATTCCAACGTCACCAGATAGGTTTTCTCACACTCGTGGCGCGGTGAGGTGATACGGTGCGACCACTGACCATCATCGGTCATCAGGACCAGGCCGGTAGTATCAATATCCAGCCGCCCTGCCGCATGCAGCTTGTACGCGACGGGTTCATCCAGGAAATAGAGCACGGTTGGATGATCCGGATCGTCGGTAGAGCACACGTAACCCTGTGGCTTATTGAGCATGAAGTAACGTGGCCCGTTCAGCTGTGACAGCACGTTGCCATCAAACCGCACTTCCTGTTCCGGAGCCAGCTTGAGCGCCCCGCTCTTGACCACTTCACCGTCTACGGTGACACGTTTTGCACGGAGTTCACGCGCTACCAGCGCACGGCTGATACCCAACTGCTGAGATAAAAACTTGTCCAGTCGCATTGAATCTGCTTTGCCTGTCGTTGTTATGATCGCATTGATCTGGTTGCTAAATATGACGCCCCGTTGTCGCACCAGGTGCAAAAACAGAGTTCGAAGAGGATGTTCGCGTAGGGAAGCCCTAAGGCTGTATCCCTTAATTGCACGTGAGCGCCGCTGGAGGTCATTTGAACGCGTTGCAAGGCACGAGCCGTGAGGTTTGGTGGGTCCAAATAAGCGGGGAGAAACGCAGATACGCGTTCAAATGGCCCCAGCCCGAAGGGTCGCGCCCCAAAAGCCCGTACTCAGCGTTGTCGGGCTTGAACGTAGGCCCACTATGCCCTGCCCCCTCCGCCTTGATTACGGGCTTTTGGGACTGCGACGGCACCACGGTCAATTAAGGGATACAGCCTAGCATAGCGACGGAAACGATGCCATAACAGGGGTAATTTCCATGCTTCTCGCACTGCGTAGCCGCAGAGGGCATAATAATAGAAATTTTTCCGCCGTCTGAGGAGCAAAATGTCACAGTTTCAGTGGAATGTTACAGCCCACTTCAGCGAGCGCGACTAACGCATGGCTTTTACCCTACGCCCCTATCAGTTGGAAGCGGTCGACGCCACCATCAAGCATTTCCGCCAACATCCTGAACCGGCCCTGATCGTGCTGCCAACCGGCGCTGGCAAAAGTCTGGTGATCGCCGAGTTGGCAAAACGCGCCCGTGGCCGGGTGTTAGTGCTAGCCCACGTTAAAGAGCTGGTGGCGCAAAACCACAGCAAATACTGCGCTTACGGCCTGGAGGCCGACATCTTCGCCGCCGGGCTACAGCAAAAAGAGAGCAGCGGCAAGGTGGTGTTCGGCAGCGTGCAATCGGTAGCACGTAATCTATCGCTGTTCGACGGCGCATTTTCCCTGCT
Organism: Serratia sp. 2723; assembly: GCF_050434425.1. NCBI lineage: Bacteria > Pseudomonadati > Pseudomonadota > Gammaproteobacteria > Enterobacterales > Yersiniaceae > Serratia > Serratia sp. 2723. Next base: position 19,189 of record NZ_JBNDIN010000019.1, read on the forward strand.
GATCGTCGACGAATGCCACCGCATCAGCGACGATGACGACAGCCAATACCAACAGATTATTCAACACCTGCAAAAAACCAACCCGCAGTTGCGCCTGCTTGGCCTGACGGCCACCCCTTACCGGCTGGGCAAAGGCTGGATCTATCAATATCATTACCACGGCATCACCCGTGGTGACGGCAACAGCCTGTTTCGCGACTGCATTTATGAACTGCCGTTGCGCTATATGATTAAACACGGCTTTCTGGTGCCGCCAGAACGGCTGGATATGCCGATCGTGCAGTACGATTTCAGCCGCCTGGAAGCCAGAAGCAACGGCCTGTTCAGCGAAGCGGATCTTAACCGCGAACTGAAACAGCAAAACCGCATTACGCCGCACATCATCAGCCAGATCGTCGAATACGCCGAAACCCGCAAAGGCGTGATGATTTTTGCCTCTACGGTGGAACATGCCCGTGAAGTGCATGGCCTGTTGCCAAATGGGGAAGCGGCGCTGGTCAGTGCCGAAACGCCGCCAGGCGAACGTGACGCGCTGATCGAAGCCTTTAAGCAACAGCAATTACGCTACCTGGTTAACGTGGCGGTACTGACGACGGGGTTCGATGCGCCTCATGTCGATCTGATCGCTATTTTGCGCCCCACCGAGTCCGTCAGCCTGTATCAGCAAATCGTCGGGCGCGGTTTACGCCTGGCCCCAGGCAAGACCGACTGCCTGATCCTGGACTATGCCGGCAATCCCCACGATTTGTTCACGCCGGAAGTGGGCGTCAGCAAACCCCACTCAGACAGCCAACCGGTGCAGGTATTTTGCCCTGGCTGCGGTTTCGCCAACCTGTTTTGGGGCAAATGCACCGAGAACGGCGATATTATCGAGCATTATGGCCGCCGCTGTCAGGGCTGGCTGGAAGATGATGAAGGGCACCGCGAACAATGTGACTACCGCTTCCGTTTCAAATGCTGCCCGCACTGCGGAGCAGAGAACGATATTGCGGCCCGCCGCTGCCCTCAATGCCAGGAAGTGCTGGTCGATCCGGACGATATGCTGAAGGCCGCGCTGAAGCTGAAGGATGCGCTAGTCCTGCGCTGTGGCGGAATGGAACTGCACAGCGGCAAGGACGACAAGGGAGAATGGCTGAAAGCCACCTATTATGACGAAGATGGCACCAGCACCAGCGAACGTTTCCGCCTGCAAACGCCCGCGCAACGCAAGGCCTTCGAGATGCTGTTCCTGCGCCCACACCAACGGGCACCTGGCGTCCCCTTCAGTTGGCAAAACGCGGCGGACATTCTGGCCCAGCAGGCGCTGTTGCGCCATCCAGACTTCGTCGTCGCACGCAAACGCGGCCAATTCTGGCAGATACGTGAAAAAGTTTTTGATTATCAGGGCCGCTTTCGCCGTGCCAATGAGCTGTATTAGCCCCGTGCGGCAGGTTTTCATTGCCCGGAGAGCGGCTTTCCGTTAAAATGCCGCCCGCTTTACCTGGGTTCGCCCAGTGTGAAAGCAGGTTATCGAGCCTGTTACTGGGTCGCCTGTAGCAGGGTAAATTTTCTTTTAAGAGAAAAAACAATGTTCACTATCAACGTACAAGTACGTAAAGACCAGGGTAAGGGTGCGAGCCGCCGCCTGCGTGCAGCAAACAAATTCCCAGCTATCATCTATGGTGGCGAAGAAGCTGCGATTGCTATCGAACTAGACCATGATTCTGTCAAGAACATGGAAGTTAAACCAGAATTCTACAGCGAAGCAGTAACTCTGGTTGTCGACGGTAAAGAAACCAAAGTTAAGGTTCAGGCTGTACAGCGTCACCCGTTCAAGCCAAAACTGGCTCACATCGACTTCGTGCGCGTTTAATCGCCACGTTATCGATTTTCGGGACGCCGAAGTGAAAAACGCCGCAATTGCGGCGTTTTTTATTGGTTACGATTCGGTGGCGATTTACTTGCCGCCCGTGCGACGTTGCAACTGATCGCGCAGATTCGGTGGCGTACCTCTGATCGTCAGGGTATCGGTAGCCGCATCCCAGAAAATGCGTTCCCCCAGCAGCATCGCATCAAAGTTCAGGCTGATACCGCCGCCGCTGCCGGCAAATTTGGTCAGTTGGCGTAACGTGCCGCGATCCGCCGGGAAGCTATCTTCCAGCTCGTAGCCCTGTTCGCTGGAAAACTGCAGGAAATCCTTCTCGCCCACCGGGGCTATCTCTTTCGACAGTTCCTGCAACTCGATCTCTTCACCAGCCTGCAACTGCTCATTACAGTAGCTGTAAACCTGCTGACGTACCGTCTGGCGTTCGTGTTTGCCTAGTTGAGCATCGGCACAGTAATCATCCACCGCCTGTAGCAGGCCACGGTTTTGCGCTTTGGTATCCAGCCCTTCCGCCGCCGCCAGGAAATCCATAAAGAAATCGGAGACCTTGCGCCCTACCCGTCCTTTGAGGAATGTCAGATAGCGCGTTGATTGCGGGTTGGTTTCCCATTCGGTCAGATCGATACGCGCCACAATGTCCGCGTGGTTGATATCCAGATAGTGGGTGGTGCGGATATCCAACTCTTCATTGACACGCGTACTGTTGCAGCTGTTCAGCACCGTGATCAGCAAGTATTCCACCGCCAGATAGCGATAATGGGCGAACAGCACCACGCCACCGTCGGCAAACGGATATTTGGCCAGTTCGTCGCGCAGACGGCCGGTGGCAGCACGGCTAAATGCGAGGAAGTCGTCATCACCCTTACGGCAGTTACGCAACGCGTCCGCCAGTTCGCTCTGCTCGTTGAACAGGCCGTAAGCCTTACTCTTGGCGCTGTAAACGCGATGCAGCTCTGCCATCATCTCTTCCACCGCCGCATTGGTGGTAAGAAGGGAATCGCGCAACACCACTTCCAGCGTCTGCTCATCGCGTTTTACCAACTGGTGCAGTGCAATCTGCTCGATATCCAGACTCATGATCAATCCTCCTGTTCTTTGAGCGCGTATTCAAGCACTGACGAAGCCGAAAGACAACGGGCATGGCAATGCCTTAACGAACTTCACGCTATAAAAGAGCGGAAAATCACGGCCCCATACGGTAAGATATGGGACTTTGTCGAGCTTTGAGCACAATATTTATGCCACAATCATCTCGTTATAGTGACGAACACGTTGAACAACTGCTCTCTGAGCTGGTCAACGTTCTGGAAAAACACCATACTCCCACCGATCTCTCTTTGATGGTATTGGGCAACATGGTAACCAATTTGATCAACACCAGTATTGCTCCCGCACAGCGGAAGACACTGGGCAGATCGTTTGCTGAAGCCCTGCAGGCTTCTATCCGTGAAGATAAAGCGCATTAATAATTACTTATGGTGACAAACCGTCAGCGTTATCGTGAAAAAGTCTCCCAGATGATTAGCTGGGGGCACTGGTTCGCCTTATTTAATATTCTGCTCAGTATCGGGTTGGGCAGCCGCTACCTGTTTGTTACCGACTGGCCGTCCTCACTGCTGGGGCGTGTCTATGCGTTGGTCAGCCTGATTGGGCAGTTCAGCTTTATTGTCTTTGCCGCCTACCTGCTGATCATCTTCCCGCTCACCTTTGTGGTGATGTCGCAGCGCCTGCTGCGATTTATTTCCGCGACGTTGGCCACCGCCGGGCTGACGTTGCTGCTGGTCGACAGCGAAGTCTTTACCCACTTCCACCTGCACCTTAATCCGGTGGTGTGGGAGCTGGTCGTCAACCCGGATCAGAGTGAACTGGCGCGCGACTGGCAGTTGGTGTTTATCGCCGTGCCGGTGATATTCCTGGTCGAAATGCTGTTTGCCACCTGGAGCTGGCAGAAACTGCGCAGCCTGAACCGGCGCAACTTCGGTAAGCCGCTGGCGGTGCTGTTCATCTGTTCGTTCTTTGCTTCGCACCTGATTTATATCTGGGCGGATGCCAATTTCTATCGGCCGATCACCATGCAGCGCGCCAACCTGCCGCTCTCTTACCCGATGACCGCGCGTAAGTTCCTGGAAAAACACGGCCTGCTCGATCAGCAAGAGTATGAGCGCCGCCTGGTGCAACAGGGCAATCCAGAAGCCGCGGCCGTTGAATACCCGCTCAATAGCCTGAGCTACAGCGATAAAGGCAGCGGTTATAACCTGCTGATGATCGTGGTAAACGGGGTTCGCACCCAGGATCTGGCGCAAGACATGCCGGGCCTGAGCCGCTTTGCCCAGGAAAATATCCGCTTCAGCGACCATTACAGCTCCGGTAACCATGCGGACACCGGCCTGTTTGGCCTGTTCTACGGTATTTCGCCCACCTATCTGGATGGCATTCTGGCCGGACGCAAACCGGCGGCGTTGATTAGCGCACTGAGCGATCAAGGCTATCAGTTCGGCCTGTTCTCTTCAGACGGTTTCAACGCCACGCTGTACCGCCAGGCGCTATTGACCGATTTCTCGCTACCGCCTGAGCCGTTCGTGCAAAGCGATGCCACCACCACACATCAGTGGCAAAGCTGGTTGGCCACTCAGAGCGGCAGTAGCCCTTGGTTCTCCTATATCAATTTCAGCGGCGCCAGGTTGCCAGAGGGCGACAATAAGCTCTCGCCAGAAGCCTTTGCCCAACGCTATCGTACCGGCGCTAAAGACATCGATGCGCAGATTGAACAGGTGCTGGCAACGCTGAAAGAAAAGGGCCTGTTGGATAAAACCGTGGTGGTGATCACCGCCGAGCACGGCATAGAGTTCAACGATAACGGCAAAGGCCATTGGGGAGCGGGCAGCAGCTTTAGCCGCAGTCAATTGCAGGTTCCGTTGGTCATCCACTGGCCAGGCACGCCGGCACAAACCATCAACAAGCTGACCAATCATAACGATGTGATGCGTACGTTGATGCAACGCCTGCTGCATGTGAAGACACCGGCTAACGACTACTCACAGGGCGAAGACCTGTTTGCCGCACAGCGTAAAAACAATTGGCTCGCCACCGGTAACGGCAGCCAGTTGGTGATCACCACGCCAACACAGACGCTGATATTGGACGGTAATGGCAACTACCGTGCCTACGATCAGGACGATAACGAGCTCAAGGACGAGAAGCCCCAGCTAGCCCTGCTGTTACAGGTGCTGACCGATGTAAAACGCTTTATCGCCAACTAACTGCTTAAATCTAGAGCAATCAGTGAGGTAGCTGCTTGAATTTACATCTGAAAACGGTAGTATAGGGTTCTGCGTCGGCATGTAGCGCAGCCTGGTAGCGCACCGTCATGGGGTGTCGGGGGTCGGAGGTTCGAATCCTCTCATGCCGACCAACTATTTATAAAAAAACCAACCAGTTACGGTTGGTTTTTTTATGTCTGGAATTTGGCCATGGTACCGCCCTTTCAACAGGCCATACCAATGTGTCATTTCAGGCCGTTCGCCAGATTGTGTCTCTCAATGGAGAACGGTGCCATTGTGACTGTTCACAAGCACAACACTAATCAGAGACCATCAGCGATTAATAAGCCCACGAGTTTCAGCTCTGAGGACAGGCGACCAGATAGAGATCGTGGACGGGCATACTCGCATCAAAACCACGTACTCTCTCTGGATCATCAATAGCCGGGTCAGCAAGCTGCTTGGCTACGTCGTCTACACTGACATCCTCGACATAAAAAGTCGCATCAGTCATTTTATTGCAGTTAAAGTAGGTCCCCATTAATACCATTTTCCCAGGGGTCGTATAGCTCTCCTGTTTATTGACCAGTGCAACAACACCATCCGCTCGTTTAGCGACGACAGCATAGTTTTCCTCAGAACGGTCAAAAACATAGGCATCATTTTCTGGATAAGTCGACCATATAGCAGACTTTTCAGCAAACAGCTCTGCCAAATTAATCGCTGGCTTTAGTGCATTTTTGTTATCAGCATCTTGGGCAACTGCCGAAGTCACCACGCCGATGGTACCAGCCGACAGCATACCTAAAAAGAGTAATGTTTTTTTCATGGTATTAATTCCCTTTTGAAAAGTTTAAATATGACAGCCCAAATAATAACCTTATGACATGTAAAAAGAAGTATTGCACAACCGATCATCTTTGCACTCATTTATGATGGGTGCATTCAAACGGACGCGCAAAGATCAATATGTATAATAAAAACCAACGGTTCATACCTTGACAATTAGTGTGTAATGGCAATAGTAAGCTGCCACAGCCCACTCGGTTGTGCTGACGTACAACGCGCCATGCCGTGCCTGGCGAACAAGTTTCTAAAAATCAAACACCTATGAACTCGATTTTGATGGGGCGGTGCACTTCACGCCCCCCTTCGGAGATAACCCACCGTCGCAAACAGGCAAAGTGAATAGCCAAATAGCTCACAGCCCTCTTCCACCATATTCTTCACCACGCGGTTATACCCATCGAGCATCAGCTCATGCCATAGCAGTTGCATACCAAACAGACGTGAAAATACTAATATGCATAACAACCCGGAAAACATCATGCCGTAACTTGGGTGACTGAAGAAATGTGCTAGTCCACGTAGCGTAGCGGGCAGCTCTTTGAGTGCATAAAGCACACAGATCAGCGTTACGGCTAAGGCAAACCACACCCAGGCACCATGCCTCAGCATATCGAACACAAAGTCCATCTCGCGGATCAGCATACATAGGAAGAAGCCACCGATTAATACCCTGGCATACCGATGCTCCGCCTGACGATAAGCGGAGATAAAGAAGCTGAGGGCTATCGCCACCAGTATGATCTCTTGGGTTACCTCGGTGAGCGACGTCTCGGAGACAAAGTTATGCAGCCAATGAACGTCAATGAAGATAAGGCCTATCAACAATGCTAGACAGATACCTGATAGAAGGAAGAGACACAGCTTTCTAATAATTATGGATAAATCTTGTTGCATATTAAGAATGATTATCAATTTCAAGGTGGCTCTATACTATTAATCTCCGCCAAGGATACCGTGGCAAATAGTGCGTAATGGCGATGTTGGCAACTCTATAGAGCACACTTCCCCCAAAGTTGGCCAGGATAAAATTTTCCCCTCCCCTCTTGCACTCACCCCGTCCCTTCGGTCAGAATAACTGTATACATAAACAGTGACTTTAGGGTTGGGCTATGTTCGTTGAATTGGTGTTTGATAAGCGTAATGTCGCAGGGATCCCCGGTGCCGATGAAATCATCAAGGCCGAGCTGACAAAACGGGTACATCGCATCTTCCCGGATGCAGAGGTGAAGGTGAAACCCATGCAGGCCAACGGCCTTAACTCGGACGCCAGCAAAAGTGACCGCGAGAAGTTAAACCGTATGCTGGAAGAGATGTTCGAAGAGTCTGACCAATGGCTGGCCACCGATATTTAAAGGGCCGAAGGGCGCGGTCATTGGCTGCGCCGCATTATGGATGCCCAAAGACAAAAAACCCCAGCATTTCTGCTGGGGTTTCTTATATGGTGCCGGCTACCGGAATCGAACTGGTGACCTACTGATTACAAGTCAGTTGCTCTACCTACTGAGCTAAGCCGGCGAAATCTGTCGGAAGGGGTACCGTTTCCGTGGAGCGCAATATAATACAGCCAGACTGGAACAATCAAGCGTAATCAACAGATTATTTATCTTGTCGATTAAAAAACGGCTTATATGCCGAATTTCTCACCGATGGCCCGTTCTTCACGACTTAATGTCTGATTAATATGGTCCACAAACAACGCCAAAGCCGTGCTCCGCTGCCGCCCCAGTGGCAATTGCAGCTGCAAGGTACGCGGACTTTGCTGCTCGGCCGCAAAAGGTTTCAGGATCAATCCTTGAGGCTGCAACAACGGCATTGCTGTAAATTGGCTACAGATGGTAATCGCCAGCGGGGAGCCCTGTAAAAAATAGTACAGCGTGGAGAAGTTATCACAGGTTAGTACGGGTTCAATGAAGGTGCCATTCATCTGACAAGAGATATCAAACAGCTGGCGTACCGTGGATCCAGGCTCTGGCAGACATACCGGATACTGGCAGAGATCCGCCAGAACCACCTGCCTGTCGGCTAATGGATGCTCCTTTCTCATCAACAACAAGACCGGTGCTGGCCACGAAGCCGCTACCTCAACGCCCCGCTCCGGGTGCAAACTAAACTGCAGCACCATGTCACACTCGCCATTGCGTACCAACCGCGCCAAGGTTTTAGTGTCTGCCACCGTCAACACGAAGCTGACAGCCGGGTGTTCTGCACGAAAATGCGCCATCAGCTGTGGCATCAGCATAAAGGCCACTCCGTTGCTACAGGCCACGCGTAGTGCGGTACGCCGTTCGGCTTTCAACCCTTTGATTTCTGCCACCGCCTGCTCAATATTCAACAGGCTTTTACGAATATGGTTTTCAAAAATCTGCCCGGCCTCGGTCAGCACCATCCCCCGCGCGTGGCGTTCGAACAATGGCGTGCCAACCTGCACTTCCAGGCGCTGGATCTGCCTGCTGATCGCCGATACCGCCACAAACAGCTGTTCACTGGCCGCACTGAGTGAACCACAGTTGGCGACCACCAGAAAAAAGCGAACCTCGCTACTCAACATGCTGTCCCTCTCCATGGTGCAAAGCTTGCCAAACAGCAAACGACCGTTGCCTTTAAAGCAAAGCTTGTTTGTTAAATGGATAATTGTGGCAAACCCCGATTTTAGCTTAGATAACAAACACAACAAGTAAAACAACACAACGCAGACACAACGGGGAAAATCATCATGACGGGTGAACAGGCCGTCGCTTTGGCGACAGCGTATTTTGACAGTGGAGAATTCCGCCGCCTATTGGCGCGGCGCATCGCGCTGGCCACCGAAAGCCAGCGGCATGACGACGATGCCGGCATTTTGCTCTACCTCGAACAGGAACTCATGCCGCCATTACGGGCATTGGGTTTTGAGTTGCAACTGTTCGATAACCCGGAAGCGGTCAACCGCCCGTTTCTGATCGCCGTACGCATTGAAGATCCCTCATTGCCCACCTTGCTGAGCTATGGCCACGGCGATGTGGTCTTCGGCGACGATGAAAACTGGCGCGCAGACCTTTCACCTTGGGAACTGAGTGAAGAAGGTGACCGTTGGTATGGCCGCGGCAGCGCGGATAACAAAGGGCAGCACAGTATTAACCTGGCGGCGCTGGAGCAGGTTTTCCACGCACGCGGGGGCAAACTAGGATTCAACTGCAAGCTGATTTTCGAAATGGGCGAAGAGATCGGTTCCCCTGGGCTAGCGGCCATTTGCCAGCAGCAACGCGAATTGCTGCAAGCCGACCTGTTTATCGCTTCCGATGGCCCACGGCTGAACGCCACACAGCCCACGTTGTTCCTTGGCTCACGCGGCTGCATCAATTTCCGCCTCAGTATTCACGCCAGGGATAACGCCTATCACTCTGGCAACTGGGGTGGATTACTCAGCAATCCCGGAACCCAACTGGCTAATGCCATCGCCTCTCTGGTTAATCAACACGGCCAGTTACAGGTTGCAGCGCTGAAACCCGCCCCTCTGGATGACAACCTGCGTGCCATTTTGCGCGATCTCAGCGTTGGCGGCCAAGCTGGCGATCCAGCAATCGAAGAGAACTGGGGTGAGGCTGGCCTGACCCCAAGCGAGCGCCTGTATGGTTGGAATACGCTTGAAGTGCTGGCCTATCAAACGGGCAACCCGGCTAGGCCAATGAACGCCATTCCTGGCAGCGCCATGGCGGTATGCCAACTGCGCTTCGTGGTCGGTACCGACTGGCAAAATCTGGTTAACCATATCCAACAGCATCTGCAATTACACGGCTTTGACAATGTAGAGGTGGAATGGCTGCATGGTTCACCGGCCACCCGGCTCAATCCACAAGACCCACTCGTTCCTTGGACACTTGAGATCCTGCAACAAACCAGCGGCAAAAAACCCGCATTGCTACCCAACCTGGGCGGTTCGCTGCCTAATGACGTGTTTGCCGATACGCTGGGGCTGCCGACGTTGTGGATCCCCCACTCCTATCCGGCCTGTGGTCAACACGGGGTCAATGAGCATATGCTGAAATCCATCGCTCGTGAAGGATTGCAGATCATGACTCGCCTGTTCTGGGAGTTGGGCGAAAATGGCAGCACTATCCTGGCACAACGCCGGACAGGAGAGTCCTCATGAGCACCATAGCCCAACAGGATAGCGTAGCGGCCAAGCCCAATTTGTATAAAACGCTGTTTGCCACCTGCATCGGCAACGCGTTGGAATGGTTCGATATCGCGGTTTATGGCTTTTTCGCCAGCTATATCGCCCATGCCTTTTTCCCTACGGAGGATCCCGCCGTTTCATTGTTGCTGACTTTCGGCAGCTTTGGTGTCTCATTCCTGATCCGCCCACTGGGTGCGGTGGTGCTCGGAGCCTACGCCGATCGGGTTGGCCGCAAGAAGGCACTTTTGATGTCCATCAGCCTGATGCTGCTTGGCGGTGCGATCATCACCTTTATGCCGTCTTACGCCACCATTGGGCTGGCGGCTCCGCTGATGATCCTGTTTGCCCGACTGATTCAGGGTTTTTCCGCCGGTGGAGAGTTTGGCAGTTCAACCGCCTTTCTGGTCGAACACTTCCCGGAGCGCAAGGCGTTTATCGCCAGTTGGCAGTTTGCCACGCAAGGCGCCAGCACGCTGATGGCTTCCGCCTTCGGGTTAGGTATGACCCACTGGCTGACAGAAAGCCAAATCCAGGACTGGGGCTGGCGTATTCCCTTTGCTTTTGGGCTGCTGATCGGCCCGGTGGGGCTGTATATCCGCCGTCATGTACATGAGCCGGCCAGCTTCGTACAGCAGCAGAAACCCGAAGCACCGTTAAAGATGCTGGTCGGTAATCAAAAAAATCTGCTGTTGTTGGCCATCGGACTGATGGTGATTTCCACCGCCATCAACTACATGCTGAATTATGTACCCACCTATGCCACCAAAAACCTGAATCTGTCCGGTTCCGCCGCCTTTAGTGCGACCCTGTTAGCCGGTGTGATTTTAACGGTAGTCACCCCGATAATGGGATTATGGGCGGAAAAAATCGGCCGCCTGCCGTTGATGTGGGGTTCGCTGCTCCTGCTGCTGCTGACTATTTACCCGGCATTCCTGCTGGTGGTGAACCACACTTCGCCAATGATGCTGATGTTGATGGTTGGCTGGCTGGCCTTGCTGAAGTCCATCTACTTCTCGACGGTGCCTTCGGTGATGGCCGATCTGTTCCCGATGGCAACACGGGCCAGCGGTATGGCGATCGGCTACAACGTGGCGGTGACGGTATTTGGTGGCTTTGCGCCGCTGATCTGCACCCTGCTGATCACCGCAACCGGGACCAGCCTGGCACCAAGCTATTATCTGATGATGATGGCACTACTGAGCGGCTGGGCACTGTTGGGTAGCAGAAAGCATTTGCGTACGGCCTGATCCCCCCCCAGGCTATTGGAATAACTTGGGGTTAATTCGGAGTTCTACACGGAGCATGAGGGGAGTTTTTACCGTTATGCTCCCCTTACCGTCAACTCAGAATGGCTGGTAAGGGGACTTCAAAACACCTCAAGCTCTTACTGGCGCCTCTAATGCGCTATTTTCAGCTTAAAGGCTCCAGGGTATAAACATATTGACCACGCCCGACACGGCGAGCCATGGACCAAAGGCTAACGGTTGATTAAAATCTTGTTTCGCCAACCCGCGCTGTATCAGCGTAACCAGCAGCCCACTGGCCGCCGCCACCAAAATCACCTGTGGCAACGCTTGCCAACCTAACCAGGCCCCTAACGCCGCAAGTAATTTAAAATCACCATAGCCGAGAGCCTCTTTACCGGTTGCCAGCTTGAATAGCCAGAACACGCTCCATAGGCAGACATAACCTGCCGCTGCGCCAATCGTCGCCTGTTCCAACGAGGCAAAATGCCCCTGAATATTGAATAACAGTCCGATCCACAGCAGTGGCAACGTCAGCACATCTGGCAATAGTTGTGTCTGGTGGTCAATAACTGCCAGCGTCAGCAAAAAAGAGAGCAATATCCAGGCGCCCAGCAAGGGGAAACCTAGCGGGAATATAAGCGCCGTCAGCACAAACATCATAGCCGTTGCCACCTCAACCAGCGGGTAGCGCCTTGGGATCCGCTCACCACAGCAACGAGCCTTCCCCTTTAACAACAGAAAACTCAGCAGGGGTATATTGTCCCTGGCCGCAATACGATGCTGGCAATGCGGGCAACAGGAGTGCGGTAATAGCAGATCAAAGCGCGGTATGGATTCAGGTAAGGGCAGCGCCAGTTGCACGAGCGACTCACGCTGCCATTGCTTCTCCAGCATCACCGGTAATCGGTAAATCACCACGTTCAGAAAGCTACCCACTATGGCCCCAAACATCCCCACGACACCCAGCCAGAGGAGGGGAAATGCAACCGTAAAATCCAGTAATAAACTCAAAAAACCTCCCCGCAGTCAGTCAAGTACCTACCCAACCTTTTAAGACAGCCTGGTACCGTTTAATTCAACCGCCCCTGAACCTGCCAGGTTATCTGCCCCTGATCGTTGGCCCTGCCTAACTGATTTATCAGTGGCCTCATCGTCTCCGGTAATACCGGCCCTCGGCGCACCTGACCATTGAACTGATAGCGCCCGTCAAATCCGACGGTGCCACGCCCCGTCAGGCTCAGATGAGCGGAGTCCTGTTTCAACACCAACACCAGAGCCCCTTTTCCATCACAGCTCAACTGGCCTTGCACGTTGGCCAGTTCCAACGTCCCCAACGGGGTCGCCAACTGTGCGTGCTGCCAGTTGACGACACCACCGCCAAGACTCCGGCAACCAGCGGAACTGAACTCTCCTTGTTGCAACCGCAGTTGCAGCTCTCCCTGGGCGGTGATCGGCAAAGGCAACGACAACTGTTGGCGCACAACATCTGCAGGAACAGAGAGTTGCCACTCATGCAGTTGAAGATCCAGCCAACCACGCAGAATACCGGCTCCCTGCAAGCCTTGCGGATCCCTTAGCTCAATCTCTAAGGCCGGCATCCAAGAGGAGAAAGTGAACTGCCAGTGCAGTTTTGCCAGCATAATGTTACGCCAGCTTAACTGGTGCAAACTGCCCTGCCACAGGGAACCAGAAAAGCCACCGACCTTCATATCTGCGGGTATAAAAGCTTGTAATACCCGTGCCGGCGCGTGGCCTCCCAGCAATAGGAGATAACAAGCCAACAAAAGCACGGCCTTTTTGGCTTTAGCGCCCATCGCTGCGCTCCAGCATCAGTTTGTTTACCGTCACCCATCCTGGTTTATCGGGACGCATCGCCACCTCAAGCGCCACAATGCGAACGCTATAGCGCTTTTCCAACTGTGTGAGCCAAAGCATCAAGGCATTAAAATCGCCAGGTTCCAGCGTGACCGCCAGCCGCTCTCCCTGAGGCTGCATGCGGGTAATGTTCATGTTTTGAGCTGCAGCGCTCTGTGCCACCCTGGCCGACAAGCTTAGGGTGGTCTCCTGTATGGGTTGTGCCCCCTGTTGGCGCAAGCGCGGAGCCTGTTGCAACATCCATTCCACCGTGTTTTTTTCACGGGCGATAGTACGCTGCCATTGGCTAGCCTGTTGTTGCCAGGGCAGCCATAGTGCGTAGTAGCACAAGCTCACGATAACCAATACACCACAGCCCAGTACCAAACCTTGTTCCCGAAGGCTGAGCTGTAGCCAGCGGTGCTTGAGTTCATTCATCCTTTATCCCCAGAGTCAGTCGGCCCTCTACCCCAGTTGGATCCTGCTTGATTTCGCCAGGTTGCACTTGGTAACGCTGCCCGGCAGCAACCTGAAACTGTTCCAACGCCTGAAAAGAGGCCGCCTGTACATCGACCTTCAGCTCTTTACGGCCAGCGTCATAAGACAGCGCCTGGAACCGGATTGCCGAGTTCTCCGCCATCAGCTGTTGCAATTGGTGCATCTGTGCGACCACACCGGCTTGCTCGATAGGCTGTAATTGCTGCAAGTGCTGCTGCATCTGCACGCGTGGATTAACCACCTTTTTATCAGCCGGAAACAGCTGTTGGTAGACCCGCACACTTTCCTGCCGCCAATGTTCAGTCTGTTGCCAAAGCCGGTAATGAGATAGCCCGGCGCTCACACACAACAGCAGTAAATACCCCGTTAATGCCATCATCACGGTTCGCCAGGGGCGTAATCGTGCAAGCCAGGGGCTAGAGCGGGTAAATTCGCCCTGACGCAGATCGGCTCCGCAATCATGCACGCCTTCTGCCGCCAGTTGCAGTAAATCCCGTGGTGGTTGAACACGCCATTCCGGAGGGCTAGCGGTTGATGCTGGTGGCGCGGAGTAGCTTTCAATTACCGGCGGTGCCCACACGGCCAAAAACTCCGATAACCAGGAGGATTCAACAATCATGCCGGCATGCTTTTCCCGGCGGAACAACCATTGGTCATTGAGACTGACCGCACTCCAACCGTTGGCGGCCAAGGGTAACGCCAGCACATCTGGCAACATTGCCTGCACCTGCCCCCCCAGACGTTCACAACGGGCTATCCACTGATGCATCAGGCTTTTATCAACTACCGCAACGTCACATACATCGCCACTTTGCTGCAAAATGGCAAAATGCAGCCGTTCAACCTCCGTTGCCAGTTGCTCCTCCAGCATAAACGGCAGGACTTGCAAACGCTGACGCCTGGCACGACGAGGCAGCGTCACACGATGGAAAACCAACTCGCTCGCAGGCACCAATACCCAGGCAGGGTATCTGGCAAGCAGGCTCATCAATTGGTCATCGTTCTCCCCCATAGCCAAGCTGCCTTGCTGATGGCCATCTGCTGAGGCGAAATACCACTGCACTGGCTGCGTTTCATCGCTGGGTAAGCGCAATATCAACCTGGCTTGCTCACGGGGCTTTCTGTTAGGCATCAAGGCTCCACCCTCATGCTTAATCCATATTGCCGCTGTACCACCTGGAAACTGTTACCGGCTTTGCGCAACAGGCTGCGCTGGCTATAGTGAGTCTCCCCCATCAGTACGGTAAAACTGGCTAAAAACAGCTCACTCTTTATCGTCAACAGCGATCTGACCGTTGAGGTGTCGATGTCCTTAAGGGCAACCTGTGCCAAAAATGCCGTCGTGCTGCTCCACCCTTCACGTGGACGCTGTTGTAACAATCGAGTCGCCATGGCTGAATCAAGCTCCTTGAGAAATAGCGCCGCCAGTAATGGCCCTTGAGACTCACTCAGGGTATTAACGTTGACCAACAGAGTCTGTGTTGGCAGCGCGCAAACGTAAGGTAAAAGACGCCGATAAAGGCTGGCATCAACCCCAGAGACGGTGCGCAACTCGCTGACATCCTGCATGGGTTGATTGGCGGGCAAGTAAGCCACCGCCTGGGCCATATAGACCTCATCTTCAGCCCCTTCAATGCCTGTCTCGCTGTCACTGTCTATCCAGTCACGCAATGCCGCGGCTATCTGCGTAGCGCGCAGGGAGTCTTCACCCAGGTTGATTAACAACTGTCTGAAAACCTGGGTAGGGTAAGGCAATGTCGGCTGCCCCCCCTCACTGACGGCCCCTTGGTTAATGGCATTGAGATTAAAGCAGGCCTGACCATCAACAATCTGCCCAAACACCTCCCCGCCTTCAACGGGGAAACGGCGCTGTTCTTGCGCCCAGTTTTGCGCCAAATGCGTTTTATTCGGTGAGTCCAGCGCATCTCGTTGCAAAATTTTCGCCGCCAGTGCTTCTGCCGAGCGGGCGTACCATTTCGCCTGCTGGCGATCCAAATGAGCTGCGGTACGCAGATAGGTACGCCCGTTTCGCTCGGCAATGGTCGCAGCAATCGTCACCATCAGCGCCAGGATCAGCAACACCACCAGCAGGGCAACGCCCTTTTGCCGCGCCCTCATTCTTGCCCCACCGCCGTGATCAAAAACAGACGGGTCAATTCACCCACGCCAGCAACCACCAATGTCACTTCAATCCCCTGCGGCAAACTCGACGCGCTGTCCCAACTCTCCCGCCACGTACCCTCAGCAAAAAAGCGCAGACGAAAGACACTGACCTCATCGAGCAAAACCTTGACCACCGGTGCTTCCCCAACGAGCGGATCCGCATGGGCATAGCTCAACCGCTCTAACTGCTGATGGCGCAGACGATATCCCACCGGTTGTAGCTCGGCGCGAGGCAACATCCCCATCGGGTTTTGCCAACCGTTGCGCATGAAAGAAACACCCCAGTCCTCACTTTGTAATTGATAGCGCGCCGCTGAAAATACGCGTTCATTCCCTCTGGCATGGCGGGGGATGATCTGACCGAAATCCCCTTCCAACTGTATAAAGGCACGTTGAAGCTCGGCCAACCGCTGCGCTTTGCGCTGCGAAATCTCATCATTGCGCATTACCCCCTGCAACACCTGGAAGGCACTGATGCTCAACGCAGCAAAAATCGCCAATGCCAACAGCATCTCAAGCAGTGTGAAGCCCCGCTGGCGACGACAATTCATTCCCGCACCACGTAGCTGCGTAAAGAAACCACTGGCGCAGCGTCTTCTTTATGACGCCGCACCTCAACATCCAGTGCCCGTAATTGACCCAGTTCGGTATCAACCCCCTGCCAGCGTAGAGACCACTCCTCGCCCGCATAGGTCACCGTGGTGCCGATCCAGCGCTTTTCCGGCCAGGTTTTCTCAAGATGTAACCTGACCTGTTGATTATCCGCCAACCAGCTTGCCAGTATTTTTTCCTCCATACGGCCAATGCTGCCAGCCTGTTGTGCCGTGGTTTGCAGCACGGCTAACCCCGCCAAAGCGAAAACGATCAGTGCCACCAGCACTTCGAGCAACGTCATCCCTCTTTGGGTGTTCATTGTGTTGCTCCGTTTGCTGACGAATCGATCGCGCCTGCTGCGTCTACACGAAGCCAAACCAATGGTTGGCTACCGGCCTCACTGAAAACCAGCTCAAACGGTGTCACCTCCCCGCCGGGTAACAGCAGAATATCGGGTTCCGGTGCCGACTCCGCAGCACGCGGCCACTCCTGCCGATCGGGGAAATGCAGCTTGAGCCGGATATCATCAGGCATTTGGCTCCCTAACGCCGCCTGACGGGGTTGCCAATTCTGCCAAACGTAACCTTGCCAACTATCCGAGCCAGAGACTGCCCCGCGTTTTTCAGCGGCCTGACGCTGTAGCATTTGGAATTGCCAGCCATCTGGTCGAACCTGGATCCCCAGCAACTGGTCATTTTGCACCGAGGCATCCATGGCGAACGCCAACTGAGCCTGAAAGCGTTTCAGCTGTAGCTGCGGGTTATTTTGTTGCATGGCCGGAAATGACATGATCACCAAACTGGCTGCACTCCCGATCAGCAGCACAACCAGCATCATTTCCAACAACGTAAAGCCGCGTTGGCGCACTACTTCTTACCAATAGTCCAGTTACCGATATCATCCTCGGTGTCCGGTATGCCATCTGGGCCATAAGAGAAAACGTCTAACTGACCGTGTTGGCCCGGGCTAAGCAACTGATAGTCTGCCCCCCAGGGATCCTGCGGCAAACGGCGAATATAGCCACCTTGGGGATAACTGCGCGGTTCCGGTTGTGCCGAGGGCTTGGTCACCAGTGCCTGCAACCCTTGTTCGGTGGTGGGATATCGGCTGTTATCCAGCTTGTACATATCCAACGCGCTCTCCAGCGCGACAATATCGCTGACGACCTTCTGATGGTCGGCCTTTTCTTTATTCCCCATCAGGTTAGGCACTACCAGACTCGCCAGGATGCCCAGGATCACAATCACCACCATAATTTCCAGCAGGGTAAAACCTCGCTGACGCTGTTGCCGCATTTTTCTCTCCGTTAGTTGCAGATTGAATTTACATACTCATCAAAGTATTTAATTGCAGGATTGGCTGCAGGATCGCCAAAACGATAAACAGCACCACGCCCGCCATACTCACCACCAGCAATGGCTCAAACAGCCCCAATGCCAACTGCATTTGGGCAGTAAACTCTCGATCCTGATTGTCTGCCGCGCGTTCCAACATGCTGTCCAGTTCCCCACTGCGTTCACCGCTGGCGATCATATGCCGCATCATCGGGGGAAACAGCGCGGTGATTTCCAGAGCCCGATGCAGGCTCACCCCCTCGCGCACTGATTCCGTCGCCAGTGACAACTGGCGGCGCGCATATTCATTGGTTAATACCTCTCCGCTGATGCGCATCGCTTGCAGCAATGGCACCGCGCTGGCATTGAGGATGCTCAGCGTTCTGGCGTAACGGGCAGTATTGAGCCCTCGTGCGATGCGTCCGATCACCGGGAGGCGCAGCAACTGCCGATGAAAAGCAATGCGCCGCGCTTCCTGGCGCAGCAACAGACGCATCAGCATCGGCACCAATAACAGCAACAGCAGCACCCAAGGGCCAAAGGCTCGAACTCCGTCACTCAGCCCCATCAGCACACGCGTTGATAGCGGAAGTGCCTGCTTCATGTGAATAAACTGTTCCACTACCTTGGGCACAACGGCGGAAAGTAAAATGGCGATCACGCTGATGGCAACCACCGTCAGCACGCAGGGGTAAATCATCGCCTGCAGGATACGAGCTCGCATTTGCTGGCGCTGCTCGGTGTAATCCGCCAACCGGTTCAGAACCAGATCCAGATGGCCAGAAGCTTCACCCGCCGCCACCATCGCACAGTACAACCGCTCAAAACTGGTGGGATAACCGCTCATGGCCTCAGCCAAGGAATGCCCCTCCAGTACTTTGGTGCGCACTGCGGCCATCAGGCTGCGCTGCCGGGGTTTTTCACTCTGTTTTGCCACGGCATCAAGCGCCTCCTCCAAGGGTAAGGAAGCGGCGACCAAGGTCGCAAGCTGACGAGTCAACAGCGCCAGATCGGCACTGCTAATCCTCCGCCCCCATGAAAGAGGCCGCCCGCTTTGGGCCTGCTGGCGTTCATCCTGCCCTTCGTCCAGGCTTACAGGGACCAACCCCTGCTCGCGTAAAAGTTGACGGGCGTGGCGGGCTGAATCCGCTTCCTGCACTCCCCGCCGTTTTTTGCCGCGCTCGTCTAACGCCTGATAATGAAATAGGGCCATGTCATCCCTCTTCCTGAGACTGGCTTTCGGTCACGCGGATCACCTCTTCCCAACTGGTCTCGCCCGCCAATACTTTTTCCAATCCCCCCTGGCGCAATGTTTTGTATTCATTACGTAATTGACGAGCAATCGTGAATTCACTCTCTCCCTGGTGGATAGCCGTACGCACTCGGTCATCAATCAGCAGCAGTTCATGAATACCAGTACGCCCACGGTAACCGGTAAAATTACACTGCGAGCATCCCTTTGGTTGCCATAATGGGGTTCCGGGTAAAATCCCCATCTGATCGGCCAGGACCGCATCGGCTGCATAAGCTTGACGACAATCGGGGCAGAGTGTACGAACCAGGCGCTGTGCCAATACGGCCAGTAATGAGGTGGAAAGCAAAAAAGGCTCGATGCCCATATCCTGCAGCCGCGATAAGGCCCCCAGCGCGCTGTTGGTGTGCAGCGTGGAGAGTACCAGGTGCCCTGTCAGTGATGCCTGAACCGCAATCTGAGCGGTTTCGCTGTCGCGGATCTCCCCAACCAGCACCACATCAGGATCCTGACGCAGAATGGCCCGCAAACCGCGAGCAAATGTCATATCTACCTTGGGGTTTACCTGCGTCTGGCCGATACCCTCAAGTTCATACTCGATGGGGTCTTCGACCGTCATGATATTGCGTTCGCTGGCATTGAGCCGGCTCAATGCGGCATAGAGGGTGGTACTCTTCCCCGAACCTGTCGGACCGGTGACAAGGATAATGCCATGTGGCCGCTGGATCAGTTCATCGATCTGCCGCCGATTATGTGCAGACATGCCAAGCGCGGCGAGATCCAGACTGACGCTGTTTTTATCCAGTAAACGCAGAACAATTCGTTCACCATAATTAGACGGTAGGGTCGAAACGCGCACATCAATGGCTCGGCCACCGATCCGCAGTGCCATGCGCCCATCCTGCGGGATCCGCTTTTCGGCAATATCCAGCCGTGCCATGACCTTGATGCGCGATATCAATAAAGAGGCCAACCGCCGCTGAGGGCGCAGAATTTCACGCAACACGCCATCGACCCGAAAACGGATCTGCAAATGACGTTCATAGGTTTCGATGTGGATATCCGATGCTTTATCCTTGATGGCTTCGGTCAGCATCGCATTGATCAGGCGGATAATAGGGGCATCATCATCGGCATCCAGCAAATCGTCGCTGTCGGGCAGCTCTTCTGCCAAGGTATAAAAATCCATTTCATTGCCGATATCGGTCATCATGCGTCGCGCCTCTTTCGAATCGCGCTGGTAGCTGATCACCAGTTGTTTCTCAAACTCTTCACCCGACACCGTACTGATAGTCAGCCCACACCCGGCAACCCTTCGCGCCTCAAGCAATGCTGTGGCGGAGGTTTCCGCCAGACGGAGCACACGGCACCCAGCATGATCCCGCAACAGCAAAATGCGTTGCTCGCGCGCATAGGCAAATGGCAACTGCGGGCGTAATTCATTCAGGTCCTCGGGGAGGGTATTCATCGCCCCCCCGTTGAATAGAATGCGCTGATCGCCGCATTAACCTGGCGGAAAGTGGCACCGTTTTGATCGGGTGGCAACTTCAGTACCTCATTGTTCAGCGTGGCGGCGCTCCCTTGTTTGCCACGCTGCTGGTCTTGTTCCTGATTAAAAGCCTGATACTTTTCTGAGGAGGCATGGCGATACTGGTCACGATCCCGGATGATCGACGGACGGATGAACAGCATCAGGTTGCGCTTGGAAACCTGTTTGCTGTTGGAGCGGAACAGATAGCCCAGCACCGGGATATCCCCCAGCACCGGAACCTTGTCGCTGCTGTCGCGAACGGTTTTATCCAGCAAGCCCCCCACCACCACGGTTTCACCGCTGCCAACCAGTACCGCGTTATTGACCGTGCGGGTATTAAAGGTCACCCCCAGATTAGCACTGCTGCTGGAAGCCGCATCAGCCACACTGGAAACCTCCTGCTCGATCTCCAGCAGCACGGAATCCCCTTCGTTGATCTGCGGTTTGACCTTCAGCTTGATGCCGACGGTTTTGCGCTCCACCGTGTTGAAGATATTATCGCCGGATGTCGTTTGCGAGCCGGAGAGGACGGGAACTTCCTGGCCGACATTGAACGTCGCCTCCATGTTGTCAAGCGTGACAATGCTCGGTGTCGCCAGAATGTCATTCTTGCTACTGCTGGAAAGCGCGGTCAGCAGCATGGCCCAATTGCCCTGATAAAAACCGGCAGCAATACCGTTAAAACTGCTGAGAGCGCTGGCCAGGGTGCTATTAACCGTCCCGTCCTGATTGTATTGATTGGCTCCGGCAATCGCCGTGGTGATAGGCAAACCGGTATTGGTGAACTGCGTCACTCCGGCATTTTTGTTAGCCCACTGGATCCCCAGGTTCAAGCCATCGGCATCTTGTACCTCGGCGATAATCGCCTCTACCAGCACCTGTGCACGGCGAATATCCAACTGGGCTATCACCTTCTCCAGATCTCGCATGACATCCGGAGCCGCCATCAGTATCAGTGAATTGGTTTGTTCATGGGCTTTGATGGTGATGTCTTTACGCAGCGCTTCCGCCGGCTTGGCATTCTGTTGTTCACTTTGAATACTGGTACTGACGCCAGTCAACACCTCAACCAGATCGGTGGCTTTGGCATACTTCAGGTAAATCACTTTGGTATTGCCTTGCACGGCCTGCTCACGATCCAGCTGCTTGATCATGGCGATAATCCGCTGGCGGGAGTTGGGTTCCCCGCTGACCAGGACCGAGTTGGTTCGCTCATCTGCAACCAGATTGGCTACCATCAGGCTTGGCATCGCTGATTTGCTGGCATCCTTGGTCAATTCGGTGACCAGTTTGACGACTTCCGCAGCAGACGCATAGGCCAGCGCTACCGTGACCACACTACGGTCACCGACTTTGTCAACCCGTTCAACAATCGCCATCAAACGTTTGATCACCGCCGCACGCCCGGTCATCAGCAACACGTTGGAAGGCTCATAATGCACAACACTGCCAGCCCCGGCGTTATCGTTCAATTGACGCAGTAACGGGGCAAGGTCGCGTGCCGCCACGTTATTGACCGGCACGACGCGTGTCACCACTTCATCGCCCTCGCCCGGCTGGGCATCGCTGGCTACCGGCACCGCAGAGGTTTTCGCATCCTTGGAACGCACCACTTTCAACACGCCATTACGCATATCCACCACGGCAAAGCCATAAACGTCCAGCACGCTGAGGAAGAACTGGTAATACTGCTCCTCATTGAGCATGTCATAACTGCGTACGGTGATAGTGCCGCGCACGGCAGGATCGATAATCACCGTTTTATTCAGATTCTTGCTGACCGTGTTAATAAACTCCTGAATATCCGTGCCCTTGAAGCTGGCAGAAAACTCGGCACTCCAGCCCTGCCGAGTACCAAGCAGCATCACCGCCAGTAGCACGATGCGTAAGCTCCTGATTATTTTTGCATTCAACAATTAGTCATCTCCAAGAGCCAAATAGATATCCTGTAACTGACCGCCACGCTCCACGGTAAGATTCAGTTCACTGAGTTCTGAAAGCTGTTTCAATGCCTGTTGAGCCTGCTGTGCATCGCGCAGATCCAGGCCATTAAGCGCTATGGCAAGATCGTTTTCATGCAGCCCGACCTGGCGGAATAACTCCCCTTGTTTGCCCGGATTGAGTCGATAGCCGATGAGTTTGTCATCCACCATCACCGGTGAAATATTCAGGTAATTGAGAATGCTTTGCGGCTGCTTTTGCAACTGAGCCTTTAGCTGCGATGTTGAGGTTTTTTTTTCACTTTTAGCGGCCTCGGGTTGCTCGCTGAACAACAACAACGATTCATAATTTCCCCGATAAGAGATAACAACACGATCGGCAAAAATTGACGCAATTCGGGCGTCATAACCAGGCACCAACTCCCCCACGCCAAGGCTGAACTGCTTGCTGTCTTTGGCGATAATGGCGATGGAACGCTCTGAATTGGGGCTGGCGACAATGCCGGTCAGGTTTAGCTTGAGAGAAGAAGGCGGTGCGTTACGCAGGGTTTGGTCAGAAACTGAATGCTCAGTGGCGGAAGATGAGGGTAGCGGAGTACCAAAGAGGGTGAAGCGGTAACGTTCAGACTCACCTCCACCGCCCGTGGTTACTGGTGCGAAGTCTGCTTTGGATAAGTGTACAGGGGATATTTCAGGGGACAGGAGTCCGTGCCAGGTTAGCAGGGCGAGCTGATTGCAAATCAACAGTGACAGCACGCATAAAGCCCAACGCGGCGTTAACAGCCTGAACGTAGCCTCTCTGCACACCGATAATATTACAGAAAATCGCATCTTGCCGTCCTTTGCCTGCTTCTCTGTTTACGTCAGCCAGAAGTTCACCGATATCAACCAATCGGTGGGCATATCGTTGGGGCATTGTTGTATGAGAATGTGTTAGGTTATGACTGAAACCTTACAACTCAGTACCGCTGTCAGCCCTTACGTTTCTGAATACATCCTCTCAGAAGTGGTTACTTTATACATACTCCCCTAAATAATAAATCATTATTTTTGCTTATCGAAATAATTTATCTTTCTGTTTTTATAGCTATTTATTTCTTAATCTCGCTAGCATAAAAACAGTTTAACCTGTTTTGTCTCCCTCCTCTAAACTTCGGTTCCTCCTTCCACCTACGCCCCTTCTCCTCCTCAAACAGGAGGATGCTCCTCCTCGGCATGCAATATCTAATACCACTGCTTTACACATTGATACCATTTTTTACTTTCTATAATGTAAGCCTGATAGGGAATTTAGAATGCTGAAAAATACCTGTAATGCCCTACTTTTCGGCTCGCTTGTCATATTAAGCGGCTGTGATAATAATAATTCTTCAGACGTTAGCCCTGACACCAACAACCAAGAGCCGATTGCACGCCTACCTGACATAGCGATGCCTGGCGAAGCCGTCATGGCAGGTGAAAACCAGGCGGTAATTCATCTGGTCGATATTGCTGGTATCACCAGCGGCTCCGCCGCTGATTACAGTACCAAGAACCTGTTTTTATGGAATAACGACACCTGTGACGCCCTGGATAACCCCTCTGGGGACTGGAATGACACCAGTACAACACCGACAGGCAGCGACAGTTATGGCCCGTATTGGGTGCTCCCACTGACCAAAACGACTGGATGTATCAACTTCATTTTGCGTGATGGCACCAATAAGCTGATTGATGCGGATATGCGTTTATCGTTCAGTGACTTTCCGGACAGGACCGTTTCTACCCTTGCAGGTAGCAGCACGCTTTATGATACCCGTGCCGAAGCTTTCCGTGCGGCCTTCGGGGTTGCTCTGGCTGAAGCCCATTGGGTAGATAAACACACCCTGATGTGGCCTGCCGCGGAAGGGAAACCTAT
This sequence comes from Serratia sp. 2723, assembly GCF_050434425.1. Taxonomy (NCBI): domain Bacteria; kingdom Pseudomonadati; phylum Pseudomonadota; class Gammaproteobacteria; order Enterobacterales; family Yersiniaceae; genus Serratia; species Serratia sp. 2723. The sequence goes on from NZ_JBNDIN010000019.1 coordinate 43,628, forward strand.
CGTACGTCTGTACTATAACCACAGTGGCAAAGTGGCCGCCAACAGCGAAGGGAAATTTACCGATCGCTATCTTTCTCTGACACCGACCAGCATCAGCCAGGAACTGGAGTCGCGTTTCCCTCACCTTTCGGGCTATGCCGCCTTCAAGTTGCCGGATAATGCAAAAGTCGACGAACTGCTTAGCGGCGAGACCGTCGCCCTGGCCGCCAATCAGGACGGCATCCTTATTTCAGCCACTCAGGTACAGACCGCTGGCGTGCTCGATGATCGCTTCTCAGCCGCAGCAGAAAGTCTGGAATATGGTGCTCTGCTGACCGATTCCGGCGTCACTTTCCGGATCTGGGCACCAACGGCCCAGCAGGCAGAACTGGTGATCTACAGTGCAGATAAAAAAGTCATTGGCAGCCATCCGATGACCAGAGATAACGATTCGGGTGCCTGGTCATATCAAGGAAGTCACGACCTTAAAGACGCTTTTTATCGTTACGCCCTGACCGTTTATCATCCGCAATCGCGCAAAGTGGAGCAGTATGAGGTCACCGACCCTTACTCCCATAGCCTCTCCACCAACTCCGAATACAGCCAGGTCGTGGATCTCAATGACAGCGCGTTGAAACCAGAAGGCTGGGACGGCCTGACAATGCCACACCCGCAGACCAGCCAGGCTGATATTGCCAGGATGGTCATCCATGAGTCGCATATCCGCGATCTTTCCGCCTGGGATCAGACCGTTCCTGAACAGGTACGGGGCAAATATCTGGCGTTGACTGCCAGTGACAGCAATATGGTGCAGCATCTCAAACAGCTTGGGCAAGCTGGCGTAACCCACATTGAATTGCTACCAGTGTTCGATCTGGCAACCGTCAATGAGTTCAACGACAAAGTGGCGGATCTCACCCATCCATTCAGTCGGCTTTGTGAACTGAACAGCGCCGTTAAGCAAAGCCGTTTTGCCGGCTACTGTGGAAGTTCAACCTCCATCGGTGATGTACTAGAAGAACTGAAACAGAATGACAGCCAGGACAATCCTCAGGTGCAGGAATTGAATGGCTATGTGGCTCAGACTGACTCCTACAACTGGGGTTATGATCCGTTCCACTACACGGTGCCTGAAGGCTCTTACGCTACCAATCCCGAAGGCACTGCCCGCATCAAAGAGTTTCGTACCATGGTGCAGACCATCAAGCAGCAACTGGGCATGAACATCATCATGGACGTGGTTTATAACCACACCAATGCTGCTGGCCCAACGGACCGCACCTCGGTGCTGGATAAAATCGTGCCCTGGTATTATCAACGCTTGAATGAAACGACGGGCAGTGTAGAGTCGGCCACCTGCTGTTCCGACTCGGCCCCCGAACACCGGATGTTTGCCAAACTGATTGAAGACTCTCTGGTGGTCTGGAGCCGAGACTACAAGATTGATGCATTCCGCTTTGACCTGATGGGCTATCATCCGAAAGCACAAATCCTGGCTGCCCGGGAGAAAGTAAAATCGGTGGCCCCAAGCGTTTATTTCTTTGGTGAAGGTTGGAATTCTGGTCAGGAAGATCGCTTTGAAATCGCTTCGCAGATCACGTTAAAAGGCACCGGCATTGGCACCTTCTCCGATCGTCTACGTGATGCTGTTCGCGGAGGCGGCCCGTTTGACTCTGGTGATGCCTTGCGTCAAAACCAGGGGGTGGGTAACGGCGCTGGGGTATTGGTTAACGAATTAACTCAGCAAAATGAGGATACCGTGCGCCATCTGGCCGATCTGACCCGTTTGGGCATGGCCGGCAACCTGGCTGAATTCCTGCTGATCGATAAAGACGGCTCCGTCAGGAAAGGCAGCGAAATTGACTATAACGGGGCGATTGGGGGTTATGCCAACGATCCGACTGAAGTGGTCAACTATGTTTCCAAACACGACAACCAAACCTTATGGGATATGATCGGTTACAAAGCCGCACGTGAAGCCGATCTCACCACTCGCGTACGCATGCAGGCGGTGTCACTGGCCACGACGTTGCTGGGTCAAGGGCTGGCATTCGATCAACAAGGCTCAGAACTGTTACGTTCCAAGTCATTTACCCGTGACTCATTTGATGCCGGAGACTGGTTTAACCGTGTGGATTACAGCTATCAAGACAACAACTTCAACGTTGGTATGCCACGCATCAGCGATGACGGTGGCAACTACTCGCTGATCGCCAGCGTCAAAGATGCTGTTGCCACACCTGGCCAAACCGAGATCGCGCAGATGACCTCGTTCTATCAGGAACTCACCCAATTGCGCCAATCCTCGCCCTTGATTGCTTTGGGTAGCGGCCATGAAGTGATGAAGCGTGTCGATTTCCGTAACACGGGTGCAGAACAGCAGTTGGGCTTACTGGTGATGACCATTGATGACGGCATTCAGGCGGGCGACGATCTTGATCCACAAGCCGATGCGTTAGTCGTTATCATCAACGCAGCGCCGGAAGCCAGAACGCTCAATGACTTTGCCGGTGAAAACCTCACCCTGAACGCGATCCAACAAAACCTGGGAGTCCGCTCGCTCGCCTCCGGCGTCAATATTACCGCAGAGGGCAGCGTTACAGTACCGGCCTGGTCGGTGGCCTTGTTGGTCAAACAACAAGTCGCGGCCCAAGGCGCAGGTTTGCCAGTAAGCAGTAAATAAAACGGTCCGTTTCGGGTCACCATCAGGTGGCCCGAAACGAGAGGTTAAACCAACTGAGTCACATCAACCCCGAATATAAGTTCAATGCTATTGACCCGAGTTTTCTGGCAGGATATACCCTTCATACTTTGGCGTTGCCCCAGCGTTGGCGACACACCAATAAAAAACCTCTGGCTGTGGAAATCAGCGTCAATGAAAGGTTCAGGGATGTGGACAATAAATCGATAGTAGAGCCAGAAGTCAGCGTTCAGCCAGCCAAGGGGCTGTTTATTCCCCGCTATCTGCTGCCAGTGTATGCATTGCTGTTAATAGCGATAGGTTGGTTTTCCGGACAGCACTGGCGTAGCAACGAAGCTTTCGCTGCCCCCGCGTTGACTCAAGCGGTCCCCTCTACGGCGGTAAAAACGGTGATGTCCAGGGATAGGAACACCAACGCTGATATAGAGGCTGCGCACGATGAAAATAAACCGGTGCAACAAGCAGGATCAGATAAAAAAATCCTCCCCTTCTTAGCCAGTGATGAGTTAGCCCCGTTAAGATACAGCGCGCACGTTTACGCATCGGAAGATGACAAACGCAGCATCACGCTGAACGGGCAGCGTTATCAGGAAGGAGACAGCCCTGCCCCCAACCTTACGATTGAGCAAATACAACAGGACGTGACTATCTTTAACTTCAATGGCGATGTATTCACACTTGACGCGCTGGAGGATTGGCCGGGCGGCAAGGTAGAGAGAGAAAGCGCCGCCGAAGGATCAGAATAAATCTTACCGCTAGCCCGTAAACTGGCACAGGACACCAAGTTGGTGTCACTAACTGCTGCTATCTGCACGCAGTTCGTCGGTAAAAGGTGCCAACAGGCTGTTAAAGCTGCTGCACTTGGTTTGTTCCGGCGTGTTGTCTCTTATCAGGCTTTGATAAATTTCCTCACTACGCTGCGGCAAAGCCCCGTAGCTAGAGCTATTCCAGCCCCGTTGCCTGGCGACTTTGTAGGCAACCTTGTCAATGACCGCATCGCTGGGTAAATCACTACGATTACATTTATATTTCAAATACTTGGCACCGGCAATCACTGAAGCCAGCTGTTCTACCTGTTCATTAAGCGCAACCGGATCCTTTTGCAGAGAAGAACGTGGTTGCTGACAACCCGCCGTTACCAGCAAAAGCAGCACAGGGACAAGACGGAGAATTGGAGTTAACTGCATGATAATAATAATCTTATCTTGATTAAGTGGCCTCTATTTTAACAAATCCCCCAGCACTGTCACTTGTCAGACAGAAAAGTTTTCCTTATTGCGATCCCGCTTACAGATTCATTTTCAGTGCTTTGCATTTTACTTGGTAGCCGCACAAGTAGAGCAAGATGAGGGGCTAGCGGCCATCACTCGCCAGATAGCAAACCAGGGGAAAATCACATCGTGGATAACGGCTTCCTCAAATACCTGCCCAACACAAGGCAAACAAGGGCAACGGCAGTCAACATCCCATGGCATACCGGGTGGCATATCGAGAAACACTAAAAACAAAAAACCCCAAGCTCTTACGAGCTTGGGGTCGGTATTTGGCGGAAGGACAGAGATTCGAACTCTGGGAGCTGTTACACTCGACGGTTTTCAAGACCGTTGCCTTAAACCACTCGGCCATCCTTCCAATGGGCGCAGATATTAACGGTACCGTTATGAAATGTCTATCGTTTTCACGTAAAAAAATGCGTCAAAACGCTCGTTCGCTTAAATTTCAGGCCAATTGCGCTTAAAAAAACCAGAACCCCGCATCAGCGAGGCTCCTTTTAGTCAATAAATAGGCGGTTATTTAGGTTGAGTATCGTACTCTGAACAACTCTGATAACCCTTATTCATCACGTGTCCCGTGTCATTGAAGCTGACAAAATAGGTCTGTGCTTTACCATCCCGTGGTGCAACGGCATAGGTATCACAGGTGCCCTGTGCATGGATCAGGGTTGCTGAGGTTGATGGCGGCCCGGCAATTGCACGCACTTGCTGTTTCGTCATCCCGACTTTTACATCGCTTACCACAGGCTCGTTCACATAGCTCGCGGCCCTGTCGTAAGTGGTACACCCAGCAAGAACGGAAAATGCAGCCGCAGTACAGACGGCTAAAATCAATTTATTGGTCATGGTTTATCCTCTTAGCGTACATTTATTGTTATCTAAGTGTAGAAGCTCAAAGGCTTTTCTACCAATAATGCTTTGTCTCCTAGTGCTAAACTGCCCCTCAACGACGACCAATGGGCAACTAATAATTAGCCCAGATGCCCGGCGTCACCAGTTCCAACAGGTGTCCATCCGGATCGCGAAAATAAACGCTCTCCGCACCTTGTTCCCAACGCATACGCCCTTCTATCTCAACGCCGTGTTCGGCCAACTGCTGCTCCCATAGGGGCAACTGGGCCTTGTTCACGGCCAAACCAAGATGTTGTGGACCGCTGCCATCATGAGGGGGAATATAGCCTCCCGGATAGTGAGCACCATTCAGCGAATCCCCGGCGACAAACAGCAGCAACACGCTTTGCTCAGAGATGTTATAGGCCCGGAAACGTTCATTCGCGACCATAGCTGGCAGTTGCAACACCTGCTGATAGAAGGTAGCGGCACGTTCGATATCACTAACATACAGCACCGTCTCAATCACACGCTCAATCTTAAGTTCCATACCAACCTCCTGATTTATCGATTTATAAACAGGGTAGGCGTGTACAGACTCAGCAGAATAGCAATCAGTGCCACGTGAAGATCACTCTGTGCGGTTGGCAGGCAAAAAAAACGCGGCCCGAAGGCCGCGTGGTCACATTCACGGTATTGCTTAGAACTGGTAAACCAGGCCTACAGCAACCACGTCATCGGTATTGATACCGGCTTTGTCGGTAAATGTGTTGTCGTCCAGCAGGTTGATTTTGTAGTCAACGTAGGTGGACATGTTTTTGTTGAAGTAGTAAGTCGCGCCCACATCAACATATTTCATCAGATCCTGGTCGCCGTAGCCGCCGCCGATGTCCTTACCTTTAGACTGCAGGTAAGCCACGGAAGGACGCAGGCCGAAGTCGAACTGGTACTGTGCAACCACTTCGATGTTCTGTGCCTTGTTGGCGTAACCATACACAGAGCTACTGTTGCTGCCGAAACGGGTAGCGTTGTAAGACTGGGTATACATCGCTGCCAGGTAGACGTTGTTGGCGTCGTATTTCAGGCCACCACTGTAGGCTTCGGCTTTGTCACCACGACCCAGAATGGAAGAGGTACCGTTAGGGCCACCGTTCTGATCGTTGGTACGGTCAGAGCTGAAATAGGCAGCGGCGGCGCTGATGCCATAGCCCAGATCGTAGGAAGCGGACATACCGTAACCATCACCGTTCTGGTTCAGGACATCACGACCGTTGTTGCTTTCTTCACCGTTGCCGTTTTTACCCTGATACTGCAAGGCAAAGTTCAGGCCATCAACCAGACCGAAGAAGTTGTTGTTACGATAAGTCACAACACCGCTGGTGCGTTGGAACAGGAAGTTGTCCGCACCGTAGGTATCGCCACCAAACTCAGGCAACACGTCGGTCCATGCGCCGATGTCATACATCACACCGTAGTTACGGCCGTAATCCAATGAGCCGTAATCGCCGAATTTCAGACCAGCGAAGCCCACACGGGTGAAGGAGTCATTTTCGTTTTCAGTTTTGTTCAACTGAACCTGATATTCCCACTCACCATAACCGGTCAGTTGATCGTTAATCTGAGTTTCGCCACGCAGGCCAAAACGCATATAAGACTGATCGCCGTCGGTTTTATCGTTGTCGGAAAAATAGTGAAGACCATCGATTTTACCGAACAAATCCAGTTTATTGCCGTCTTTGTTGTAGATTTCTGCTGCACCTGCGGTGCCTGCCATCAACAGAGCTGGAACGATCAGGGAGAGTACTCGAAGTTTCATCGTTATTATCCTCTTAATTATGTCGAGCTACGGCCACTGCTCTTCATGAGCATTATTAGCACGACTGTGCATTACCATTCTGGTAACAAGGGCTATATTAATCCAGAAAGAAAATGATACCAAGTATCCAATAGTGTTTCATACTCATATTTAAAAGTTTCAAAATGTAAATACCGACGAACTTTAACAAAACATTACCGACAAAGGCAATAAAGCACCGAAAGATAAAAAAATAAATTAATCCTTATAAAACAAATAAATATACAAATCTTTAGGAAAATAGAGATAACAGTACAAAAGTGTTCAATAATAAGCACGTTGTGCCAAAAACCGTTTCATCGCCTGGCGCTATAATCATCCCGCTATCATCATTATTTTCATTATTACCTTCATTATCCGTATGATAATTTTTGTAATTACAACCGGCCTTCAGGCCGGTTTTTTTATACCTAAAATCAGCACGACAATCGTGCAAAAAAGCATTTTATGCACAAATTTAATCACGGATAGATATCATAAACATGAACAATCACCGCACTAATAGCTAAATTGACAATAAAAACCCCACCAACCGATTAACCAATGAATAATTTATCGCCGCCCATAGGTTAAATAGCCCGCAGTTACACACAAAATAACAATGAATTCCCCATCGATTCCCACGAAAATAGATTTGTTACCTTGAGAAACTATTTCACCCTCATCAAAGAGTGGCCTGACACGGCCCATCCCTTCAGATGGGCTACACGGTTAACGCGAATCCTTTCGACCCCGATCACGGATTGTGATAAAAACAGGGGTTCATTCAAGCCACTACCCAGAGCCGATCGCGATACCGACATGACAGTCATTTGCAACGAACAAAGTAAGCCCGGTGTGCCCGAGCAGAATGCCACCCGTTTGGCCTTTTTCATCGCCGGACTGGCGATGGCCACCTGGGCACCACTGGTGCCTTTTGCCAAAACGCGCATCGGCATAGATGACGGCTCATTAGGTCTGTTGCTGCTGTGCATCGGGGTAGGTTCGCTCATGGCAATGCCGTTGACCGGGCTATTGACCGGCAAATTTGGCTGTCGACGCGTGATCCTGCTGGCGGGTATCGCCCTATGTATCGATTTGCCGCTGCTGGTGCTGATGGATTCCACCTTGGGGATGGCATTAGCGTTACTGCTGTTCGGTGCGGCGATGGGTATGCTCGACGTTGCCATGAATATTCAGGCCGTGGTGGTCGAACGCGCCAGCAATCGTGCCATGATGTCCGGCTTTCACGGTTTCTTCAGCGTTGGCGGGATCGCTGGTGCTGGGGGAGTCAGCGCCCTATTATGGTTGGGGCTAGGTCCGCTACAAGCCACTCTGATCGCCGTCGTCGCCATTCTAGCTCTGCTGCTGATTGCCAGTAAAAACCTGCTGCGTGAAAGCGGCGGAGATAAAGAAGGCCCGATGTTCGTTCTGCCACGTGGCTGGGTGATGTTTATTGGCCTGCTGTGCTTTATCATGTTTCTGGCGGAAGGCTCAATGCTCGACTGGAGCGCGCTGTACCTGACCATCATGCGCGGGATGGATCATAACCAGGCAGGGTTGGGTTACGCGTTGTTCTCCATTGCCATGACGATCGGCAGGCTGAATGGCGATCGCGTAGTGAATGCCATGGGCAGATATCAGGTACTGTTGCTGGGTAGCCTATGTGCGGCCTTCGGCCTGGTGTTGGCTATTGCCATAGACAGCGCCATAGCCTCTTTGATTGGTTTTATGCTGGTCGGCGTCGGGGCATCCAATGTGGTCCCTATTCTGTTTAGTGCTGCCGGCAACCAACGCATCATGCCTGCCAACCTGGCCATCGCTTCGGTCACCACGGTGGGCTATGCCGGTATTCTGGCTGGCCCGGCAGTGATCGGGCTAATCGCCCAGATCTTCAGCCTGACGTTTGCCCTGGCCTGTGTCGCGGCATTACTGCTGATCGTCACTGCCAGCGCCAAAGCGGTCACCCGCTAATTTCAGGAATGCGTAGCCATGTTGCAAGATAGACAACTGACCATTAACTCCCGCTACATCACCCGCAGCTTTTGGCTGTTTATCGTGCTGTTGGCCATGGCCATTGGGTTGTACAGTTACAACTACACCAACGCCTATCTGACGGAGAAAAAGCATGCCGTCAACACCATCGCCAATATGCTGCAAAAGCGTATCGACAGCTACCGCTCTGTGACCGACCAAATCTACGACAAATTTGGTAACACCGCGTCGCTTCCTGCCGAGACCCATCTGCAGGAAACCCGCCTGCGTCCGGATGTGTATTACGTCGAGAAGCGGCGCAGCAAAACCGATGCGGTCATTTTTGGCAACCACGACAACGCCACGCTGGCTACGGTTGCCAATATCTCTGACTTCCTGGATAACCGCTGGGGAACCGAGACAGAAAACTATGCGATGTATTTTCTCAACGGGCAAGATAACAGCCTGAGCCTGGTGACAACCCAATCGCTGAAAGAACTGACTTCGCGGTTGAAAGAAAACTATCTGACCACGTCGGTGGCAGACCGCCGCACCGAAATGCTACAGCAGGCCAATATGCTGGACGAACGCGAGAGTTTTTCCGGTCTGCGCAAGCAACGCTTCCAGAACGCCTACTCGTTTTCTATTCGTACGACCTTTAACCAGCCGGGGCATTTGGCCACGGTGATCGCCTTCGACCTGCCGATTAACGATATCATTCCGCTTAACATGGCCCGTGCCAACTTCCTGTTGCTGCCCGATGACGAACAGCTCGACGACAGCGTGGTGCCAAACGAAACGGCAATCAACGCCCAGGCTGCCTTGAAAGGCAGTTGGGTTGAATTCAGTGTTTCATTGCCCAACTCACCGTTGCAGTTGATTTACCGCGTTTCAGCGTTCAACCTGGCGATTGACCTGCTGCGTAATAACATCTGGCTACTGGCGGTCAATCTGCTGCTGCTGACGCTATCGATGGTAGGTATTTATTTCCTCCGCCAGCAGTACATCCGCCCCAGCGAAAATATCGCCGCCGAGCTGGAACTCCAACGTTCGCTCAACCAGGAAATTGTCGCCAGCCTGCCTTGCGGGCTGTTGGTCTATGACTTTGCCGATAACAGCGTGATTACCAGCAACAAGATCGCCGAGCACCTGATGCCACACCTCAGCCTGTCCAAAATTGCCCATATGGCGGAGCAGCATCATGGCGTGATCCAGGCCACGGTCAACAACGAAGTCTATGAGATCCGCATCTTCCGCTGCCAACGAACGGCTGAAACCTATCTGTTCCTGCTCAACGATCAGGATAAAGAGGTGATGGTAAACAAACGGCTGCAACAGGCTCGCCGCGAATACGATAAAAACGTTCAGGCCCGTAAGTTGATGCTGCACAATCTGGGGATCGAGCTTAATCAGCCGGTACGTCAAATGCACGAACTGGCCGGGAGCCTGTGCCAGCCGTCAGATGCCGAGCAGCAACAGACATTGCTCAAACAACTCAACCTGGCTTCTGCATCGGTATTGGATCTGATCGACAATATCACCCTGCTCACCAGGCTGGAGACACAGGATTGGCAACCGGTACGTCAACCTTTCAACCCTTCTGCACTGCTGGATGAACTGCTGCTGGACGAGCTGCCAGCCCTCAACCAGAAAGGGCTGGCGCTGTTCAATCACGTTAATCTGGACGTCAACCAACAGTACATTGGCGATGCTGGCGCACTGCGCAAAATCCTTTCATTGCTGCTGCGCTATGCCATCATCACTACCGCCTACGGCAAGATCACCCTGATGGTGGAACAGGAAGTCGATCGTCCTGAACACCTGGTATTTCATATCAATGACACCGGCACCGGCATTTCCAATGAGGAAATCAGCAACCTGACCTACCCGTTCCTCAGTCAGACGCTGGTCGATCGCTTCGACCACGGTTCTGGGCTGACGTTTTTCCTGTGTAATCAACTGTGCAAAAAACTCAATGGCCAGTTGGATATCCGCAGCAAAATCGATATCGGTACCCGCTATACCATTCGTGTCACTATGGAGCAGGAGAAAACAGAGGAACCGACGACGGAGAAATTACTCGATGGGGTAACGGCGCTGCTGGATATCACCTCCGACGAGATCCGCCGTATCGTAACTCAGCTACTGGCGGGTTACGGGGCCAACTGCATCATGGCCGAGGAGCACCAAAACAGCCGGGAATATGATGTGTTGCTGACCGATAACCCGCAGCAGGCAGACGACTATACGTTACTGCTAGCCAGCGACGAAGCAGGTTGGCAACAGCTTGATAAAGGCTATATTCGCGTCAATTATAACCTGCACAATGCCATGATCGACGCGATTCTGATCTTGATAGAACAGCAGATGGCGGCGCATGAGCAGGAAGTCAATCCTGTAGAATCACTGGCGGATAACGTCCAAGTGTATGAAAAACAATTGAAATCAAGTGATTACTATGGTTTGTTTATTGATACAGTACCCGACGATATCAAAAAACTGTATACTGAGGCGGGCTGCAGTGATTTTGCAGCGCTGTCTCAAACCGCACACCGCCTGAAAGGCGTGTTTGCTATGTTAAATCTGCTTCCCGGAAAGCTTCTGTGTGAATCGTTAGAACAGCACATCGCGGACGGTGATGCGCTCAAGATCGAGAATAACATCAGTCAGATTGATTTTTTCGTCAGTAGACTGTTGCAGCAAGGTAGCCAACAACATGAATAACCTGAACGTAATTATTGCCGATGACCATCCTATCGTACTGTTTGGCATCCGGAAGTCACTTGAGCAAATTGAGTGGGTGAATGTCGTTGGGGAGTTCGAGGACTCGACAGCACTGATCAACAATCTGTCCAAGCTGGACGCTAACGTATTGATCACCGATCTTTCGATGCCGGGTGATAAATATGGTGACGGCATTACGCTGATAAAATATATCAAACGCCACTATCCGCAATTGTCGATCATCGTTCTGACCATGAACAACAACCCGGCCATTCTCAGCGCCGTGTTGGATCTGGACATCGAAGGCATCGTACTGAAACAGGGTGCGCCTACCGATTTGCCAAAAGCGCTGGCCGCATTGCAGAAAGGCAAGAAATTCACACCAGAGAGCGTCTCGAAGCTGTTGGAGAAAATCAGTGCCAGCGGTTACGGTGACAAACGCCTTTCCCCGAAAGAAAGTGAAGTGTTGCGTCTGTTTGCCGAAGGTTTTCTGGTGACCGAAATCGCCAAAAAACTGAACCGCAGCATCAAGACGATCAGTAGCCAGAAGAAATCAGCCATGATGAAACTGGGTGTTGATAACGATATCGCTCTACTCAACTATCTCTCCTCCGTTAGTATGACGCAGTTGGATAAAGACTAAAGTTAAACGGGCGCAGCATGCGCCGCCTCTGCCAATATTGTTATCAATCTAAAGGGCGCTCTTAGGCGCCCTTTAGTGTTTATGCAGTTTCCGACTCCCCCCTACGCCGCCGTACCCGTTGACTATAATAGCCCAACGACTGCTCCAACGTCTCCAGCGTGACCGGTTTCGACAGGCAGTTATCCATCCCGGCCTCAAGACAGCGCTGTTTCTCTTCTGCCAATGCATTAGCCGTCACGCCAATCACCGGGGCAGTAAAGTCGGACCGACGCAGGCAGCGTGTCAATTCATAGCCATCCATATTCGGCATATTGACGTCAGTCAATACGATATCCACCACATTGCGTTCCAGTACGCTGAGCGCATCGACACCATCATTGGCGGTAATCACCTGATAGCCCAACAATGCCAGCTGATCGGACAGCAAACGCCGGTTAATCGGGTGATCGTCCACCACCAGCAGGCGAATATCCCCGTTATCGGCACTATTGGCCTTAACCGGTAACGGCAGTTGCACCAACGCCTTATCGCTTTCGGTAACCACACCAAATAGCTGGTTCAACAGTTGGATGGCATCCCGTGGCGTGGAGGTACTATGCAGCCAGTAACCCGGGTGTGTTTCCAATGACGGCCCAATGTGCGCAATAGAGAGTTCGATCTGTGCCAACAGCGGGCTGTCCACCTGCAAAGGATGATCGCTGAACAGAACGTCCCCTGCCCCGGTTTGCTGCCCCTCATAACGCAATACCGTGGCACCGTAGCCACCAAGGATCGCCTGCAGATAGCTTTCCAACCGCTGATTACGAATTTGCAGCCACAGGTTTTTACCCTGCCAGGTATCACTGGCCTGCGGCGTCGGGAACAACGCCCCAAACAGCGGGATACGAATGGTAAACAGGCTACCGAGGCCAGGCTCGGACTCCACCGCGATATCACCATCCATCAGGTTGATCAATTTCTCACAAATCGCCAGCCCAAGCCCAGTGCCCTGGAAATGACGCTGCACCCCGCTGCCAACCTGGAAGAAGGGATCAAACAGGCGCAGGACCTCTTTTTCTGCGATGCCAACGCCGGTATCGCGAACGCTGAATTCCAGGTAGCTGTCACGGGTGCAGACCTGCAGGATGATACAGCCGGTATCGGTAAATTTGATGGCATTATTCAACAGGTTAGATAACACCTGCTGCAAACGCACGGGATCGCCATTGATACGCTCAGGCACACCTTGTTCAATAAAACAGTACAAACCGAGTCGCTTTTTCACCACCAGCGGCAAGTAGTTACCCGCAATGTGGGTAATGACCTCCAGACAAGAAAACTCACGGGGTTCTATCTTCAACTGCTCCGACTCAATCTTGGAGAAGTCCAGGATGTCGCTGATGATCTTCAGCAACAGCCCCGAGGAGTTGTTCATCGCATTGACCAGGCGATCGACCCCTTGCGGCAACGCCTTGGTCTGCAACAGATCCAGGTTGCCGATAATCCCGTACAGTGGCGTGCGCAGCTCATGGCTGACGGTGGCCAGGAACATCGATTTGGACTGGCTGGCCTGCTCTGCCGCCGCGGCCATTTCCTGCAGCGACTCTTCCATTTTGACGCGGGCGCTAACGTCAACCAGCACGCAGATCGCCACGTCCTCATTGCGGTAACGGGAATGCACAAAGCTGATTTGCAGGTTGTTGTTGTTACTGGTCATCACATCAACAAAGTTGACCTGCTGTTCACAGATAATGCGCGTAATGCGATCGCGATCCTCGTTGGTCAACAGGTTGATATAGTTGTGCGCCAGTTCATTACTCAAGATGTTGGTGCCGTCACTGATGCGCAGAATGCAGATGCCCACCGGCGCCGAAGCCACGATTTTGCGGTTGAACTGTTCATGCTCCTCCAACCGGAAGGCATTCTCCTCCGCGGGCAGGAACATTTTCCTTTCGAATAGCCACGCCAGGCTGAACAGCACCACGGCCGACAGTAGGTTTAGCAGTACCGCGTTGAGGATCAGTACCTTGAAGCGCTCCACTACGCTTTTCACCGGCAATGAATACACGATGCTGAGCGACGAAGGCGGCAGCGCCTTCTTCATGATCAGATCCTGGTAGCTGTCGACATAGCCAAAATAGGTGTGTTCCTGCGGATAAACATTGAGCGAAGAGGTGTAGCGATCGCCATTGGCCAGTTGCAGCACCGATTCGTTGTTCTCATCCAGCAGGTTCACCCCCACCGGTAAGTTGCTGGTAGTGACAAAGTCCTCCAGGCGGATCGTCTGTTCAATCCCCAGCAGCGCTTCCAGCTTGTTGCCGACATAGACCGGCGTCATCACATACAGGTAGCCCACATCTGGCCGCTGCTGGCTGGGGCTGATCCAATAAAGGTTATTGTCTTTCTCCGCGCTGTTGGCGGCATTACGGTATTTAACGATGCGCTCATGCAGCGCCTTGAGCACGTTTTTCCGATCGGTGATGCCGTTGCTGCTACCGAATTCCGTCATGCACAGGCTGTCACTGCCGATAAAAAACACCCGGTTCAGATCATAGGCCGCGACAAAGTTTTCTTTCCAGTATTGGATCAGACCGTTTAACGCGGTGATCGAGTCACGGTAGTTGGAGTTCAGCGCACAGTTGGATTCCGGATACAGTGGCTTCAGCTCCGGCTGGACGTCTTGACCATTGATCAAGCCGGTAAACAGCTCCAGGCTCCCTACCGTTCCGTTGAGGCGGTTTTCCGCCATGTATTTGATGTCGCGAATGATATCCGCCGAGTGGCGAATGTAGCCCTGAGCCTGGTCAAAGTTGAGATTATATTCCTGCCTGATATCGGATTCTTTCTCATGCACGATATCCAGGATATAAAACGTGGTCAGCAATGCGCCCAGCGACCACAGCATGAACGCCAGCACCCGAAACAGATAGCGGGAAATTTTTAACGTGGTACGGAAAGAGGCTAAGTATTTCAAGCAGGTACCATGCCAGAGTAAGGGGTGACGAGCATAATCATAGCAAAACAACGATCCCGTGCAGTATCGACAAGTGATTGCAGCAATTAAACCATACAACTGAAAAAGGGCCTAGCATCGCTGCCAAGCCCTTTTTGATCCACCCAGATTATACGGCCAGGGCCGTACTATTTAGGCGTTCTCGTCATCCATATCGTCTACGGCGCCGGTATCCTCATCACCCTCATCGAGTGGTGTGGTATCTTCTTCCGCTTCGTCGCTACCCGGTTCAAGGCTATCAAGCTCTTCATCTTCAACCGGTTCAGCAACGCGCTGCAGGCCGACGACGTTCTCGTCTTCCGCAGTACGGATCAGGGTGACACCCTGGGTGTTACGGCCAACCACGCTGACTTCCGCGACACGGGTACGCACCAGCGTGCCTGCATCGGTGATCATCATGATTTGATCGGTAGTTTCTACCTGCACAGCCCCAACAACCTGACCATTACGCTCGCTGACCTTGATGGAGATAACCCCTTGGGTCGCGCGCGATTTGGTTGGATATTCCGTGACCGCAGTACGCTTGCCGTAGCCGTTCTGCGTCACAGTCAGGATATCGCCTTCACCACGTGGAATAATCAGCGAGACCACGCGATCGCCTTCGCCGAGGTTGATACCGCGTACGCCGGTAGCGGTACGGCCCATTGAGCGCACCTGCCCTTCTGGGAAGCGCACCACTTTACCGTTGGCGGAGAACAGCATCACTTCATTGCTACCGTCGGTCAGGTCAACACCAATCAGTTCGTCACCCTCGTTGAGGTTAACGGCGATGATGCCAGCGCTGCGTGGGCGGCTGAACTCGGTCAAGGCGGTTTTCTTCACGGTACCGCTGGCGGTAGCCATAAACACGTGGCGGCCTTCTTCGTATTCACGCACCGGTAGAATGGCGGTGATACGTTCGTTGGCTTCCAGCGGCAACAGGTTGACGATCGGCCGGCCACGAGCACCCCGGCTGGCTTCCGGCAGTTGATACACCTTCATCCAGTACAGGCGACCGCGGCTGGAGAAGCACAGGATCGTGTCATGGGTGTTGGCCACCAGCAGACGATCGATAAAGTCTTCTTCTTTAATACGGGCGGCTGACTTGCCTTTACCACCGCGACGCTGCGCTTCATAGTCGGTCAGAGGCTGATACTTCACGTAGCCCTGATGCGACAATGTCACGACCACATCTTCCTGGTTGATCAGGTCTTCGATGTTGATATCAGACGTGTTGGCGGTAATTTCGGTACGGCGTGCGTCACCGAACTGATCGCGCATCGCCACCAGTTCTTCGCGGATCACTTCCATCAAGCGGTCTGGGTTTTCCAGAATAAAGATCAGCTCAGCGATGATGTTCAGCAGTTCTTTATACTCGTCCAGCAGCTTCTCGTGCTCCAGGCCGGTCAGTTTCTGCAAGCGCAGATCCAGGATCGCCTGAGCCTGTTGCTCAGTCAGGTAGTATTTACCGTCACGGATGCCGAACTCTGGCTCCAGCCACTCTGGGCGTGCGGCATTATCACCGGCACGTTCCAGCATCGCCCCGACGTTACCCAGATCCCAAGGTTGCGCGATTAACGCAATCTTCGCTTCTGCCGGAGTCGGCGCGCGGCGGATCAGTTCGATAATCGGATCGATGTTGGCCAACGCAATGGCTAACGCTTCCAGGATATGGGCGCGATCGCGGGCTTTACGCAGTTCGAAAATGGTACGACGGGTCACCACTTCACGGCGGTGGCGTACAAATGCACGCAGAATATCTTTCAGGTTCAGCAACTTTGGCTGGCCCTGATGCAGTGCCACCATGTTGATACCGAAGGTTACCTGTAGCTGAGTCAGCGAATACAGGTTATTCAGCACCACTTCACCCACGGCGTCACGTTTGACTTCAATCACGATGCGCATACCGTCTTTATCAGACTCGTCACGCAGCGCGCTGATGCCTTCAACGCGTTTCTCTTTCACCAGCTCGGCAATTTTCTCGATCAGGCGCGCTTTGTTCACCTGATAAGGAATTTCATGCACGATGATGGTTTCGCGGCCGGTTTTAGCGTCCGCCTCTACCTCGGCACGGGCGCGGATATACACCTTGCCACGGCCAGTACGGTAGGCTTCTTCAATACCACGACGGCCATTGATGATTGCCGCCGTCGGGAAGTCCGGACCTGGGATGTGTTCCATCAGCCCTTCAATGCTGATGTTTTCATCCTCGATATAGGCCAGACAGCCATTGATTACTTCAGACAGGTTATGCGGCGGAATGTTGGTCGCCATGCCCACGGCGATACCGGACGAGCCGTTGACCAGCAGGTTCGGGATCTTGGTTGGCATAACGGCCGGGATCTGCTCGGTACCGTCATAGTTTGGCACGAAGTCGACGGTCTCTTTTTCCAGATCCGCCAGCAGTTCGTGGGCGATTTTCGACATGCGCACTTCGGTATAACGCATTGCTGCGGCGGAGTCGCCGTCCACAGAACCGAAGTTACCCTGGCCGTCCACCAACATGTAACGCAACGAAAACGGTTGGGCCATACGGACGATCGTGTCATACACCGCGCTGTCACCATGCGGGTGATACTTACCGATCACGTCCCCAACGACACGGGCCGATTTCTTGTAGGGTTTATTCCAGTCGTTACCCAGTACATTCATCGCGTACAGAACGCGGCGGTGCACCGGCTTCAGTCCATCACGAACATCTGGCAACGCACGACCGACAATAACGGACATCGCATAATCCAGATACGAGCTTTTCAGCTCTTCTTCGATATTTACCGGTGTGATTTCTCTGGCAAGGTCGCTCATGGAGCTGCTATCCCTCATACTGAATGATTCATCTGCCTTGGCGTAGTGCCAAAGGTGTAAAACTATATCACAAAGCGCGCTTTACGGGGAAATTACCGGCGCTGTTTCGCTGAAATGTGCTGCCCTGTGGGCGAAAATTGCCCCGATAACAACAGCGCTGCGCCAAGCGTGCCGGAACATGTATAATCTGCGCCATAAGAGAACCAGGAGCCAATAACGCCCATGAATGCTGAATCATCTCGTCACGCGCCAAACGTTGATCACCAGGAAATCGCCAAATTTGAAGCTGTCGCCTCGCGCTGGTGGGATCTGGAAGGTGAGTTCAAACCGCTGCATCGGATCAATCCGCTGCGTCTGAATTATATCATGCAGCGCGCAGAAGGCATTTTTGACAAGCAAGTGCTCGACGTTGGCTGTGGCGGCGGCATTTTGGCAGAGAGCATGGCGCGTGAAGGTGCGCTGGTGACTGGGCTGGATATGGGGGCAGAGCCGCTCCAGGTGGCGCGCTTGCATGCGTTGGAAAGCGGTATGCAGGTGACCTACGTGCAAGAAACGGTAGAAAGCCATGCGCAAGCGCATCCGCAACAGTATGACATCGTCACCTGTATGGAGATGCTCGAGCACGTCCCGGATCCGGCTTCCGTCGTGCGCGCCTGTGCACAGCTGGTCAAACCGGGCGGCCACGTATTCTTCTCCACCATCAACCGCAATACCAAAGCCTGGCTGATGGCGGTCATCGGCGCTGAATACGTGCTCAAGATGGTGCCACAGGGCACCCACGATCATAAGAAGTTCATCCGCCCTTCTGAACTGATCGGTTGGGTCGACGGCACCGAGCTGCGTGAAAAACATATCATCGGCCTGCATTACAACCCGCTCACCGACCATTTCAAGCTGGGCCGCAACGTGGATGTGAACTACATGGTGCATACCCAACACCAGGGTTGAAGCTATCGTAACGTATCGGGGGCGACTTTTCCGTCCCCGATGCATCTAAGCGTATAAGATAAATACCTATTTATCCGTTCTCGATCAAAAAAGCCGATGTAAACCGTTTTTAAGAATATAAAAGCAGATCAATATGCGGTTTTTTTCTAACGTTTAATAAAGCGGCAAACGATCGGGATTTTCACAAAATCAGCAAAATCTCATCGCGCTTATTGACAACCTTGCCACCCCAGATAGGGCGCGTACCAGGAACAATTGGTAACATTTCACCCCCAAGTTATCCACAAGATCGGCAGGTTTTGTTCACTTGCAAACCCGCTGTTTTATCACTATCTTGTTACCTCACCGATATACACCCCCCATATATAGTGTTTACATACTGAGCAGAGCGACTACACTTGCTGCTTAGGGGAAACATTACGGACAGGTAAAAATGAACCAAAGCCTACTTGTAACTAAACGCGATGGCAGTAAAGAGCGCATCAACCTCGACAAAATCCACCGAGTCATCGACTGGGCCGCGGAAGGTTTAAACAACGTCTCGGTCTCTCAAGTAGAGTTACGTTCACATATTCAGTTTTATGACGGCATCAAAACCGCCGATATTCATGAAACCATCATCAAGGCCGCCGCCGATCTGATCTCCCGTGACGCCCCGGACTATCAGTATCTGGCCGCTCGCCTTGCCATCTTCCATCTGCGTAAAAAAGCTTACGGTCAGTTTGAACCACCGAAGCTGCTCGACCACGTCGCACGCATGGTGGAGATGGGCAAATACGATAAACATCTGCTGGAAGACTACACCACTGAAGAGTTCGAGCAGATGGACTCCTTTATCGATCACTGGCGTGATATGAACTTCTCCTACGCTGCCGTGAAGCAGTTGGAAGGGAAATACCTGGTGCAGAACCGCGTCAGCGGCGAGATTTACGAGAGCGCCCAGTTCCTGTATATCCTGGTAGCCGCGTGCCTGTTCTCCAACTACCCGCGCGCCACCCGTCTGGACTACGTCAAACGTTTCTATGACGCGATCTCCACCTTCAAGATTTCGCTGCCGACGCCGATCATGTCTGGCGTGCGCACACCAACCCGCCAATTCAGCTCTTGCGTGCTGATCGAGTGTGGTGACAGCCTGGATTCCATCAACGCCACCTCCAGCGCCATTGTGAAATACGTTTCACAGCGCGCCGGTATCGGTATCAATGCTGGCCGTATCCGTGCCCTGGGTAGCCCGATCCGTGGCGGTGAAGCCTTCCATACCGGCTGTATCCCGTTCTACAAACACTTCCAGACCGCGGTGAAATCCTGCTCTCAGGGCGGCGTACGTGGGGGGGCCGCAACGCTGTTCTACCCAATGTGGCATCTGGAAGTTGAAAGCCTGCTGGTGCTGAAAAACAACCGTGGTGTTGAAGGCAACCGCGTCCGTCATATGGACTACGGCGTACAGCTCAACCGCCTGATGTATCAGCGCCTGATCAAGAATGAAGACATCACCCTGTTCAGCCCGTCTGACGTCCCGGGGCTGTACGACGCGTTCTTCGCCGATCAGGACGAGTTCGAGCGTCTGTACACCCTGTATGAGAAAGACGACAGCATTCGCCAGCAACGAGTGAGAGCGGTAGAGCTGTTCTCACTGATGATGCAGGAACGTGCTTCTACCGGCCGTATCTACATCCAGAACGTCGACCACTGCAACACCCACAGCCCGTTCGATCCGCAGATCGCCCCGGTACGCCAGTCAAACCTGTGCCTGGAAATCGCTCTGCCGACCAAACCGCTGGATGACGTTAACGACGAAAACGGCGAAATCGCGCTGTGTACGCTGTCGGCATTCAACCTGGGCGCGATTGAGAGCCTGGACGATCTGGAAGAGCTGGCCACGCTGGCCGTGCGTGCGCTCGACGCCCTGCTGGATTATCAGGATTACCCGATCAAAGCCGCTCACCGTGGCGCGATGGGCCGCCGTACCCTGGGTATCGGTGTGATCAACTTCGCCTATTACCTGGCGAAGAACGGCGTGCGCTATTCCGACGGCAGCGCCAACAACCTGACCCACAGAACCTTCGAAGCGATCCAGTACTACCTGCTGAAAGCCTCGAACCGTCTGGCTCAGGAACAAGGGGCTTGCCCGTGGTTCAATGAAACCACCTATGCGCAAGGCATCCTGCCAATCGATACTTACAAGAAAGATTTAGACGCGATCTGTAGCGAACCGCTGCATTACGACTGGGAAAGCCTGCGTAAAGAGATCAAGGAGACCGGCCTGCGCAACTCAACGCTGTCTGCCTTGATGCCGTCGGAAACCTCGTCGCAGATCTCCAATGCCACCAACGGCATTGAGCCACCACGCGGCCATATCAGTATCAAGGCGTCCAAAGACGGTATTCTGCGCCAGGTCGTTCCTGAGTATGAACGTCTGAAAAATGACTACGAACTGCTGTGGGAATTACCGAATAACGATGGTTACCTGCAACTGGTTGGCCTGATGCAGAAATTTATCGATCAGTCGATTTCGGCGAACACCAACTATGACCCAACCCGTTTCCCGGGTGGCAAGGTGCCGATGAAGCAGTTGCTGAAAGATCTGCTCACCACCTACAAGTTCGGTGTCAAAACGCTGTATTATCAGAACACCCGCGACGGTGCAGATGATATCCAGGAAGACATGCAGCCTGCTCAGGGCGGCGATGACGACTGTGAAGGCGGCGCCTGCAAGATCTAACGTTTGACACAGCGGGCCGGAACTCTTCCGGCCCCTTTAATTTTCAGCTCGGCACTAATGGATCCAAGCTCATGGCTTACACTACTTTTTCTCAAAACAAAAACAACCAGTTGCTTGAGCCGATGTTCTTCGGCCAGTCGGTCAACGTGGCGCGTTTCGACCAGCAAAAACATGAAATCTTCGAAAAGCTGATCGAAAAGCAGCTCTCCTTCTTCTGGCGTCCGGAAGAGGTTGACGTCGCGCGCGATCGTATCGACTATCAAGCGCTGCCGGAACACGAGAAGCACATCTTTATCAGCAACCTGAAGTATCAGACGCTGTTGGATTCCATCCAGGGTCGTAGCCCTAACGTGGCGTTTCTGCCGCTGATCTCCATTCCGGAACTGGAAACCTGGATCGAAACCTGGTCATTCTCCGAGACCATCCATTCGCGTTCCTACACCCATATCATTCGCAACATCGTTAACGATCCGTCGGTGGTGTTTGACGATATCGTCACCAACGAGGAGATCCTCAAGCGGGCAAAAGATATCTCCGGCTATTACGACGATCTGATCGAGATGACCAGCTACTATCATCTGCTGGGTGAAGGCACGCATCAGGTCAATGGTAAAACGGTGACCGTTAACCTGCGCGCCATCAAAAAGCAGCTGTATCTGTGCCTGATGAGCGTCAACGCGCTGGAGGCCATCCGTTTCTACGTCAGCTTCGCCTGTTCGTTTGCTTTCGCCGAGCGTGAACTGATGGAAGGCAACGCCAAAATCATCAAGCTGATCGCCCGCGACGAAGCCCTGCACCTGACCGGTACACAACATATCCTGAACCTGATGCGTTCAGGCGCTGATGACCCGGAGATGGCCGAAATCGCCGTGGAATGCCAGCAACAGTGCTATGACCTGTTCGTCCTGGCGGCACAGCAAGAGAAAGAGTGGGCCGAATATCTGTTCCGCGACGGCTCCATGATTGGCCTGAACAAAGACATTCTGTGCCAGTATGTGGAATACATTACCAATATCCGCATGCAGGCCGTCGGCCTGGGTTCACCATTCCCGACCCGCTCCAACCCAATCCCGTGGATCAACGCCTGGCTGGTGTCGGATAACGTGCAGGTGGCTCCGCAGGAAGTAGAAGTCAGTTCCTACCTGGTCGGCCAGATTGACTCTGAAGTCAACGCCGACGACCTGAGTGATTTCGAGCTGTAAGTGGCTGCACCAACCATCACGCTGCGTGCCACCGGTACGCAGCTCTCCTGCCCCGAAGGTGAGAAATGCCTGCTCGACGTGCTGGAACTGCATGAGGTGGAGGTGGAATACCAATGCCGCTCCGGCTATTGCGGGGCCTGCCGAGTGAAATTACTGAAGGGTGAGGTCGCTTACCACCAGCAGCCGTTGGCATTTATCAATCACGGCGAGATCCTGCCCTGCTGCTGTATGCCCGCCATGGATATCGAGCTGGAAATCTAACTCAATAAAATAATCATCGATCACTGAATACCCTAAGAATTTCAAGTTGCAGCTAGGCGGCAAGGGTGTGAATCCCCAGGAGCTTACGTTTAGTAAGTGACTGGGGTGAACACCCGCAGCCAACGACGCAGTAAACCCAGCACCAGGACACTACCGATGCTTAACGTAAACACAAGCTATGGTGGGCTCATTGCCTGGCAGACCACTGCCAGACAATACACCGAGGGTTTACAGGTATTGCAGACTTAGGGTCGTGCCGGTATTAAAGTTGATGGTATCTTTCAGCTCATCCACAACGGTCGTGTTAAGTGCCGCAGAGATGGTGACAACACCTGAAATATTGGTAGCTTCCTGTGGTGTGGTGTCTTTCCCCCAACTATGGAATACAGAACCATCCTGATACATCAAATGATCAGCGGCGGTAGATACCGCACTCCAACTACTGGCGTTATTTTGGGAGATGAGAAGCTCGGCGTCTTTGCTATCCAGGGTGGCACTGGCAAGCGCGATGGTAAAATAGCCGATGTCTTGTCCATCAATCACCCCTAGGGATGCAAGCTGGCCGGGTTCGGTGCGGATGGTATTTTCAGTCTCATTAATGTGACTCACAACCCCCATCGTGATCGCGCCAGAAATTGGCGTATCGGCCTGTGCAGATAACGCCACCTTTGCCGCCGAGTTACATTGGATATTAAAACTAACGGGCTTATAGCCTAACTGGTAAGCATTTTGCAGTTTAGATTGTTCTGCCAGCTGGTTTTTTTTCAAATTGCCGAAGTCAACTGAACCGTCAACAGAGATGGAGCATGCTGAAGGAAATACCGCCCCCTGCACTGTAATTTGGGATGTTTCCACTGCCATGACAGAAAAGGAACCCGCAGAGGTTGCAAAAGCCAAAGACAGCGCTGTAATTTTAAATACGTTCATTTCAGTACCATTATTCAGATTAACTAACATTAACCATCCCTAGATTGAATGCCTTTTCCATAACAAAAATAGAGGCAATACTAATATTGCCGTGCTTCAAACCTCACTTGACCACCCATCTCCGTCAGATCGCGTATCCGCCCCTCGTCCCCTGTGGCAGGAAAATCCAGATGCAGCTGCACTATCAGCTGATGGGTCTCCTTTCCGGCGGTTCCTGTTGCGAGCGTGGTAAGCTGGCTGCCAGGAGGCAGTAACACGGATGTACCCGATGGTAGTTGCCTTTCCCCCTGCGACACTGAACTCAACCTCAACGCGGTGTCTGCGCCGTCATACTGCGCTGCCAGCAACGACAGTGTCATACTGCCCGTAGCGCCAAAGCGGAAGTTATGCCCCCTTTCATCCGGCATACCGTCAATCAGCAAGGTGATAGGCCCTTCCCCCTCACACTCAGCGACAACTGTCACTTCTTGCTGGGTAAACAGCGTGGCTGCATTTGCGGAATGGCGCTGGTTGCCCAACTGTATCTCAGGGCGCGACACCACCACCTGGCAGTTCTGCGCCATGCTGTACGGAGTGACAAACCACAGCAGGGTGATAAGGCTCGCTCTCCGGATTAATGTGATAATTTTCCGTTTCACGCTTCCACCTTTGTTTTGCGATTAACTACATTTGGCGGTGATATTTTCATAGGTCCCCCCATTCAGCGCTTTTTCCGGTACGGAATAGTGCAGGCTGCATTGCTGTTCCTGCCAACGCGCCACCAGCGGGCGTTTATCGTTCAAGTCAGTAAGGAACACGGTGCCTGCATCTACCGCAGTGGTTACATAGCTACCATCTTGCGCGATAATGGCACTGCCTTTCGGCAGCGGCGAACCATCCATCAACCTCACGGTCAACAGCCCGTTGCGTGTCTGCTGCAAAAGAAAATGGGTATTGGTCACCGCCCCATGGCCAGCCACGATTTGCCGGTAACCATTGCTGACATCGGTATTTTCCGGCAAGTGTTCGGTGTTCAACTCTATGCGGCCCGCAGCATAAGCTGGCAGCCCAGGAACCACCGCTTTACCTCGCCAGTCGGTCCACACTTTTCCCTGTGGGGTGTTGATTTCCACCCCGCTGATAGCAGGCTCTACCGCCACCACGCCAAAAGTGTCATTAATCTTATGCGGCGAGAACACCACACCTTCCTTATGGACTACGATGCCGCCAGACAAAGTGCCGGAGTAATTACGGGTATGATCCCCCGCAGCGTAACCATATAGCCCGGCAGAGGTGTAGTGCAGGTTACCGTTCAAGCTACCTGACAGGCTGGTATCGCGTTCCTGCTTCATGCTGCGTTCTGTCGCCAGTGACCAGTTGCTGTTTTCCGTCAGGCCACCGCTCGTCTGCATACCCACCGCCGCTGAATCTGGTGTATTACGGTAATAGCTGCTGACCGCCTGCCTACCCAGAGGAAAACTAAGGTTAACAAACAGGCTGTCGCGGTCGGTATTGCGGCACTGGTAAGCCGTATGGCAGTTACGTAAACTCCGGCTCTGGCGCTGCCAGTTCACCGAGGCGGTCACAAAGCCAAAATTGCGGTTCCAGGTTGCCATCAGACGTCGGGTATCCCCAGCATTATCCCCCTGGCGGGTTTGGCTGGCAGAGAGCGAAATGTTGCCCAGAGTCGCTTGGTGCCAATTCATCCGCAGGCCAGCGCTCGTGCGGCTGTATGGGCTATCAGCGGTGGAAACCGAGTCCGTCAACTCCCGATATCCGGGAGAATAAACCGTGACATCACCACCAAATCCGAGATTCAGTGGGGCTTGCCAGTTCACCGAAGCGGTACTCTTTGCCCCCCGTCGGCCATGGTTGCGATCCTGGCTCAGCGCAGCGGACAGGCCCAGCGAGACTTCCTGACGCGGGCTGACGATGATCCCCACACCGCTCCCCTGATAACCCGAGGCGATAATTGACCCGCCCTCCAGCAATACCCGTTGGGAAAGCACCCAGCCATCAGACAGACTGGCCACCCACGGCCGCTGATAGTCCTGGCTGACGTTGTCCGCACGCAGGCGTCCCAGAGCCAAAGACCAGGTTTCTGGTGCCTTGGGTACCAGAGTGCGAAATGATGCCGCAGTGATGGTATAGGCTTCTTCCTGTCCGTTAGGAGTTATTACCTTCAGTTGCAGGTCACTGGTGGAATTCAGCACCGGGAGTTCCGTCAGCGTAAAAGGGCCGGCTGGTACCAGCGTGGAATAAATCAGGATACCGCTTTGGCGGACCTCCACCCGTGACTGATCCGCACGGGCAATACCACTCACCTGCGCCCCTGTCCCATGGCTACTCAGCGCGGCCTGTGGTATCAACTGCATCCCGTCGATGGAGGCACCAGACAGTAGATTATTGGAAAAGTTGATCTGCCCGGCCTGCAACAGTTGCTTTCTATCCACCAGGGTTTTCTGCGCGTAGACATAGGCATTATCGAAGGTTAATCCACCTTCACTGCTCTGGCGCAGGTTATGCGCACCACGCACCATCCAGTCCCCCATGTTAAAACCGCTTTCCAGATTCAGGTAACTGTTGCTTGAGTGGCTACCGTTCGAGGTAAAATGTGAACGATAGGCGGAATAGTTCAGCAGGCCAGCCGTGCCGCCTTGCTGGAAATGCGTCAGGTCATTTTCTTTCTCCACCGCTTCCGGTGGCACTACAATATGCACTTCTTGTGTGGCTGGTAGCAGAGCGACCGTCGCGGTCGGCCAGACTTCGGTAAGTTGCGGACAGGCATCTGCGCCCGCACTCTCCTGCCGTAATGGGGAGTCCAATCGGATACCGGCAGACGCGAAGAACGATTCATCCGCACACATTTCACCACTGTTGCCAAAGGCCAGCCTCTGCATGCCACGTTGGGTGCCGTTTACCTCGAGTTCCACTTCCGTGATACCTGGCGTAAAACGCCCCCCTTCAGCAAAGTAGGCGGCGGTCGACGGGTCGATACCCAGCGCCTTCAGCCGGCTTTCACTGAAATTAGACATTTTGGCGCCTTCTGCCTGTTCAGGGTAAACCCAACAAGCGCAGGCTAGTACGATAGCCGTGGCCAGTAATGAATGGCGGGTTGTCTTCATAATGTGAGCGATTATTTCCCGCTCAGAGGGGCAGTCTGTACACCGACACCAAACCCGTAACGGGTAACAGGGGAAAACTCCACCCGTTGCTGGCCACTGAGACGGGTACTGGCAGGTACGGTAGCCACCAGGGTTTCTCCAGGCAGGATATAACTCTTGCTC
The DNA here is from genome assembly GCF_050434425.1 of Serratia sp. 2723. Lineage (NCBI taxonomy): Bacteria > Pseudomonadati > Pseudomonadota > Gammaproteobacteria > Enterobacterales > Yersiniaceae > Serratia > Serratia sp. 2723. The sequence goes on from NZ_JBNDIN010000019.1 coordinate 70,690, forward strand.
AGAGGCAACACATTACCTGCGGGTTGCAGTTTGACCTGCGGAGTCAAGCGCACCACATGACGGCCGGTATTCGTGACCTTCAGGCTGCTCGCGCTAACGGACCAGTCCAGGTCAGTCCACATATCACGTTTAGCACTCAGGCCCTTGGGCACAATAATCACCGGCAGATCCTGGCGTACGCTAACTGATACCTGACTATTGTCACTGGTTCGCTCAGTCACGCCTTCGAAATAAACGCGTTTGATATGTTCGCTCTGCAACGGAGTATCGGTGTTCAACACAAAGCGCACGCGTTGGGATTGCCCTGGCTCTAAACGGGCCACGGGTTGAGTGACAATCAGGCGTGGAGCCATATCGTCAGGCAATTCAACAATTTTGGTATACAACAGCACCGGAACATTTTCCGTATTTTTAACATTAATGCTGCCGCCCTTCTGCGCTTCGTCAATAATAACCGCCGAAGATTCAGGTAATACACCAGATGCACGTGACTGGGTAGAGAAGATAGCTAACGCGACCAGCAAAAAACCACACAGTACTAAATCTGATATTAAATTTTTATATCCAGAATAAGATTTAATTTCAGGCAATTGAAAATACATAACGAAAACACCTTACAAAAACAGTATTGATAAAAACAACGGTAAACAATGTCTGGCAGACCACTGCCAGACAAAACACCAGGGAATTTACAGGTACTGTAGGCTTAGGGTGGTGTTGGTGTTAAAGCTGATGGTGTCTTTTATGTTATCCACAACATCAGGAGAAATGGCTGCCGAGATATTGATAACACCAGCGATATTGGTCGCTCCCTGTGGCGTATCTGTCCCCCAGCTATGTAATACGGAGCCATCCTGATACATCAGATGACTATCGCTATTAGCAACTGCGGTCCAGTTGCTTCCATTATCTTTGGAGGACAAAAACTCGGTATCTTTGCTATCCAAGGTCACACTTTCAAGCGCGACGGTATAATAGCCTACGGTTTTATCTTCAGATGTTCCCAGGGATGCAAGCTGGCCAATATCGGAACGAGTCGTTTTTTCAGCATCGTTGATATAACTCACAACACCGGTAGTGAGCGCCTTAAGAACCGGGGTATCCGCCTGTGCAGATAACGCCACTTTTGCTGCAGAGTTGCATTGGATATTAAAATTAACGGGCTTATGGCCTATCTGATAGGCATTCTGCTCTTTCGGTTTTCCTTTCAGTTCGCTTTCTTTCAAATTGCCGAAATCAACTGAGCCGTCAACAGAGATAGAACAGGCGGTAGGAACGATAGAACCCTTTACCGTAATTTGAGCTGATTCTGCAGCCATTGCAGAGAGGGAAGCGACAGAGCTCGCGAAGGCAAGGGACAGCGCTGTCATTTTACACAATTTCATTTAAGTACCATTTTTGAGATTAACCAACGTCGACTATCCCTGCAATAGATACTTCATCCATGAAAAACCAACAAATAGACATCTAATGCCAATTTTTTGGATTTTATTGAAACAAAAAACCACCAAGAAAAAATGAGGGGCAGGATGATAAATCAACTGTCATAGCTTTTGGAAGACATAAACCCCAGTAAATTTCTGTCGTTTGATAGGCAATAACTATAAATAATAAAAAGTTAATAAAAAAACGTAAATAATTAACTTATAATTTTTAATTATTGCCAATAATCAATAAGATACCAGAGAGCGCACCAAGAATACGCACACAATAATTAAACAAAAAAGAAACAATCGATAAGGGATATATCAGCGCTATCAACAAATTTCTCTGCGATAATATCGGCTATTCCCCAGCCTGCCGTTATTCGGCCATAGGGGCGACAGTGAAGATTTGCTGAATTGGTGGGGAACGCCCATGCTCGACCGTAGGGGCGCCGCACGCTGCGCCCGATTTACAGCATGAGGCCCCTACGGTTTTGAAACTACTGAGGAATGTTGATATTGCTACTCGATAATTTCCACAATTTCCAGCCAGCCGTTTTGGCCGCAAACCTGGCCGCCATTCAGCCAGCGGCGCAGCATATCCAGCGCCAGCATCGCAACCGACTCCTGACGTAAACGCAGGCTATGACGTGATGCACGATAGCTCACCGTCTGGCCAATACCGCCTTTTGGCGTATGCAGAGCAACGCTGACACGATCCCCTGCCATGGCGCTCACCGCCAACGCCAGTTGCGCACCGGTGAGCTGAGCCAAAGACTGGGCTCGCGCCAGCACCGTTGCCAGCGTCTCGGAACAATGCGCAGGTAACAGTTCGCCACCGGCCAGCGGAGCCGCTTCGCTCTGCAACTGCAAATTGATTAGCCCAGCGGTAAATTGCTCGCTGAGCGCCAACGTCAAGTTCTGCTGCTGTAAACGTTGCGTCAGCTCTGCCGGTAGCCCAGCCGTGCCTTCAAAAATCGTATTGTCACCCGCAACCTGCCGCACTCGCTGCCAGGCTTGTTCCATCGCGGCACGCTGAGCCTGCGGACCGGTCAACTTCAATTCAATAATCGGGCTGGAAGAGCGATAACCCAGTACCACACCCGGCGGTAAAGGCATACCGTCCAGTTCGGCGGCCAGGTCGCTTTCCGAAGTCCCGAAGGTGGTCAGGCGCAGACACAACGGCGGTTCAGGCAGAGTAAAACCTTGGCGCAGGCGCGGCAGGATCTGCTCTTCTACCATCACTTTAAATTCGGAAGGCACGCCCGGCGTAAAGAACATCCGGCACTTGTTCAGCGTTAATGCAAAGCCACAGGCGGTACCGACGCGATTATCCAGCATTTCCGCATTAGCCGGGATCTGCGCCTGTTTACGGTTGGAAGCCGCCATTGGGCGACCACGTTCAGCAAAGTATGCCTCCATACGCGCGATCCATGCAGGCAGTTCGACCAGCTCGGTATCGCAAGCCTTTGCCGCTGCCAACGCACTGAGATCGTCGCTGGTTGGCCCCAGGCCACCGTTGACGATCAGCACATCGGCGATATGGCTGCGTTCCAGCAAGATTTCGACCAGAGAGGAGAGGCTGTCCCCCACCGTTTCTCGCCCGCTCATCGGTAAGCCTTGCTGGAACAGATAATCTGCCAGCCAGGCGGCGTTGGTATCAATAATTTGTCCATGCAGCACTTCATCACCGGTGCTGAGCATCTCCACCCTTAACATTGATCTCTCCCTTATGTTCAGATCCCTCCACTATAGAAGCCCATACATAACTTTTCACTACGCAGCGCACGATATTGCGGTCTAAGGACATTTTTTATTGCCGCCGCAGCCCCACCCACAACCGTAAACATAAATGTACATCAGACGTAACGCCGGTTTGACACAAAATCGGCAATCAACTATTCTGCCGCACTAAAAATAGGGCCCCGTAAACGCCCCTAAATTATCCAATAGCAGAGAAAAACGTGAAGAATCGCACGCTGGGCAGTGTTTTTATCGTGGCAGGCACCACCATTGGTGCAGGGATGCTGGCTATGCCCCTGGCGGCAGCGGGCGTAGGTTTTGGCGTAACGCTGGCACTGCTGGTCGGGCTGTGGTTATTGATGTGTTACACCGCGCTGCTGCTGGTCGAAGTTTATCAGCATGAGCAGGCGGACACCGGTCTGGGAACGCTGGCCAAACGTTATCTGGGCGGCGGTGGCCAGTGGCTTACCAGTTTCAGCATGATGTTCTTGATGTATGCGCTGACCGCAGCCTATATCAGTGGCGCTGGCGAACTGTTGGCTGTCAGCATCAGCCAGTGGACTTCTCAGGACTTCCCGACTTACCTCGGCGTGCTGCTGTTCACTCTGGTCGCGGGGGGGATCGTCTGCATCGGCACCCATTCGGTAGATCTGTTCAACCGTATCCTGTTTACCGCCAAGTCGATTTTCCTGATCGTCATGCTTGGCCTGATGATGCCGCACATCCAGCAAACCAACCTGCTGACGCTCCCGCTGGAACAAGGGCTGGCGCTTTCGGCCATCCCGGTGATCTTCACTTCGTTTGGTTTCCACGGCAGCGTACCCAGCATCGTCAACTATATGGGCGGTAACATCCGTAAGCTGCGCTGGATCTTTATCATCGGCAGTGCCATCCCGTTAGTGGCTTATATCTTCTGGCAGTTGGCGACGCTGGGCAGCATCAGTTCCACCACCTTTGTCGGCATTCTGGCACAGCAGGCCGGGCTGAACGGTTTATTGCAAGCGGTGCGCGACGTGGTCGCGTCGCCTCATGTCGAACTGGCGGTGCACCTGTTTGCCGATTTGGCGCTGGCAACCTCATTCCTGGGGGTTTCGCTCGGGTTGTTCGACTTCCTGGCCGATCTGTTCAAACGCCGGGATAACGTGCGGGGCCGCTTGCAGACCGGTGCCATCACCTTCCTGCCGCCATTGGCATTCGCACTGTTCTATCCGCGCGGTTTTGTGCTGGCACTCGGGTTCGCGGCAATTGCGCTGTCCGTGCTCGCCCTGTTGCTACCTTCCCTGCTGGTCTGGAAAACTCGTCGGCGGCATCAGGCCAGCTATCGAGTCTGGGGCGGAACGCCAGCGTTGGCGTTGGTGTTTGTCTGTGGGGTGGCAGTGATTGCCATTCAGATCAGCATCGCCAGCGGGCTGTTACCGGCCATCGGCTAAAGCGGAGAACATTGGGGCGCCGCATGACGCCCCTTTAATAGCAGGCAGGATCAGAAGCCCACGCCCACACCGATATAAGGGCCATCGGCTATCGCGTTGTCGCGGTTGCCGTCTTTACCTTCAATGTTGATGTAACGATAACCGACATCCACATTGAACGGACGCACGTTTAAGCGCAGCCCGCCATTAGCTTCGTTGTAGGCTTTTGCCCCGCTGGTCAAAGACTCCGGCGCAAAATAGCCTTCGCCATACAGACTGAGATAGCGGTTGAGATCCCATTGCAGACCGCCCCCCAATGCCAATGCTCCGCCATCTTTGCCATCTTCCGGACTAAGATAAATGGCCTTGCCGCCCACGGTGGCCGTCAAAGGCCCAACCGGCAGGCCGAAGCTCAGCCCCAGGCTCCCGATGTCACCATCATGATCGCTACGGATCCAGTTGCCGCTGATCCCCAAGCCCGCCGTTGTGCCGCCTAAACCAACACCAAGGTTGGTGTAATGTTCCCCTGCCTCACCACTCACGCTGATCGCATTGGCAGAGCCAGCCACAAACAGCAAACCTGCTGCACACGCGACTAAAGTTTTGTTCATTATTGATCCTTTTCATTCTTCATCATCAGGGAGTGATGATGTCTGGCACCGGAAAAAATTCGCGGGTAAGTGTAACCGAGTTGTCATCAGTTTCCGGCTAATTTAAAGCAATAACCCGTTAATTTTTCAATAAACTGTAAATAAATAAGAATCCGTTACCCCCAAAATTACAACGATAAGTGCTACCTATTTGCCGAGGGCTGAGAATAAGTCTACAACTAGTAGTGCCTTTAATGGAGGTCAACAGGGCAGGCCTTTTCACTAGTTAACATGATGAAGATCTACAGCACCCGAAACTGAGCTATCAACTTAACTGCAACACAGTAAGGAGCAATTGATGAGCAAGAAAGGATTAACTACCGCGGCTGGTGCGCCCGTTGTTGATAATAATAACGTGATCACCGCCGGTAAGCGCGGCCCGATGCTACTTCAAGACGTTTGGTTCCTGGAAAAACTGGCCCACTTTGACCGTGAGGTGATCCCAGAGCGTCGTATGCACGCCAAGGGTTCCGGAGCTTACGGCACCTTTACCGTCACCCACGATATAACCCAATACACCCGCGCAAAACTCTTCTCTGAGATTGGCAAGCAAACCGAGATGTTCGTCCGCTTCTCTACCGTTGCCGGTGAGCGCGGGGCTGCCGACGCCGAACGTGATATCCGTGGCTTCGCCATGAAGTTCTATACCGAGGAGGGTAACTGGGATCTGGTAGGTAACGATACTCCAGTGTTCTACCTGCGCGATCCGCTGAAATTCCCCGACCTGAACCACGTGGTAAAACGCGATCCGCACACCAACCTGCGCAATCCGGTGTACAAATGGGACTTCTTCTCCCATCTGCCTGAATCACTGCACCAGTTGACCATCGACTTCAGCGACCGTGGCCTGCCTAAATCCTATCGTCATATGCACGGTTTCGGCAGCCATACCTTCAGCTTTATCAATGCCAATAACGAGCGTTTCTGGGTCAAATTCCACTTCCGCTGTGAGCAAGGCATCGAAAACCTGATGGACGATGAAGCAGAAGCCATCATCGCCAAAGATCGTGAAAGTTCGCAGCGCGATCTGTTCGACTCCATCAAGAACGGTGACTTCCCGCGTTGGAAACTGCAAATCCAGATCATGCCAGAGCATGAAGCATCACAAACCCCGTATAACCCGTTTGACCTGACCAAAGTCTGGCCGCATGGCGACTACCCGCTGATCGATGTCGGCTTCTTCGAGTTGAACCGCAACCCGGATAACTACTTCTCCGAAGTGGAACAAGTGGCCATGAACCCGGCCAACGTGGTACCTGGCGTTAGCTTCTCGCCGGATAAAATGTTGCAGGGCCGTCTGTTCTCCTATGGCGATGCGCACCGCTACCGCCTGGGCGTTAACCATCACCAAATCCCGGTCAACGCTGCCAAATGCCCGTTCCATAACTATCATCGCGATGGGGCGATGCGGGTGGATGGTAACAGCGGCAACGGCGCAACCTATGAGCCAAACAGCTTTGGGGTGTTCCAGGAGCAGCCAGATTTCAGCGAGCCGCCATTGAGCATCGAAGGTGCCGCCGATCACTGGAATCATCGTGAAGACGACGATTACTACAGCCAACCGCGTGCGCTGTTCAATCTGCTGAGTGCCGAGGAGCATCAACGTATGTTCACCCGTATCGCCGGTGAACTGTCGCAGGTACCGGAACAGATCCAACGCCGTCAGGTTGAGCTGTTCACCAAGGTACATCCCGATTACGGTAGCGGCGTTGCCAAGGCCCTGGGCCTGAAATAATTTTTTACACCAATAGCAAGGCCGCCCTCGGGCTAATGCCGGTCACTTAAGGTGACCGGCATTGTTTTTAAAGGGATATTTTGCCCTTTTCTCCCTGATTTCTCTTTCATACTCCCGTTCTCGTCTC
>NZ_JBNDIN010000020.1:0-71238 GCF_050434425.1 Serratia sp. 2723
AGCCCTCTCCCAATGCAACGACCGGGAACATCCTGAACACCCGAGTGAGGGAGAGGGAGCAGACCGGCGTCGTGGATAAGCCTGTGCCGCTTCGGGAAATGGGAACCTTATTACTTCGGCAGTGATGAGTAAGCCTAAGGATGGGGTATGACGCAGAGAAAACAGCGAGCTCGATCGGTTCCCTCTCCTGGGGGAGAGGGTTAGGGTGAGGGGTCATTACTCGATCTGGCTTAAATTAACCGGCCCTCAACGCGCCAGATGATAAATACTGTACCCCGTCGCAGCCCCTGCCACATCCCAGGCAAAATCCTTCCAGCTCCAGCCCGTACCGCCTTCCCGGCTGTCATACAGCTCTTTCGCCGCGCCCAGGCCAATCGAAAATAGCAGGCCAAAACTGCGGCTACGTGCCTCATTCCAGTTATGATGATCGCCATAAGCCGCGCCAGTGGCCGCAAATGCAGCGGAAGCGACAAAGTGTTGAGCCTTGTCTTTGCCGGTCCAACTATCATTGGCCATGTGGGTACAGCCACTGGAGAACAACAGTACCGGAAGGAGTATAAGCAGGCGGAGTGGGCGCATAGTGAAAACATCCTGTCTCAATATGGACAAAAAAGCCCGGCGTTGCCGGGCTGTGGTGCAGTCAATTATAGCGAGTTTACAGGATACGGCTAATCAAACGGTCAATACGGATCCGACGCAGACGACGGATCAGTTTGCGTACCTTGACCGGATACTCCTGAATACTTTGCAATTCGAGATAGTGGCCCACCACCGTGGTATGGGTGCGGATCGTTTCCAACTCTTTATGCCGCTGTTCCTGCATTTCGTGCTTGGGATCGTGGAACAGAATGGCGTTCTCCAGATCCAGCCGCCAGGCGCGCGGGTTGAGGTTGTTGCCGGTGATCAACTGCCACTCGTCATCGACCCACATCCCTTTCAGGTGATAGCTGTTATCGCCGTCTTTCCACAGGCGCACAATCAGCTGGCCGGTATCGACATAGCGTTGCAGGCGGCTCAGGAAGCGACGCAGGTTGATTTCGTAAAGATAAGGCAGCGCGCCGATAATCTTGAACGGCTGATCTTCAGGAATGTAGAAGTCATTGGCCGTCTTGTCACCCACGATAATTTCCACCTGCTTCCCTTGGCGCAGCAGATAAATGATATTGCGCACCAGCAAGGCTGGCAGGTTGAAGTAAGGCGTGCACAGCGTCAGTTTCTGATCGGTGCTGGACATCAGGTGGTGGATCGTTTTGTTCAGAATGCTCTGTTTGCCCAGGCCGACTAACGGGGTGACGGCCAGCTCATCATTACTGGCGTTCCCCTGAAATTGATAGGCGGCACGGCGTAGGCCAAAACGGAACAGGCGGGTTTCGTTCTTGATCTCGAGGCTTTTGGGTCTGTCATCACGATCAAGACGCTGCACGGCACCGGCGGTTAACAGATGCTGTTTGATGTAATCGCACAGAGTCACCGCCAACAGATTATTGGTGATCAGCTGATAGCGATCGTAACGATACTTCTCATGCTGGTGCAGATAGACATCATTGATACTCGCACCGCTGTAGATCACCGTATCGTCAACGACAAAGCCCTTTAAATGCAGTACGCCCAGCGCTTCGCGAGTATTGACCGGAACGCCGTAAATCGGCACCGAAACCTGCGGGTGTTGTGCCGCCATGGCGCAGTACCAGTCGGCATTGGTATTGGCCGCTGCTGCACCGATACGCCCACGTTGAGCGCGATGCCAGTCTACCAACACGCAGATCTCCAGCTCAGGGCGCTGCTGCTTGGCTTGATAGAGCGCATTGAGGATGTCGCGGCCCGCATCGTCATGCTCCAGATAGAGCGCTACCAGATAAATACGGGTTGTTGCGTTAGCGATCGATTCCAGCAACGTTGCACGGAAATCAGCCGGCGTAAAAAGGGTACGGACATCAGCAACCGTCTGGGGGAGTTTGGGCAGTTGTGCAAGGTGTTGTTGATGTTTGCTACGTTTAAATTTTGACAACATCACAGTGCGCTTCTTCTCTCATATTTGGATGGCCGGAACGCCACTTTCATGAACACAATACTTCGAACAATCGGGCGATAATACCACTAGTTGCCCCGATTGTGCGTATGTTTTGGCGTTAAGTGGTGGATTCGTATTACATTGCGACAGCGGTCACGGCCTCGCCCCATCCTGTAGCGGCAGGGTTAAATTGACAATCCCCTCGTCAATTTGCACATCGACCTTGAACCCCAGCTTTTGTGCCAGCGTGACCATTCCGCGGTTATTCGGCATGGTGATGCCTGTCAGGCGGGTCAGGCCTTGCGCTCGCGCATAGCCAATCATTTTCATCAACAGCTGCCGGCCCAGGCCCAAGCCTTTCAGATCGGAACGCACCAATACGGCGAATTCGGCGTCGGTGTTGTCCGGATCTGACAGGGCGCGCGTCACGCCGATGATCTCTTCGCCATCGCGTACCGCTACGAAAGCCATTTCTCGATCGTAGTCGATTTGGGTCATGTTAGCCAAATCGTCGTGGCTAAACTCGTTGATCTCACTAAAGTAGCGGTAATAGAGATCTTCCTTGGTGACCCGGTCGATAAAGTGCTTCAGCGCCGGTTCATCCTCTGGCAGGATCGGACGGAACAGGCATTGGGAACCGTCTTTTAATTCAATGCTTTCTTCCAGCTCATGGGGATAAGGGCGGATCGCCAGCCGTGCCTGTGGATCGCCACTGAAAGGCGTTAACTGCATGGAAACGTCCAGCAGGGTAAATTCGCTGCCGGAGGCTAATACCGGATGAATATCGAGACGTGAGATCTCCGGGCAGTCGAGGATCAGGTTGGAAACCTGCACCAACAGGCGGCTCAGGCCCGGGATATCAAGCGGCCTTAGCGCGCTGCGACCTCTGATTTTGCCCCCTTTCACCGCCTGCAATACCAGATAACGTGCCAGCGCCATATTCAACGGCGGCAGGGCAACGGCGACCTGGTTTTCCTTGCGCCATTCGATGCCGCCTTCGCCGAGCATTATCAGCGGGCCGAAGGTCGCGTCCTGTTCGACGGCAATCCTCAATTCCTGTGCTCCGGCACGGTTAGCCATGCTTTGCACCAACAGACCGTGGATGCGCGCTTGCGGATAAGTACGCTTCACCCGATCAAGGATCGCTTCCGCCGCACGTTGCACCTCAGTGGCGGTTCGTAGATAAAGCATGACCCCCTGTACCTCGGATTTATGCGAGATATCTGGAGAACGCAGTTTCAGCGCCACTGGGTAGCCAATCTGTTCGGCAATGTGCACCGCTTCGGCGCTGTCACTGGCAATCCAGGTTGGCAGGGTGCTGAGGCCGTAAGCCTGCAAAATTGGTTGGACTTCATGGGTATCCAACTGGCTTGCTCCTTCGGCCAACGCCTGATGGATTAACTGGTGCGCGGCGGCGGTATTGGCCGTAAGCCCAATCGGTAGCGCCGGAGTTTCCTTCAGTTGCTTCTGGTTACGGCGGTATTCCACCATATGCATAAACGCGGTGACCGCGCCTTCTGGCGTGCGATAGGTTGGGAGCCCGGCCTCGGTAAACTGGCGGCGAGCTTCCTGAGAGGAGTATTCGCCACACCAGTTGGTTAACAGCGTAATGCGTTTCCCACGTGGGTGCTGGCGGATGGCCTCGATCAGCCGTTCGGCGGTCTCAGTGCCCGGAGAGGCGGCGCTAGGGGCATGGATCAGCAGCAGGGCGTCGTAGTCATGGCTGTCGAGCAGCGGTTGCAGAGCTGCCAGATAGCGCTTGGGTGTTGCATCATCACGCAGATCGATAGGATTGCCGGGCCGAATAAACTCCGGCAGGGCGGCGCTAAGTTTCTCCTGCGTTTCCTCGGTCAAGGTTGCCAGCTTGCCGTTACGGGCTAGTAACTCGTCCAGCGCCATGGCTGCGGGGGCCGCGCCGTTGCTGATAATCATCAGCCGCTCACCGCGCAGCGGGTGCATATGGCTTAAGGTTTCCACGGCGGAAAACAGCTCGTGAGTATCCTGCACACGCAGCAAACCGGCGCGTTGGATGGCAGCATCGTAGGCGGCGTCCAATCCCTGCTGGCTGTTAAGCAGTTGCTGTGCTTGTTGGCTACGGCCACTTTTGATCACCAGGATCGGTTTATTGCGTGAGGCACTGCGGGAGGCGGAAAGGAAACGCCGTGCGTCGTTGATGTTTTCCAGATACAGCAGAATGGCGCTGGTTTTGCTGTCGCGGGCCAGGAAGTCGAGCAGATCGTCGACGTCGATATCCAGGCTATCCCCTAACGCGATGAAGTAGGAGAAGCCAACCTCCCGCTGTTGCGCCCAGTCCAGAATGGTGTTCGCCACGGCGGCAGACTGGGAGATAAATGCCAGCTTGCCTCTCTGAATGGGGACCGGTGAAAAGCTGGCGTTGATACCTTGCCAAGGCGCCAGTAAGCCCAGGCTGTTTGGCCCCAGCAGGCGCATTGAGTAACGTTGCGCGGTGGCCTTCAGCTCGGCGAATTGTTCCACGGGGGAGGAAAGTACGATGGCGGTTTTGCAGCCGCGTTTACCCAGGGCTTCGATCAATGCCAGGTTACGCTGGGCATTGGTACACAGCACAGCCAGATCGGGAGTTAACGGCAGGCTGGCCACGTCGGGATAGGCCATCACGCCGCAGACTGCCTTATAGCGCGGCGTGACCGGCATTATCGGGCCGGTAAATCCACCAGCCAGCAGATTGCGCATCATCAGGTAGCCCGCCCGCCCGGGCTGTTGCGAAGCACCGAGCACGGCAATCGATTTGGGACGTAATAGCGCTTCTAACCCTCTCTGGCTCATGTGCGGCTCCTGCTCCTGATCGGTTTACCTGAAAGAGGCAAATTATCGTCTGATTCTAGGCGCTTTGTGGCTGATTTGCTGTGACCGGTGCCTCTGGGCGGTGAGGTTTCCCGGCCAGATACTGTTCACGGAAGTAATTGAAATGTTGGCTCAGCCCGGTTGCGGCCTGCTCATCCCCCGCCTGTTGCAGCAGGGCGGCAGCCACTTCTGCCGTACAGTGCTGTTCAGGGCGGCTGGCAATACGTAGCAAATAGTCCGATGAGGCCAACACGTTCAGTGAAAAGACCGGGAACTGATTCAGATAAGGGCTTTTACGGAACATCTTGCGCGCTTCCGACCAGGTACCGTCGAGCATGATAAATAAAGGCGGCTTGCCACCAGTGGGCAGGCTGCTGACCACCGGGCGATCCGCATCGGCATAAGAGGCCGGGAATACCACGTAGGGTTGACGAGTGGGATCGTTGATGGCCGCCAGCAGGCCCGGATCGACTTCGGTGCGCGACCAGGTAAACGCCTGGGTATCAGGCAGGATATCGGCGATCAGGCGGCCGGTATTGCTGGGTTTCAACGGCTCTGCACCGAACATGATCAGGCAAAAGCGGCTATTGGCCTGCTGCGGTTTGATAGTGGCGCACAGGCAGTTTTGCTGTGGCAACAAACAGCCCTGACAGCGTACGGCGCGGCTACCCCGGGCCAGAAACGGGCGGGTAGCGCGGTCTAAACGGCCTTGGCGCAGACGAAGTACGGCGTTGTCAGTCATAGCTATCCTGAAAAAACCACTATTGTAGCGCAGAAAAAAGCCCGGCGGGAGAGGCGCACAGGCTTTCTGGGTTAGGCATAGCCGATGAGATGCCGACAACAACTGGCGGCATAGTAAACGCTTTTACGTTAAACTAGCTCGTCAAGCCAGTTATCGAACGGCGCTTTCGGCATCGCGCCGTTGAGCATATCGACCATCTTGCCTTCACGGAACACCATGATGGTGGGGATGCTGCGAATGCGGAAGCGGGCGCTCAACTCGGGTTCGGCTTCGGTGTTGACCTTCACGCAGCGCACCTTGCCAGCGCGCTCCTGTGCCACGTCTTCAAAGATCGGCGCGAAGCTGCGGCATGGGCCACACCACGGGGCCCAGAAATCGACCACGATCGGCAAGTCGTCTTGCAGGAGCTGGTCCAACGTGGCGGCGGTGGCGTTAATCACTTCACCGTCGAACAATTCATGGCCGCAGCGGCCACATTTGGCGCCGTCCGCCAGACGTTCTTCCGGCACGCGGTTGGTGGCATTACAAGCTGCACAAACTGTATTCATGGCTACCTCTGGGGAGACGCAGCATAATGAGCTGCGAATATGTATTTTTAATGTTGCTTATTATCGGTAAAAGCGCGGCATTCGACCAAGTGATTTGTTCGATGAATTTGATAGATGCCAGCTTTTAGCGCAAGTTGGTGGCTTAGCGCACCAACATCAGGTAATCTTCGCGCCCTGCGCGTTGGTGGAGAAGACAATGAACGATTCATTTAGTGGCAAGAACGGTAAAGTTAAAGTGATGTTCGTCCGTAGTGACGACGATAGCGGCGACAACCGTAACAAGAATAAACGACCTGACGGCAAAGGCCGCCCGGCTGACAATGCACGCTCTGGCCGTGCCGGTCAGGATAAGGCGCGCGGTGGTGACCGTCGGGGTACCGATCCCCGCCGCAGCAGCAGTGAAAGCGATCGTCCTCGCCGTCCGGCGCGTACCGAAGACAGCGGTGGTTATGAATCACCGTGGAAAACCGTGTCCCGTGCTCCGCAAGAAGAACCGGCGTTCGATCATGGTGGCATCAGTGGCAAAAGCTTTATCGATCCCGAGCAGCTGCGCCGCCAACGTGCGGAAGAAACGCGTGTTTACGGTGAGAACGCCTGTAAAGCCCTGTTCGCCAGCCGCCCAGATGCCATCGTCCGTGCCTGGTTTGTGCAATCCGTAACCCCACGTTTCCGTGAGGCACTGCGCTGGATGGCGGCTAACCGCAAGGCTTACCATGTGGTGGATGAAGAGGAACTGGCCAAAGCGTCCGGTACCGAACATCACGGCGGCGTGTGCTTCCTGATTAAAAAGCGTCAAGGTCTGGATGCGCAGGCTTACCTGCAGAACGCACCGGCCAAAGATTGCGTGCTGGCACTGGAAGAAGTGGGCAACCCACACAACCTGGGTGCGATCGTTCGTTCTTGTGCTCACTTTGGCGTGAACGGCGTATTGCTTCAGGATCCAGCTGTGCTGGAGTCTGGTGCCGCGGTGCGTACGGCTGAAGGCGGGGCGGAACACATCAAGGCAATCAATGCCGATGACTTCCTCTCCGTGCTGGATACGTTCCGCAAAGCGGGTTATACCATCGTCACCACCTCCAGCCATAAAGGCACGCCGTTGGCGCAGGCTAAACTGCCAACCAAGATGGTGCTGGTATTGGGCCAGGAACGTGATGGCCTGAGTGACAGCGCTTGGCAACAGGGTGATATGAGCGTGTCTATCGGCGGGACTGGCAAAGTAGAAAGCCTGAACGTCTCGGTAGCAACTGGTATTCTGTTGGCCGATTGGTGGCGTCAGAATCAGGCGTAATGCTTTACGCTATATAGAATCCGATTAATGACAAAGCCCTGGCCGCAAAGCCAGGGCTTTGATCTATCCATTGCGACCGGTGCGATTCAGGTGACCAATAATACGCGGAAGTTTGAACGGCTAACGGACCTGATACTGGAGGATTGGGCAAAATAACAACGAGAAGGGATAATACTAAAATGAGCGCACTGACGATCGATAATCTGGCTCGCTCTTAAAAATCAGCTTTCTCAACTTTCTTTTCCTCAGGAAATTTCTTTTGTGTCGCATAAAAGCTGCCAAGGGTAAAAGCTTTCAGCTGTTGTTCCGTATCAGCCTGGCACGAAGGGGTGTCGCAAGCAGCACTGATGATTCCGTAAGTTACGGCCTTTTGTTTCATATCAAATTTGGCTTCTTCTAGACTGTTTTTCCCCATAGTGACCACACATCCAGACACGATAGCCTGAGCTTTTTGCTCGTTCATGCGTAGTACTGTGTCATTGACGAGTTTGCTGTACCCATCATTGTTATACACATCGGCGGCGAACTCGCGGCATTCATCATAATACGGACTTGCTTTGACTTCTGTGTAGGCAGGTATTTTCATGCCAGCACAACCAACCATACCAAGGCTCATTGCTGCGATCAGTGTTTTTTTTATCATGCTTTTAACCCAGAGATTCCCTGTTAGAAAAGTTTATAAATTCAACTAATATCCCTTCTGGCACTGCGGCATTATTGTTGTCTTTTATGTACCCAAAATCCACAAAATTAGGTCGATGGGGAAAGCATTATTCAATTCTATGAGGCGGTCCATCTTTGAACCGCCCCATATCACAGCAGATTTTTAGCCACTTCCATTGGAGTTTATGGGCGTCACCCGATCAGTGGGCGCCGCCCCCGCCACCCCCGGAACTGAACGGTGGTTTGGCGAACCAGACCAGCGCCAACAGGATCAGGAACACCCCTGCCGATAGCCAGAATATCTCGTTGGCCGAGATGATCAGCCCCTGCGCGGTGATCTCGTTGGCGATATACGCCGAAGCCTGTTGCTTGCTCATGCCAAGCTGCTCCAGTTTGCTGTACATCTCCTGCGATTGCGGGTTGAACGGATTCACAAACTCGCTCAGTTGTGAGTGATGCATCGCCTCCCGGCTGGTCCAAAGCGTGGTGGTGATCGAGGTGCCGATAGAACCCGCCAAGGTACGGGTAAAGTTCGACAGGCTCGATGCCGCCGCCATGCGCTCCGGCGGCAACCCAGATAGGGTAATGGTCGTCAGCGGCATAAAGAAGCAGGCGATGGCAAAGCCCTGGAAGAACTGCGGCCAGGCGGAAGCGCCAAAATCCATCCCCGGTTCAAACGTGTAGGCGCGCCAGTAGAAGCACACGGCATACATGATGAAGCTGAAGGTGACCAGACGGCGCATATCCAACCGGTTACCGAAGCGGCCGATAATCGGTGACAAGATCACCGGCAGCAACCCGATCGGCGCAGACGCCAGACCTGCCCAGGTGGCGGTGTAGCCATATACCTCCTGTAGCAACTGTGGCAGCAGTACGATCGCCCCAAAATACAGCAGATAGGCCAGGCTGATACATAGACAACCGATGGTAAAGTTGCGCGATTTAAACAGCGACAAATCCACTACCGGGTGATCGTCCGTCAGCTCCCACACCACCAGGAACACCAGTGCCACTACCGCGACGATGGTCAGGACAATGATCTCGGTCGAGTTGAACCAGTCCAGCTCCTTGCCCTGATCGAGCATGATCTGCAACGCACCGATGCCAACCACCAGCAGCACCAGCCCGACGGTATCGATCGGTTTGATCTCGGTTTTGGTCTCCCGACCTTTCAGTGTTGACATGGCTACCAGGATCACAAACAGTCCGATCGGGATGTTGATGAAGAAGATCCAGCCCCAGTGATAGTTATCGCTGATATAGCCGCCAAGGATCGGCCCGAAAATCGGCGCGACGATCACTGTCATCGACCATAGCGCCAAGGCCATCGATCGTTTGGCGGGGGGATAGTTATTCAGCAACAAACTCTGCGATAGCGGGATCAACGGCCCGGCCACCACGCCCTGGATCACGCGGAAGAAGATCAGCATGCCCAGACTGTTGGAAATACCGCACAGCCAGGAGGCCAGGGCAAACAGCGCCGTGGACCACAGGAACAGGCGAACTTCACCCACGCGTTTCGCCAACCAGCCGGTGATCGGAATGGAGATGGCGTTGGCCACCCCAAACGAGGTGATCACCCAGGTTCCCTGCGAGTTGGAAGACCCGAGATTACCCGAAATGGTCGGTATCGCCACGTTGGCAATGGTGGAGTCCAGCACCTGCATAAAGGTCGCCATGGCGAGCGCGACCGTCATCCAGGCGAGCTGGGCACCTTCAAGCGGTTTCTGTGCCAAGGTAGTCTCCCGCTCGCTTAACCGGCGTTTGCATGGATCACATCGGCGATCATCTGATCCACCGGCGCCAGGTCTAGCGTCAGCGCGCTGGTTTCAAACAGCGGTTTTTGACGTACCGTATCGGAGAGCACCAGGCCGTCCAGATTAGTGGTGTCGACCGTGACCAGCGTAGAAAGGCCGATACGCAGAGGATGCTTGGCAACCTGTTGCGCATCCAGTTCGATACGCACCGGTAAACGCTGCACCACTTTGATCCAGTTGCCGGTAGCGTTCTGTGCAGGCAGCAGTGAGAACGCGCTGCCGGTACCCATATCGATACCCACGACCTTGCCTTTGAACACCACGTCGCTACCGTACAGGTCACTCACTACGGTGGCCTCTTGGCCGATACGCATATTGGCAATCTGCGTTTCTTTAAAGTTGGCATCCACCCAGACATGATCCGGTGCCACTACGGCTAGCAGAGGCGTCCCTGGAGAGATCTGCGCGCCAACTTGCACGCTGCGGCGCGAAACGAAACCGGTGATTGGGCTGACGATGCGGGTACGTTGCAGTGCCATCCAGGCGTCGCGCATCTGTGCGGCGGCTTGCAGCACTGCGGGCTGTTGATCCAACGGCGTATTCAGCACCATCGCCTGATTGGCATTGTATTGCTGCACTGCGACTTCCAGTGCTGCTTTGGCATTGTCTACCGCGTCACGCGCATGTTGCAGCTCTTCACGGCCAATGGCATCGGCGTTGCCCAGCACGACACGGCGCTTGAGATCGTTTTCTGCTTTGCTTAAATCGGATTTGCGCAGCGCAATGTTAGCCTGGTATTGCTTACCGTTGATCACTAACTGATGCGTTTGGCGCACGCTGTTGGCCAGCGCGGTTTTGGCCCGCTCAAACGCCTGCTCGGCGTCGGTAGGATCCAGCGTTAACAGCACATCGCCTTTGCGGACAAAATCGGTGTTATCGAAGGTAACGCTGTTCACGCTACCGGAAACCTGGGCCATGATCTGCACCTGATTGCCAGCCACGTAGGCATCGTCGGTTTCTTGGTGATGACGCAGCACCAGGAACCAATACACTAAATAGGCCACCCCAATAACCACAAAAATAAACGTCAACAACAGCAGCCAGAATTTACGCTGCCGTTTTTTGCCAGCCGGTTGCTGCGGGGTTTGAGTTTCCGCGCTTGCACTCATGGTATTCTCCACGCTCTAAAATTATTCTTTAGGTTCCGCTGCCGCCGGGGCCTGGTAGCCACCCCCCAACGCGCGTACCAATGCTATCTTCGCCTGCATCAAGTTGCTGCTGGCATTCAGTTGTGCCTGTTGCTGCTGTAATAGCTGCGTCTGGCTGGTCAACAGTTCATCACGCCCAATAATCCCTGCCTGGTATTTGGCGTTGGCGACCCGGTACACCTCCTGCATGGATTGGGAGGCAGAGGTTGCCTGCAGCAGCTGCTTGCTACTGCTCTGTTGAATGGTGATGGCGTCGGCCGTTTCCTGTAACGCATTGACGAGCGTTTGGTTATAGGAGCCCACCGCCTGATCGTAGAGTGCAGACTCTTCACCCAGCTTGCTGCGTAGCGCACCGGCATGGAAGATAGGCAGGGAAATGGCTGGAACCACGCCCCACGCCTGGCTGGCGGCTTCAAACAGATTCGGGCTGGTACCGCCGACGTTGGTGGTGGTCAGGCCAGCAAAGGCCGAGATCGACAGGCTAGGGTAGAACTCTTTGCGTGCCGCACTGACCCGTTGGTTATAGGACTCCACCAGTTGGCGCTGTGCCACGATATCCGGGCGTTTACCCAGCAAATCCGCGGTGAGTTCGCCTTTGGGGGCTAACTGTTCTTCGCTTGGCATGGCCACCGGATGCAGAGACTGCATCGCATTCGGGCCAAGACCGGCCAGGGCGGCCAACTGGTGTTTCAGTTGTTCAATCTGTGACTGCAGCTGGATGATCTGCTGCTTGGCACTGTCGGCTTGTGCCTGGGTCTGTTGCGGGATTTCCACGCCGTAGATCCCGGCTTGATATTGTTTTTGGCGCAGGTCTGCCAGGCGTTGATTGTTATCCACCTCTTGTTGCAGCACATTCTCAAGCGCGTAATTCGCCTGTAACTGGTAATAAGCAGAGGCAACCGAACTGGTCAGCGTCAGAGCGGCCTGCGCCTGCTCGGCACGAGCTGCATCGATCTGCGCTTTTGCCGCGTTGACCTGATTGCGATATTTGCCCCACCAGTCAAACTCATAAGCCAGATTCAGACCCAGCGAGTTGGAGGACTCATACACCGGATTGGGCAGATAGCCAAAACCCAGGTTGGTGTTTTGTGCCACACGCTGACGGTTGATACTGGCATTCAGATCCAGGTTAGGGCCGTTGGCGGCACTGGCTTCACCCGCCACGCTTTGGGCTTCACGCACGCGAGCGCCCGCTTGTTGCAGCGAAGGCGAGTTTTGCAGCGTCTGGGTCATCAGGCTGTCAAGCTGGGGATCGTTAAGCGTGCGCCACCATTGCGGGCTGATGGCAAGCGAGCTGACCTTTGGCTGGGCAAGCTGCAGTTGTTGCGGATCCATCATCTTGGATTGCGGGGCAATATTATCGGTAGATGCGCACCCCGCCAGCAACAGAACGGCGAACAGCGGGGTGAATCTCCAGTTTAACGGGGATCGCATAAAATGATTACCTGAACAGAAATTATTGGGATAACTGTTCTGAAACTTCCATCTGATCCAAACGGGTCAACAATTTGCGCGTCAGCATTTCAAGCTGCCGCTGCTCCTCGTCGTTCAGTGTAGACCACAGAAAGTGCAGACATTTATGCTGCGGTGGCAGCAATTGTTCGAGAAACGCTTCCCCAGCCTGGGTCATATGCAGATGCAGGCAGCGGCGATCGTGATCGCTTTCCCGGCGTTCAATCCACCCACGTTTCTCTAGTTCATCGGCAATGCGGGTAGCATTGGTGCGCGACGAACCTAGGGCTGAGCTTAGCTCAGAAGGCTGAATACTGTGGTTTTCCTGCGCATCCAGCGTAATGAGAGCCATAAACAAGGTTTCGTTGATACCCTGTGCTTTCAGCATCTTGTTGCGATTTTCCAACAGCTTGCCTTGCATATGCATGCATAGGCGGGTCAGCAGGATTTCCTGGTATGGGAAGTCTTTCTGACGCTTGGCGCGGAAATTCAGCATTTGCTCTATGGGGGTAAACGAGCTTTCCATAATTTAGTGCCTCATTAATTTCGTTCGGTATAGTAACGATGGTGATTAATAATGTAAATCTTCAGTCAGGGGAATTATTTAGCAATTCGTGTCATTTGTAAGTTGTTTGTAAATGCTTAACGCCACAGACTCTAAGGTCTTGTGATTGAAGGCACAAATTCTGCCGTTCCGCAGGCTGAGATGGATAAGATTTGTTTATGTAAATGAGTGGGGAACTACGACACCCTACCGGAGGGGATAGAAGGAAAACTTACGTGAGTAAGGTCGTTCATGGTGGTCCGGGGCGCAGGGTGTATAGGTCGCCAATAATTTACCGCGACAATATTACCAGAGTGTAAGTAATTTTTACACCCTGCGGCCTAATAAATTTCCAGGGTTATTATTTTCTTGCTAATTAGCTGCTGGCCGGCCCCTGCGGGTCATGGCGCTTGCCACACCACCAGGTCAGCAGATTCAGCACGCATAATACGCCACCAATCGCCGCTACGCCGTTCCAGCCAGCATGTTGATAAGCGGCAGCGGAAAGCACCGAACCCACGGCACCCCCAATAAAATAGCTGGTCATGTAACCGGCGGTCAGGCGATTACGCGCCTCTGGCATGATGCGGTAAATCACGCTTTGGTTGGTGACATGTACCCCCTGTACCGCCAGATCCAACACCAGGATGCCGATAATCAGTGCCCAGAGAGAGTACGGTGCCAACGCAATCGGGATCCAGGACAGCAACAGCAGTATCAGCCCAACGCTGGTGGTTAGCCCTGCTTTGCCCTTATCGGCCAGATGACCGGCGCGTGAGGCAGCTAGCGCACCGGCAGCACCCACCAGGCCAAATAGCCCAATCACGCCTTCGGAGTAACTGAACGGTGGGGATGCCAGCAGGAAAGCCATTGAGGTCCATAGCACGCTGAAGTTGGCGAACGACAAAGCACCGATGATCGCGCGGGTACGCAGCAATGGGGTGAAGCAGAACAGGGAAAAGATGGATTTCAGCAACTGAGGGTAATTCAGGCCGGAATGCAGCTTATAGCGTGGCAAGGCGCGCCACAGCAGCAGGGCCATCAGGATCATCAACACGCTGGCCACCCAGTAGATGGTACGCCAGCCGCCGAGGGCTGCCAAAGCACCGGCGACGGTACGTGCCAGCAGAATGCCGAGAAGCAGGCCGCTCATGATCACACCGACGGTTTTACCGCGTTTTGCCGGGAGCGCCAAAGTGGCGGCGAGTGGCACTAAAAGCTGGGCCACGACGGAGAACAAGCCGGTGAGAGCCGTACCGAGGATCATCATCGATAAGGTGCTGGAGGAGGCGGTGATCAGCATACCCCCGGCGGCTAACAGCGTCATAAAGACGATCAGTCCACGGCGCTCAAACATATCGCCCAATGGCACCAGAAACAGCAGGCCAACCGCATAGCCTAACTGGGCCGCAGTGACGATAAATCCGGCCTGGTTAACCGATAGATTAAAGTTTTGTGCGATGGTTTCCAGCAGCGGCTGGGCGTAGTAGTTGCTGGCCACCGCCAGGCCGGTGGCCATCGCGATTAACAGCGTCAATGCAGGGCTGAGGCCCGGGTGTTCGGTTGGTTGCTTCATAAGTCTTCAATAATGGAAATTTGTGATCGAAGTATCAGACACAACAGAATGTTAAGGCAATGCCTAATTTTTATCAGTATTCCGCAGGAATAGTGGCGGTCAGTTAAGCAAAGAAAACGGGCCCCTCACCCTAACCCTCTCCCACAGGGAGAGGGAACCGATCGAGTGGGTCTGAAAATTCGGTGATTTACTTTGGATGAGAGGACAATCGGGTTTGCTGAGATTATCCCTTTTTTGGCAAAAGAGCAGGGGCTAACAAGCTCCCATTTTCTGTGAGGGGGGACCGCTTGAGTGGGGCTGAAAATTCGGTGATGTACCTTGGAAGGGGGAATAATCGAGTTTGCTGAGAAACCCCCTTACTTCCAACAGAGCAGGGGCTAACAACTCCCATTTTCTGTGAGAGGGGACCGCTCGAGTGGGGCTGAAAATTCGGTGATTTACTTTGGATGAGAGGACAATCGGGTATGCTGAGATTATCCCTTTTTTGGCAAAAGAGCAGGGGCTAACAGCTCCCATTTTCTGTGAGGGGGGACCGCTTGAGTGGGTCTGAAAATTCGGTGATTTACTTTGGATGAGAGGACAATCGGGTATGCTGAGATTATCCCTTTTTTGGCACAAGAGCAGGGGCTAACAGCTCCCTCTCCCTGTGGGAGAGGGTTGGGGTGAGGGGCCCTTATGACTTGGCGGCTTCGGTGGCGGTTTTCACCCAGCCGTCAAACGTAGCCTGGTGAGCCTTGATCCAGCCATTGACATGGTTTTGGATGTCAGCCTCGGAGGACTGGCCTGCATGCATCCGCAGGTTCTGCGCGTTGACGTCGGCAATCGGCAGTTTCATGATGGCAAACAGCTTGGCGGCGGCTGGGTTGGCCTGCGCCCATTGCTTATTGGCGGCAATAAGCATGGTGTTGACCGGGAAGCCATAGTTGGCCCCGTTCGGCAGCTTGGTATCGACATCTTTCAGCTCGCCCGGCAGGGAAGAGAACGGGACCTGCAGCCAGACAACGTCACGCCCAGGCACCATCACATCGCTAACCCAGTAAGGCGTCCAGGTGTAATACAGCACCGGTTTGCCTTCTTTGAAGCGGGTGATGGTATCGGAGATCATGGCGGCGTAGTTGCCCTGATTGTGCTCCACGGTTTTGCCCAAGCCATAGGCTTCGATATGGTGATTAATCACCGTTTCACAGCCCCAGCCCGGGGTACAGCCGGTCAGGTCGGCCTTGCCGTCACCGTTGGTATCAAACAGCTTGGCAATTTTCGGATCTTTTAGCTGTTCAACGTTGGTGATGTGATACTGGTCGGCGGTTTTTTTGTCGATCAGGTAGCCCTGAGCAGCACCGCTGACGTAAGCCCCTTCACGATAGAATTTTTTATCCCCCCCGGCGGCCTGATACTGATCGGCGTGCAACTGATCCCAGTTTACCGCCAGAAAAGTGGCATCCCCAGCGGCGATGGAAGTGTAGGCTACGTTGTAATCCACCTCACGAGGCTCTTTCACGTCATAACCGAGCTTTTCCAGCGCCTTGCTGACCAGCAGCGTCTGGAAAGTCTCCTCGGATATGGTGCTCTGTATCGGTTGTACCGAAATACCTTTTCCTGGCAAATCAGCAGCGGAAGCAACCTGTGAACCAAGCAGTGTGGTAAGGGCAATTGCCCAGATCCCTGTAGTGCGCATAGTTTTTCCTCTGTTATTGATGTTGTTTGGAGATAGCCGCCAGGGCAGAAAGCCGCTGGCGGGAAATACGATCAGGCTTTTTTGATAAACGGGCGAGCGAGCAACCCGATTGGGCCGTGGGTATACCAGCGACCTAGCCCTTTACTGCGGCGATCGCGCCCCAGCGACTGGGTGAGACGATCGAGAATAATGGCCAGAATAACGATACCGACGCCACCCACGGCGGCCAGCCCCATATCCAGGCGGCCGATGCCACGCAGCACCATCTGGCCCAGACCGCCCACGGCGATCATCGAGGCGATAACCACCATCGACAGCGCCAGCATCAGCGTTTGGTTAACCCCGGCCATGATGGTTGGCATGGCCAGCGGCAACTGCACTTTAAACAGCAACTGGCGCGGGCTGGAGCCGAAGGATTCGGCGGCTTCGATCAGATCTTCCGGCACCTGTTTGATACCCAGGATCGTCAGACGCACGATGGGCGGCAGGGCGAAGATGATTGTTACCACCACCCCTGGCACGTTACCGATACCGAACAGCATGACGATCGGCACCAGATAGACGAAGGCCGGTGTGGTTTGCATGGCATCAAGCAGTGGCCGGATCACCTTGGCGGCATGTTTGCTGCGTGCCAACCATATGCCCAACGGCAGGCCGATAAGGATGCAGAAGAACAGGGCGGTGAGTACCAGTGCCAGCGTGACCATCGCCTGTGACCAGGCCCCGATAGCGCCGATAGCGACTAACGATAGCAGCGTGGCGGCTCCCATGCCGAGGCTGGATATCTGCCAGGCGATCAGCGAGAACAACAAAATGGCGAGTGGAGCAGGCATACCCAGCAAAAACTGCTGAAAACCGCTGAGGATGAAATCCACCGGCACGCGAATGCCCTGGAACAGCGGACGGAAGTGCAGCACCAGCCAATCAATGGCGTGGGTGACCCAGCTGTCAAACGGCACCCAAGCCTTGTGGAACGGATCCAGCAGGCTAAAGTGCTCTGGCTCCACTGGGGCACTGTTAAGCCAGTCAGCGCTCGATGCGGCCTGATTAGCGGCATCATGGGGCACGCTGTCTGCCGGTGCGACGGTTGCCCAGGGATCGCTGCTGGTGGCAGCCTGGGTTACCGGGGTGTCGTTAGGGGATGTGGCAGCCGTTGCCCATGGATCCTGATTATCACTCATTCGTAGGGCCCTCTTTATCTAAAGCCTGCAGCAGCATGCCTTTGGAAATAATACCGATATAGTTGTTGTCTTCCCCGACCACCGGCACGGCGCAAGGGGCCTGTGCTACCAGTGAGATCAGCTCGCTCAGCGGCATATCCGCCGGAACGGGCAGTGGGGCATCCAGCAAGGCGTCGTCCAGCGTCTGTTTAGCCGCCAGCGCCTGCTTGAGGGAGTCTATCGATACCACGCCGATAAATTTCTCGCGTTCGAGGACGTAACCATAGTCACGGTCTTCATCACGCAGGATCTGCAACGCAGAGCGCGGACCAAAACCGGGGGTCTTACGGATCAGGGTCACCGGGCGACGTTTGGCGATATCTTTGGCACTGAAAACGTGGCTGATATCGACGCCGCGGAAGAAGGTGCGCACATAATCGTTGGCCGGATTATTTAATATTTCATCCGGGGTCCCCACCTGGATCACTTCGCCACCCTGCATAATGGCAATGCGATCACCAATACGCATCGCTTCATCCAGATCGTGAGAAATAAAGACGATAGTGCGCTGATGTTTTGCCTGCAATTTGACGAGCTCATCCTGCATCTCGGCACGAATTAATGGGTCCAGTGCAGAGAAGGCTTCATCCATTAACAATATATCCGGATCGTTAGCCATGGCGCGGGCTAAGCCGACGCGTTGACGCATGCCACCGGACAGTTCATCGGGATAGGCATTGGCATAATTTTCCAGCCCAACCTGACGTAAAGCGTCCAGCGCTTTTTCCTGGCGTTCCTGTAAAGGAATACCCGCTAATTCCATGCCGAAGGCGGTATTATTTAATACGTTCATATGCGGCATTAAGGCGAATGACTGGAACACCATGCTGATCTTATTTCGCCGTACGGTGCGCAGCGCAGCATCGGATATTTTGGATATATCCTCACCGTCAATCAGCACCTCACCGCGGGTGGGCTCTATCAGACGATTGAGAAGGCGTACCAAGGTGGATTTACCGGAACCGGAAAGCCCCATGATGACAAATATCTCGCCTTCTTCAATGGCCAGAGAGGCGTTCTTGACGCCAAGTGATAACCCCGTTTTTTCCAGCAGTTGGTCTTTCGTCAAACCTTTGTCTATCAGCTTAAATGCGCGTTCCGGGTGTTCACCAAATATCTTATATAAATTTTTAACTTCTAGTTTAATTGCCATGCAATTTGCTGTTTCCTTTGGTTTATTATCAAACGATAAAAATGTCCTAATAGAAAATAAGCGTGCCATCTACCCTAACACACTGACATTCTGAGACAACCCTCAATGTTCATATCTTAAGATTTTTCTAGTGATGCCGGGTTTAATGATTGGGCATGATTACCCGATTTTTACGTGGTTATTTAACCGTAATGAGCAATAGGAAATGGCAGGGTATATTGGCCGACATTACGGCCATTTCAGGAAATATAGGTTTTGTCAATTATCCTAATTACCTTATGTATTTCAAGCGCTACAGTCTGAAATGAATTGTCCCTACGCCTTGCGATACAAACGGCGCGGATGGCCGATATTACCGTAGAGCATTTCGACGTGTACAAACTGGGTCGTCACGCAGTATTCCAGATAGCGGCGTGCGGTGGTTTTGCTAATGCCGGCGTGTGCCACCACGTCTTCCACCGCATGGGCTACCTCTGGCCGATCGTTGAACAACGCCTGCACCAACTCCAGGGTGATGGTTTCAATCCCTTTGGCGCTGGGCTCGTTGGAAAACTGCTTGGACTGCAGGTTATACAGCGCATCGACGCTGCTCTGGTCGATGACCTTGAAGGTGCGCTGGGTCTGTACAAACTGCATAAAGCGTTCCAGCGAATTGCGCAGCCGCTTATAGGATACCGGTTTGATGATGTAGTCGAAGGCCCCGTTGCGGATCGCCTGGCTACAGGTATTCATATCGCTGGCGGCGGTGATAAAAATCACCGAGCAGCCGGGCTTTTTCACCGCGGCTTCTTCCATTAGCGCAATCCCCTGGCCGTCCGGCAGAAAGTTGTCCAGCAGGATCAGCCGGGGCTGGTGAGCATTCACTTTTGCTCTGGCTTCCGCCAGGGTAGTGGCATAGGCCACCACCCGCAGATTGAAGTTTTTCTCAAGAAATTCGGCGTGCAGCGTGGCCAGTTGCGGCTCGTCTTCCACGATCAGAACGTCCAGGGTCTCAGGTTGCATAGGTCGGATCCGGGTGCTTAAGCTTTGGGGATAAACAGCGAGAAAATGGCGCCGTGTGGATCGTTGTCCGACACTTCGATGCTGCCATGCGCCTGCGCGACGTGGCTGGCCACCAGGTGCAGGCCAATACCGTGGTCGCCCTTATCTTTGGTTGTCACGCCTTGTTCAAACAGCGTATCACGAACCTGCGGTGCAATCCCGGTGCCGCGATCGGCAACTTCGATCACCAGCTCGTTGCTGCTGTCATTGATATAGAGTTCTACCGCTTCGTGCGGCGTCGCGCAACGCAGAGTCGCATCGAACGCGTTATCCAGCAGGTTGCCAATAATCGACATCAGCTCGGTTTCATTCAGTGCGGCGGGGATTTGGCGCAGTTGGCAGGCGGGATCGAAACGGAGTTCGATGCCTTTTTCCCGAGCGCTGGAGTATTTGCCCAACAGCAGGCCACACAGCGCGGCGGAGCTGAAGCGCTGGGAAATAAAATCGAGGATCTCCTGTGCGCCTTCCGACTGGGCTTCCACATAGCGGATGGCTTCGTCATAACGTTGCATATGCAGCAAGCCGGCGAGCGTGGCCGTCCAGTTCAGCTGTTCGTGGCGCATGATGCGCAGATTATCGGCATAGCGTTTTACCTGGCTAAGCTGGCTGCTGAGGGTGTTGATGTCGTTCTTGCCGCGAAAGCTGATCACCCAACCCTGTAGCTCATCTTCCTGCATGATCCGCACCCGGCTGGCAATCACTCGCACATGGTTGAAACGGCACACCTCATCGTGGGTGTCGTGCCCCAGCTGCGCTGCGGCAAAGAAATCGGGCTGTGACTGGATTACCTCACCGATATGCTGGCCCAGCAGATTCTTGGCCGGTTGGCGCAGATCCAGCAGCTCACGCGCGGCGTGGTTAATGGTGATGATGTGCAGTTGCGGATCTATGGCGATCACCCCTTCATAGATGGCTTCCAGCAGGGCTTTTTGCTGGCGTACCAGCAGCGCGATCTCTTTCGGCTCTAATGAAAACATCTGGCGTTTCAGGTTTTTCGATAACAGCCAGGAAAAGATAAACAGCGCCATCAATAGCAAGACGATCGAGGCCACGATCTGGGTCAGCGTACGGGCATTTAAGCTGTCGATATGGGATTTAAGATAGCCGACGGAAACAATACCGATCACCTGGTTATTACCATCCACAATCGGTGCCTTGCTGCGTAATGAAATACCGATCCCCCCATTGCGGATCGAGATAATACTTTTGCCTTCCAGCACTTCTTTATTATCGCCCCCCACCATGGGGCTACCCAAACGGTCGGCATGTTCGGAATGGTAAAGGTGCATGGTGTGGCTATCGCCGATCACAATATAGCTGGCATCACTGCTGGCGCGAATTTTTTTCATCAGCGTGGCGATGTATTGCGTGTCCTTATTTTCAACGGCGCTGATCAGGGAGGGGATCAGCGCAATCTCACGCGCCTGGACTTGGGCACGGGCACCCAGATCCCGGTGTAGCTGAGCATCCAGCTGGTAGTAAGTGTAAACACCGATCAACGTCAGCAACACGCTGGAAAAAGCGACCAGGCACAGGAACAGCTTGATATGAAAGGAGAGCTTGATGCGCATGGTTGGCCGTGGGTCCTGGTGTCTGTTTGGGTGACTACCCTATCATGAGAAGGCATCAGAGTAATATTGGCCAAGATCAAGTTGTGAGCATCGGCACGGCTTTATTGTAAGGGGAATATTGCACAGCGGCGTGGCGAACAGTGAACGTGCGATAAAATCAGTAAAACGTAAACCAAGCCTATTATTAACGCCATTAACTCCACGAGCTATTTTACATAAATGGCATTAACACCATAGAAACCATAACCCCCATTAAAAACCCTTGTTTATTTTGAACAGAATCACAGCGGTGACTCCGAGCGTTTCTCTATGATGGCCGAACAAACAATAAGAGGCCAGATTATGAGCACAACCGATGATTCCTACCTTGTCAGCAAAGATAAAACTGCCGATATTCCGCTGCGTGAAAGGTGGTGGCATATTCTGGATAATTACAAAATAGGGATTATACCGCTGCCATTCTTCGTGCTGGCCGGGGTACTGATCCTGCTCGACTGCCTGGCAGGTAAATTGCCCAGCGATATCGTGGTGATGGTGGCGACGCTGGCATTCTTTGGTTTTGCCTGCGGTGAGTTTGGCAAACGCTTGCCGCTGGTGGGCAAAATGGGGGCTGCCGCCATCTGTGCCACCTTTATTCCCTCGGCACTGGTGCACTACGGCCTGCTGCCGGACGTGGTGGTCGAATCCACCACCAAATTCTACAAGTCGACCAATATTCTTTATCTCTACATCTGCTGCATTATCGTCGGCAGCATTATGAGCATGAACCGCCAGGTGCTGATCCAGGGTTTCCTACGTATCTTTGTGCCGATGCTGTGCGGTGAAGTGGCCGGTATGCTGGTCGGGATGGCGGTAGGAATGGCATTGGGCCTGGATCCGTTCCAGATCTTCTTTTTCCTGATCCTGCCGATCATGGCGGGTGGTGTAGGGGAAGGGGCGATCCCATTGTCGATGGGTTATGCCGCCATTTTGCATATGGAGCAGGGCGTGGCCTTGGGGCGTATCCTGCCGATCGTGATGTTGGGCAGCCTGACGGCGATCGTGATTGCCGGCCTGTTGAACCAATTGGGGAAACGCTATCCACACCTTACCGGCGAAGGCAGCCTGATGCCGAGCAAGCAGGGTGATAGCGAGATCGCGGTGACGGAGAAACTGAGCGGTAACGTGGATGTCGCTACAATCGCCTGCGGCGCGCTGCTGGCCATCCTGCTGTATATGGTGGGCATGTTGTTACACCGGGTGATCGGCTTACCGGCCCCGGTGGGGATGCTGTTTGCCGCAGTGGCGGTAAAGCTGGCCCACGGCGTTTCACCACACATTCAGCAAGGATCGCAGGTGGTGTATAAATTCTTCCGCACCGCCGTGACCTACCCGATCCTGTTTGCCGTGGGCGTTGCCATCACGCCGTGGCAGGAACTGGTGAATGCTTTCACCGTACAGAACCTGATGGTGATCGTGGCAACGGTAAGCACGCTGGTGGCAACCGGTTTCCTGGTTGGCAAGAAGATCGGTATGCATCCGATCGACGTGGCTATTGTTTCCTGCTGCCAGAGCGGGCAAGGCGGAACCGGTGATGTGGCGATCCTGACGGCGGGCAACAGGATGTCGCTGATGCCCTTCGCCCAGATCGCAACGCGCATCGGCGGGGCGATTAACGTTTCGCTGTCTCTGCTGGTGTTATCGCATTTCTATTGAGTAGTGTGTTGCCGATTTGCCCCGCGAGGATGCGGGGCTTTTTTACGCTAGATGGCATCAGGCATTTAGAACGCCCAGTCTTCATCCTCGGTATTCACCGCTTTGCCCATCACGTAGGAAGAGCCGGAACCGGAGAAGAAGTCGTGGTTCTCATCGGCGTTGGGGGACAGCGCCGACAGGATCGCCGGATCGACCTGTGCCATTGACGGTGGGAACAGCCCCTCGTAGCCCAGATTCATCAGCGCCTTGTTGGCGTTGTAGTGCAGGAAGGTTTTGACCTCTTCCGTCCAGCCCACCCCGTCGTACAGCTCGGCGGTATAGCGCACCTCGTTGTCATACAGATCCTGGAGCAAATCGAAAGCAAAGTTCTTCACCTGCTGGCGGCGGGCCGGGCTGGCCTGTTCCAGGCCCTTCTGGAACTTGTAGCCGATATAGTAACCATGCACCGCCTCATCGCGAATGATCAGGCGGATCAGATCGGCGGTGTTGGTCAGCTTGGCCCGGCTCGACCAGTACATGGGCAGGTAAAAGCCGGAATAGAACAGGAACGACTCCAGAAACACGCTGGCGACCTTTTTCATCAGCGGATCGTCGCTGCGATAGTGCGCCAGAATGATGCTGGCTTTTTTCTGCAGCGTGGCGTTTTCCTCGCTCCAGCGGTAAGCCTCGTCAACATCCCGGGTTTGGCACAGGGTGGAGAATATCGAACTGTAGGAACGGGCGTGTACCGCCTCCATAAAGCTGATATTGGAATACACCGCCTCTTCGTGCGGGGTGATGGAGTCGGCGATCAGCGCCGGAGCGCCAACGGTATTCTGAATGGTATCCAGCAGCGTCAGCCCGGTAAACACACGGATGGTAAGCTGTTGCTCCTTGGCCGTCAGCGTAGCCCAGGATGGAATATCGTTCGACAGCGGCACCTTTTCCGGCAGCCAGAAGTTGCTGGTCAGGCGGTTCCACACCTCCAGATCCTTGTCGTCATCAATCTTGTTCCAGTTGATGGCCTGCACTCGTTGCATCGTCATAATTTTCCTCACAGCGCGCAGGACACGCAGCCCTGCACCTCGGTGCCTTCCAACGCCATCTGGCGCAGGCGGATGTAATAAATGGTCTTGATGCCTTTACGCCAGGCGTAGATTTGTGCGCGGTTAATATCGCGGGTGGTGGCGGTATCGCGGAAGAACAGCGTCAGCGACAGCCCCTGATCCACATGCTGCGTGGCGGCGGCGTAGGTATCGATAATCTTTTCCGGGCCAATGTCGTAGGCGTCCTGGTAATACTCCAGGTTGTCGTTGGTCATGTAGGGGGCAGGGTAATAGACCCGGCCAATCTTGCCCTCCTTGCGGATCTCGATGCGTGAGACGATCGGATGGATGCTGGAGGTCGAGTTATTGATGTAGGAGATGGAGCCGGTAGGCGGCACCGCCTGCAGGTTCTGGTTATACAACCCGTGCATCATCACCGCAGCGCGCAATGCCAACCATTCCTCACGCCCAGGTATGGCGATATTGGCGTTGGCGAACAGCTCACCTACCCGCGCGGTTTTTGGCTGCCACTCCTGCTCGATGTATTTGCTGAAATACTCCCCGCTGGCATAGGTGGAATTCTCGAAACCGGCAAAACGGCTACCGCGCGCTATTGCCAGCCGGTTGGAGGCGAGCAGGGCGTGGTAGGTCACGGTGTAGAAGTAGATATTGGTGAAATCGATCCCTTCTTCCGAGCCGTAGAAGATACGCTCGCGCGCCAGGTAGCCGTGCAGGTTCATCTGGCCGAGGCCAATCGCATGAGAAGCCTGATTCCCGGCAGCGATAGACGGTACCGAGCCGATATCGCTCATATCCGCTACCGCCGTCAGCCCGTAGATCGCGGTTTCCACCGCCTTGCCGAAATCGGGGGCATCCATGACTTTGGCAATGTTCAGCGAACCAAGGTTGCAGGAGATATCTTTGCCGATCTCGGCATAGCTCAGATCCTGATGGTAACGGCTGGCGCCGTTGACCTGCAGGATCTCCGAGCACAGGTTGCTCATATTGATGCGCCCGGCGATCGGATTGCTGCGGTTGACCGTATCTTCGAACATCATGTACGGATAACCGGATTCGAATTGGATCTCCGCCAGCAGCTGGAAAAACTCACGGGCGTTGATGCGGGATTTGCGAATGCGCTTGTCATCGACCATCTCACGGTATTTTTCGCTAACGCTAATCTCTGACAGCGGCACTCCATACACCTGTTGCACATCGTAGGGAGAGAACAGGTACATCTCTTCGTTATTTTTTGCCAGCTCGAAGGTGATATCCGGGATCACCACCCCCAGCGACAGGGTTTTGATGCGGATTTTTTCGTCGGCATTTTCCCGCTTGGTATCCAGGAAGCGCAGAATGTCTGGGTGATGGGCGTGCAGATACACCGCCCCAGCGCCTTGGCGTGCCCCCAGCTGATTGGCGTAAGAAAAGGCATCTTCCAGCATTTTCATTATCGGGATCACCCCGGAAGACTGGTTCTCAATGCGCTTGATCGGTGCGCCAACCTCGCGGATATTGCTCAGCAGAAAGGCCACACCGCCGCCGCGTTTGGAGAGTTGCAGCGCCGAATTCACCGCACGGCCAATCGACTCCATATTGTCTTCGATACGCAGCAGGAAGCAGGAAACCATTTCTCCCCGCTGTTGTTTGCCACAGTTGAGGAAGGTGGGTGTCGCGGGTTGGAAGCGCCCGGAGATGATTTCCTCCACCAGATCCTGCGCCAGAGCAGTATCACCCGCTGCCAGCCGTAACGCGACCATGCACACCCGGTCTTCATAGCGTTCCAGATAGCGTTGACCATCGAAGGTTTTCAACGTGTAGCTGGTGTAATACTTGAAGGCGCCGAGGAAGGTCTCAAAGCGGAATTTCCGGGCATAGGCCTGCTGGAACAGCTGCTTGATAAAGGCAAACTCATACTGCTCCAGCACCGTCGCCTCGTAATATCCCTCATCCACCAGATAGCGCAATTTCTCCGCCAGGTTGTGGAAGAACACGGTGTTTTGGTTCACGTGCTGTAAAAAGTATTGCCTGGTGGCCAGCCGGTCCTTATCGAACTGGATGCGCCCTTCGGCATCGTAAAGGTTGAGCATCGCGTTGAGCGAATGGTAATCCAGCGTGGCGCTGGTGGGCCTGATCAGTTCTGTCGTTGCCAAAATGCGGTGACTCCCTGTTGAACGATAGCGACGTCTTGTGTGGTGCCGAGCAGCTCAAAACGATAAAGCACCGGCACCTGGCATTTTTTGGCGATGATGTCACCGGCGATGCCATACGCTGCGCCGAAATTAGTGTTACCTGCGGCAATCACACCGCGCAGGTAAGCGCGATTCTGCGGATCATTGAGAAAACGGATCACCTGGATCGGTACGGCACCGACGCTGCTGCCGCCGCCGTAACTGGGCACGATCAGGATATAAGGGTGCTCCATCAGCACTTTTTTACCGCCAGCGATCGGGATGCGTATTGCGGGCAATGCCAGCTTCTCAACGAATCTGTGGGTGTTCTCCGAACTGCTGGAGAAGTAGACCAGCGGATCCATGGCACACCTCAGGAGGTTAGGGCGTTGGCTAACGCGCCAATCTTGTCCGGGCGGAAACCAGACCAGTGATCGTCACCGGCGATAATCACCGGAACCTGCTGATAGCCCAGTGATTTAACGTGGTTCAGCGCCTGCTGATCCTGGGTCAGATCGACCACGCGATAGTCGATCCCTTGTCTATCCAGGGCACGGTAGGTGGCATTGCACTGGACACAATCTGGTTTGGTGTAAATAATAATACTCATGATTCGCATTTACCTTTTGTGTTGAAGGAAAGGCGGATAAGTCAGAAAACGGGGTACCCCATGGCGTTTCTGACGGCGTCACCAACCTGGGTATTTTCCCCTGCGGCGATGAATGAATACTATATGTTGATATTTGCATTATCAACATCACTATATGTAGTGTTTTTCTGTTTTTGGTGCGCAGGCCGCGCCGAGGCTGGAAAAGCGATGGGGAAATATTTTTTTGCTGTGGGGATCGAGCAGGCCGGGTTGCCCCGGCCAGCAAAGTTACTGCCGCATGCTGACTGCCAGGCGGTTAAAGGCGTTCATAATGCTGATGGCAAAGGTCAGATCGCTGATTTCGGCATCGCTGAAATGGGCTTTCAGGGCGTCAAAGGCTGTGTCCGGTGCGCCGGTTGCCGCAATCAAGGTGACCGCTTCGGCCCATTCCAGCGCGGCACGTTCTGCCTCGCTGAATTCATGGCTGACGCGCCAGCCCGCCAGCGTATCCAGTTTGGCGTGGCTCGCCCCTCCTGCACGCAGCGCTTTGCCGTGCATATCCAGGCAGAAAGCGCAGCCGTTGATCTGCGAAACGCGCATAAACATCAGCTCAATGATCGCTTTATCCAGCGGGCCTTTCTCTAATCCCCCCAATGCGCTCACCATGGCTTTATAAGGGGCCGGTGACAGTTCGGCATACTGCAAACGTTGCTTGATCATGTTCAAACCTCGGACTAGTGACGTAACCAATGTATGGCGCTACTTTAGCCGCGATATGGTCTATGCTATAGAGCCATAAAATGATTATTTAACCAGGCCATGACACGTAGTGCTTATCAATTTAGACGGCCCATTTCCCCTCACCCCAGCCCTCTCCCAATGTACGGTTCGAGGTTCGTCACGAACACTTGTGTGGGGGAGAGGGAGCCAGTCCGGAGTCGCCGTTGGGCGCCGGTGGTCATTTGTGGCACGGTATGTCCCCTCTCCCTGTGGGAGAGGGTGAGGGGGATTAAGCCATGACACGCCATATTTTTGCAGCCCTAAGGCTGGATCACCAACAGGCCGAACCGCTATACCGGCAGATCTATCTGCGGATCAAAGACGCTATCGTGCAGGGAACCCTGGTGGCCAACAGCCGTTTACCTTCGGTGCGCGGCCTGGCCAGCGATCTGGGAGTAGCGCGCGCGACGGTTGAAAATGCCTACGCTGCCCTGGTGGCCGAAGGTTTTCTGCAAAGCCGGGGCCAGGCAGGAACCTATGTTTCCTCCCAGTTGCTGAAAGTGCCTGAGCACCCCAAGCGGTCAGCGGTTCCCCCCTTGGCGACTCCGGCACCTTCCGTATTTCAGCCTCATCCCGCCGGGCCGACTCAACCTTTCCAGCTTGGCCTGCCCGCGCTGGATGCCTTCCCACGGGCGGTATGGCAGCGCATCGTTGCCCGACAGCTGCGTGGCACCACGATGGCCGCACTGGCACACCCACCACCTAATGGCCTGCCGGAACTGCGCGAGGCGATCGTCCATTACCTGCACCTTTCCCGTGGCATCGTCTGTCGGCCAGAACAGGTATTTATCTGCGCGGGTTATCAGGCTTTGCTAGGGCTGGTGATCAACGCATTGTTGCAGCCGGGAGAGGCGGTCTGGCTGGAAGACCCTGGTTATCCGGTTACCCAGCCGCTGTTTAGCGCTGCCGGAATGCAAATTGTCCCAGTGCCGGTTGATGAACAGGGGATGGACATTGGCGCCGCTATTGCCACCCGGCCAGACGCCCGCATGGCGGTGCTGACGCCAACCCACCAAAGCCCGCTGGGTGTCACCCTCAGCCTGGCCCGGCGTATGGCGCTGCTGGATTGGGCTGCAAGCCACTCGGCCTGGATTATTGAAGACGATTACGACAGCGAATGCCGCTACTACGGCAAACCCTTGCCACCGTTAAAAAGCCTCGACCGCCAGGGGCGGGTACTGTACGCCGGGACTTTCAGCAAAACCCTGTTTCCGGCGTTACGCATGGCCTATCTGGTGGTGCCCGCAGAGCAGACGGCGGCTTTTGAGCGCTGTAGCCAGCTGCGAGGCTGCGGTTGCCCACCGCTACTGCAATCCGGAGTGGCCGATTTTATCAACGGCGGGCATTTTTACCGCCATCTGAAGCGCATGCGGTTGCTGTATCGCCAGCGGCGGGCATGGTTGGCGCAGGCCCTGACGCAACGGCTTGCAGACTATTTGACGGTGGCACCGCAGGCCGGGGGCATCCAGATGCTGGCTCATTTGCAAGCAGGGCTCAACGACAGTGAGTTGGCGAAGAGAGCCTGG
Source organism: Serratia sp. 2723 (assembly GCF_050434425.1). Lineage (NCBI taxonomy): Bacteria > Pseudomonadati > Pseudomonadota > Gammaproteobacteria > Enterobacterales > Yersiniaceae > Serratia > Serratia sp. 2723. The sequence goes on from NZ_JBNDIN010000020.1 coordinate 29,059, forward strand.
CAACAGGGGTTGTCGATACAGGCATTGTCGGATTGGCAGATGTCTTCGCCTGCCGATAATGGCTTATTGATGGGCTTTGGCAACTTCACCAGCTATAACGAAGCAGAGCGCGCGGTGGAGCGGCTGGCGGTGATTATCGAGAGCGGAAAATAAAGCGGCCCACGGAAAACCGTGGGCCAGACGCACATCTGTTGTTATGGCGGCAGGGGTTACATGGATTAACGCCGGGCAAGCAAGACGCCGAGCACGACACCAACGGCGGCACCGATGCCTACGCCCTGCCAAGGTTTGTCTCGTACATAGCTATCGGCATTGCCAACAGCGTCGCGAGCATGTTGTGTCAGGCTGCTGGAATCGCTGAAGCGTGCACGGGCATCGCGTAATATCCCTTTTGCCTTGTTGTGCAGTTCATGCAGTTCTTCTTTGGTCTTACTGCTGGAGTCGCGTAATACTTCATCCAGCGTATCGGCCAGCAGGTTCACGTCCTGATCGATGTTTCGTTCTACTTTGTCTGTCTTGTTAAACATTCGACTCTCCGTTACGACACATGTCTTTTAAGTGTAGACCAGTCTGGGAAATGTGCTGGCGATCACGAAAATTTACGGCTACCCCGGCGAATAACGAGGCTTTTTTGGGGCCTCACTCCAGCCTGAGAGCCTGGCTACAGGCTCTGTACATTTGGTTACTCAGCGAAACCAATCACTCACGGAAGCGGCGGATTGATTCCTCTATTATCTCTTCAACGGCCCAACCGGGCTTACCGAAAAACATAATCTGAGGATTTAAAGATGAAAAAAGTATTAGCGCTGATCGTTGCTGCCACCATGGGCCTGTCTTCTGTTGCTTTCGCTGCTGATACTGCGGCGGCACCGGCACCCACTGCGGCTCCTACTACTGCGGCTCCTGCGGCTGAGAAAGCTCCAGCCAAAGCGACTCACCACAAGAAAGAACACAAGAAAGCCACTAAAAAAGCACCAGAGCAGAAGGCTCAGGCCGCTAAAAAGCACAGCAAAAAAGCGCCAGTAGCTCAGAAAGCTCAGGCTGCCAAAAAGCATCACAAAGCTGCCGCTACCAAAGCGCCAGTAGCCCAGAAAGCTCAGGCTGCTAAAAAGCATCACCAAACCGCTGCCAAACCCGCTCAGAAAGCCCAGGCTGCTAAAAAACACCACAAATCAAGCAAGAAAGCCGCAACTCCAGCGGCTAAATAAGTGAGATAGCGGAGCCGTCAAAGGTTCCTCATCCTCTTGCTGAATACTCTGACACCCGGTTTTCCGGGTGTTTTCTTTTGAAGTGAGCTTCAGTGCCGTCACGCTATGTGGTCTGGTGGTTGCCTGGCAATGGTTCCTGGCCAGCAGCGTCCTGTCATTATTGCCCGATAGGGGTTTCGTGCAGGTGCAGCCAGCGTAGCCCGTCGGCGGTCTGGGTAAAGACCACGGTAGAATAACGTAGGGTCGCCGGTTGGCCTGGCAGCGTTTGCTTCTCGCGATAGTTGACTACGGCCCCCGTTGCCCATTCCGTGACCATCTGCATTTCTTCGATCACAATCTCCAGCCCCGGCTTTGCAGCCTGATGCGCCTGGAAAAATCCCTCCAGTTCGTTGGAGCCCAGCTTGTTGCCGTTTAGGGCAATCATGCAAAAATCCGCGTGAAACCGCGCCAATAGCGGTTGCAATTCCCCAGCCCCTTTTCCCAGCCAGTCGGCGATAGCCACATGGGCGTCAATCACTTCGGTAACATATCGATTCATCATGATCCTTGTTCAGCGTTGAGATGGCGCACGATGGCGCGGTTGGCAATACGCAGGCACAGCATCATCGGGAACAGCGTACTGGCTGCGGCGAGATAAAAACAGTAACGATAGGCCACGAGCGGTGCCATATGGCCGAGCAACAGATTGAGCAACAGGCTGAGCAGGGTAACGCCAAAGCAAAAGCTCAACTGGCGGTTGATATTCCATAGGGCGCTGGCATCGGCCAATTGGGTGTCGGCAATGGTGAGAAAGGCGCAGCTTTGTGCCGTGCTGCTACACAGGCTGCCACCCAGCCCCATCAAGGCAAACGCGAAGATTTGCCAGCTATGCTGCCCGGCATCGCCGATCTGCGATAAGGCCAGCATCCCCAGCCCTTGCAAAGCACAACCGGCAATAAACAGCGGGCGTGGGCCGCAACGGTTGAAAAACTTGCCGGTCAGGGTGATGGCGGCGAAAGAGGCCAGTGACCAGGGAACCATCAGTCCGCCAACCTGAGTGGCCGACATACCCAGTTGATTTTGCAGATACAGCATAGCCACCAGGCTGACGCCGATAAACAGACCAGGGATGCACTGGTAGACGATCATGGCGATACGCAATTGTGGATCCTGCACCAGCCGCAGGTTTAGCAGCGGGTGTGGATGGCGCAGGCTGTGCCGCAGGTAGTAAGCAAACACCAACAGCCCAGCCAACAGCAAGATCGCGCCTTGCAACAGTAAATGGGGTTCGCTCAGACGGGTCAGGCCAAGCAGGACCAAGGTGAGCGCCAGACAGGCGCTAATCAGCCCGGTGACGTCCAGCCGCTTAACCTCGCTGGTCGCAGGCTCGTTACGCAGCCACAGAATAGCCAACAGCAGAGCCAGTGCCGCCAGCGGCAGGTTGCTGAAAAACACCCAGCGCCAGTTGAGGTGATCGACAATCAACCCACCCAATGCCGGGGATAGCGCCGGGGCCAGCAGCCCTACCAGCATGATGGCGGCAGAAAGCCCGGCGCGTTCATGGCTGCGAAACAGCTGATAGGTGAGCGTTTGTCCTATTGGGATCAGCAACCCTCCGCCCATACCTTGTATCACCCGCCAGCCGATCAGCGCTTCGATCGAGCCAGCGCGGCCTGCCGCGGTGGTTGCCAACATAAACAGCACCAACGACAGCAAAAAAACCTGCCGCCCGCCAATACGTTGTGCTAGCCAGGCGCTGAGCGGGATCACCAGCGTCAGACCAAGCAGGTAACCATTGCTGATCCAGGCCAGTTGGCTGATGCTGGCCTGCAAGGCGTGGCCGATCGCCGGGTAGGCGACGTTGGCGATAAACATGTTGATCAGATCGACAAAGAATCCGAGCAGATAGACGATTGCCACTTTAGTGCGATAAGCCATGAAGCCTCCGGTTGAAGGCGTGCAGTGTAGCGGGCGGGAAAGGGCTGATAAATCGGCGCTGGGCGATTACACTGTCAAAAATATTTTGACAGTTGGTGGGTGAAAGATGCTCAATTTAACCAGGTTAGCGATGTTTGCGGCGGTGGTCGACACCGGCAGTTTTACCGCTGCGGCGGAGGCGTTGGGGCAGACCAAGGCGGTGGTCAGTTTTAACATCAAGCAGTTGGAAAGCGAGCTGGGCGTTTCATTGCTGGTGCGCAGTACGCGGCGGCTGTCACTCACCGACGCTGGCGAGCGTTTTTATCCACGTTGCCAACGGTTATTACAGGATGCGGAATACCTGCTCGACGATGTGCGCCGCGATCATCATGGCTTGAGTGGCATTTTGCGCATCACCAGTACGCCGGAATATGGTGCGCAGGTGGTGGTTCCGGCCTTGGCTGCCTTCGCGCAGTTGCATCCGCGCTTACGTATTCAGCACGTATCTTCTTCCTACCATGCGGATTTGATTTCCGAGCGGTTTGACGTGGCTATCCGTCTGGGCCAACTGGCGGACTCCAACCATCATGCGGCGCTGATCGATAATTTCGCTATCTTACCGGTGGCGGCACCGGCCTATCTGGCGCAGCGGCCCATCGCGTCACTGCCTCAACTGGCTCAGGCTGCCTGGCTGGCCCACAGCCGTCTCCCTTCGCCGCTGAGTTGGCAAGTGCTCACCCCTGAACATCAGGCGGTGTTGTTCAAAGTGGAAGATGACGCCAGGCTGATGGCCGATAGCGCCACTGCGTTGCTGACTTTCGCGTTACAGGGGGCGGGTGTGGCCCTGCTGCCAGAATGGTTGGTACGGCCCGTTATTGCTAACGGGCAATTGTGCCACCTGCTGCCAGATCACCAGTTCCCGGTACAGAGCATTTATGCGCTTTATCCCAACACGCGCCATGTGCCGGAGAAGGTGCGGGGGTTTATCGATTTCCTGCGGGCACGGATAGCCACGGCTGAATAAAAGCCAGCACGGCAGCGAGGGTTTGCTGGTGGGCGCGTTCACGCTCGGCTGGCGAAGAGCCACAGATAAAGGCTTCTCCTTCTTCTGCCAATATCTCCGGGGCGGCCGGGGTACAAAGCTGTAAGAAATCAAAGTGATTGCTGCCCGGTAAGACAATGGCCTTGATCGGCTGCTGCCCGCTGTACGTTGCTAGTGACTCAGCTCCCAGACTTTCCGGATCGTTACCCGGCATAAAGCGTTGTGCGGCGATGACCAGCAGCGGCGCGCTGATTTGGCGCAGGCTGGCCGGCTGCAGATAAGGCACCATGCCTGGGTCCATGGCGATGGCGAAGCGGATGCGGGCATCGGTGTAATTAGCGTCAAACTGGCTGGCAGAGATACTGTTCTTGTTAACACCGGCATAAAACAGGCAGTTAGGTGAGCGTGGTTGGCGTTGGCAACCGGCAATAAAATCCTTTAACGCGACTTGGCCGCCAATCGCTGAGATGGCGCTGTAGCCACCTTTGGAATGCCCAGCCACGCCAATGGCCTGTGCGTTGATCCGTAGCTGCCATGTGCTGTCCTTGAGCATCGCATCGATCAGCGCCGAGATATCGCGCGTTTGTTGCCACAGTTCGAGCGATTTTACCGGGATGGAATCACCGCTGGTACTGCCCGGATGATTGGCTGCAACCACGATCATTCCTTGTTGCACCAACGCCTTCGCCAGCCAGGCTTGGCTGCTATTGTTGCCACCGCTGCCGTGGCTGATGATCATCAGTGGAAAATGTCCGGTTGCTGGCGGGGCGTCTGGCAGAGCAGGGATGCCTGCAAATACCGGCCTGCCGCCGACCTGCTGTGGCTGACCTTGAACGTTTGTGGGGTAATAGATACGGGTGACCAATGGGCGATCGCCGTTATAAAACGTTTGCAGGCGGCTGGCAACCTGCCAAGGGGCAGCGGTGACGATACTGCTAAACAGCAGGCACAAGATCCCTAACTTTTTCATAATGACACCTTCAAGGGGAAAACCAAACCATCGCATCCGGGTTCTGCTGGCGCGACCTCGATCGCGATCCAGGTCGTTAAGCGATTGTTTTAGCTTATTATGCTCTCTACACTGGGGCGTTCCCGAATAACCACAGAGGTAACATGCCGCTTATCCCGCTGTCTTTTCTCTTCAGCCTGTTGTGCCTGGCGTTGAGCGTGCGCCTTGGTTGGCCACGGCCACACCGTTGGCTGCTACAGCTGTTGCTGTTGATCTGCGCCTGGCAAAGCCTGCTGGTGGGGATCCGTTTTGGCTATCAGCAACCTTGGGTCGCAATTTTGCAACCGTTGGGGGCCGCCCTGATCCCACCATTGTGTTATCTGGTGCTGATGTTGCAGGCCCGTGGGCCGATGGGGGGGCGCGTCGTTGGGCATCTGACGTTCCCGTTGCTGGTGTTATTGGTACAGTGGCGAGCCTTGGCGGCGCTGGATGGGCTGATCGTTATTGGTTATCTCGGTTACGGCGCGGCTATTTTGCTGTACCTGCGGCGCGGCGAGAATGCTTTGCAGCAGGTGGCACTGGCAGACAGTTGGCTGAGCTATCGCTTATGGTGTGGATTAGGCGGCCTGCTGATTGTCTGCGGCCTGACCGAGTTGGCGATCGCCCTGGATTATTCGCTATTAGCCGGGAGCCATGCTGGCGCGCTGGCGGCCTTTGGCAATGTGATGATGGTCTTGGGGATAGGGTTGGTGCTTGGTCGTGAGCGCCAACAGCCGGAACCCGAAGAGCAGCCCTTGCCACCAGCGAAAGCCGAGGCGCTAACAGAGGATGACGAGCATTGCTTTGAGCTGATCAACCAACGGCTACGCCAGGACGATCTCTATCTGGAACCGACGCTGAACCTGGCCCGGTTAGCGCGCAAGGTGGGCATACCGGCACGTAAGGTCTCCCAGGCGATTAACCAGCAGGCGGGGATGAACGTATCCCAATACGTGAATCAATTACGCATTCAGCAAGCGGCCCAGTGGTTGAGCCGCAGCGATCGCCCGGTTACCGAGATTATGCTGGAGGCCGGCTTCAGCACCAAATCCAACTTTAACCGTGAGTTTCTGCGGGTTCAAGGGATGAGCCCCAGTGAATGGCGTAGGCAACAGGCAGAGGGGCTATAGCTGCAGATTATTCCTAAACCAGAATGAGTACGGATAAATTAATTGTTTCATCTCCTGATTACGGTAAGGTCGCAAAGCTACCCAGAACTGAGAGGAGAAATAGATGTATTTACGGCCGGATGAAGTGGCTAAGGTGTTAGAGAGTACCGGTTTTGAGCGTGATTATGTCACCGATCAGACCTACGGTTTTCGCAAGGGCGAGCACTACGTGTATGTGAATCGGGAAGCGCGAATGGGCAGAATGGCGTTGGTGATCCACCCGGCGTTGAAAGAGAAGAGCCTCCATTTTGCCACGCCCACCTCATTGATGCGTAACAGTGAGCAGTATCTTGAGTTTCCCCTGGATTTAAGCGGTGATACGCCCAATATGCGTTACGGCATTCCTCACGGTTTCAGTTCTCGCGATGCGCTTTCGCGCTATCTTTACAGCATGTTCTTTTAAACTCTCCCCCGTGAGCGGGGGAAAGCTTCACCAGTTGGCCAGCGCTTCCCGGTTATAGCGTTCGTTGTAGGCCCGGCGGAACTGCGCCAGTTCAAACGCATCCAGATCCAGTTCGGCAAAGTAAAACAGCGCCGCTTCGGTGTGCTCGGCATGCAGTTCCGGCGACAGCCCGGCGCGCAGCAGCGTTTCCCGCCACAGGCCAATCTGCTCATTGTCCGCCTGCTTGATAAACGTCAGGTAGATAAACAGCATATAGGCGGCCTGATGCATCTCTTCGGTATAGCCGTTGTTCAACATGCGGATAAAGCTTTGGCTGTGGCGGCTGCCCATCTCCTGCAGCATGGACTCCACCAACATCGGTTTTATTTTCAGCAAATGCGCCAGTGAATCTATCGCCTTACGGGTGTCGGAGGTCAGGACACGATAGCCAATAATGAAAACTACGATCAGGGCGGCGATGATGATCCACGTCATGAATGATTTTTACCGTCTTGGTGCGCAGCATACGCGCCCGAAATTGTCAGTGTTGCTCGCCGCTGAAATTGTCTGCGGCCCGTTGTTGATTATGGACATGGCGATTAAAAGTGGCGGCATCTTGTGCCAGCGCATCCAGATGGTCACCCAGCATCTTGATCTGCCTGACCAGGGCATGCTGTTCCGGTACCGAACTGGCGGTGCTCAGTTTGTTGACCAACTGCTCATTCTGCATGCGCAGCGCGATTTCACGCCGTTGTGCTTCGGCCAACTGTTGTTGCAGAGCCTGGTAGCCTTGTTGCCATTCACGGTGCTGCTGTTCGAAGCTGGCTTGTAACTCATTCATTGCATTCTGAAACTGGATTTCCAGCTCGCGCATATTCATGGGTTGGATCCTTTGCGGCACTCAATAATGGCTTGCAGTATAACGAAAAGCGCTCACAACCTCACCCGTTGCCGTTAATTCCTCACTTGCAACCCTGGCGAGGCGTCTTACAATCAAGCCATTCCCCCTAAAGCAATAGCCCGCCGGTGGGTGAAATCTCCCGAGAGTGATGTGAAATGAGCAACGAAGAGAACGATTTTTTTGCCCAGGCGATGGCCGATGTGAGGCCGTTATCCGCGGGGCAATCCACGCTGTACCTCAAGGCACAGGATCCTGTCGATAAACGTGCACGCCGGGAAGCGCAGGCGTTGCAGTTGGAGAACTTCCTCAGCACCGGCTTTCTGGACATCATTCCCTGCGATATCCCGTTGGAATATAAGGGCGAAGGTATTCAGCAGGGGGTGCTGGATAAGCTGCGTCACGGCCACTATCCGCCACAGGTCAGCCTCAATCTGCTGCGCCAGCCGGTCGAGAACTGCCGCCAGGCGCTGTTCCGTTTTATCATCCAGGCGGAGAAAGACAGCCTGCGTTCGTTGCTGATTGTGCATGGCCGTGGGCGGACAGATCAAAGCCACCCGAATATCATCCGCAGCTACCTGGCCAAATGGCTGGGGCAGTTTGAGCAGGTGCAGGCGTTTTGCCGGGCACTGCCACGTGACGGTGGTGAGGGGGCGTGCTACGTCACCTTGCGCAAGTCTGCCGCAGCCAAGGCGGATAACTTCGAACGCCATGCCAAACATAGCCGCTAAGGTGTGAGCATGGCGGCGCAGGATCACGCCGCCACAGGGGAGAGCTAGCGTTTAAACCACTTATGATCCAGAGAGTAACGGCCAGCACCGGTGACGGCAAGCAGCAGCAGGCCGGCGATAATACTGATGTTTTTAAAGAAGTTGATCTCATTGCCGATCATTTCTGCCCCGCTAAAACGCCAGAACGGATGGCCGATAAAGGCGGTGCCCAGCACATAGAGCGCATAAATGATGGCAATTGGCCGGGTGAAGGCCCCCAGCACGATGAAGATACCGAAAATGAACTCCACTACCACGGCGATAACCGCAGCCAGGTAAGGCATTGGCGTACCGTAGCCCTCCATTGCCGTGACCGTGGCGCCAAAGTTGGTCAGCTTCATCCAACCGAAAATCAGAAACAGGATCATCAGCAAAATTCTGGCCAACAGAATGGTGCCGTCTTTTACACTTTCACTCATTGTGAACCCCTTAACCTCTAGCCAAAAATAGGTTGCTGTACCAGGTAAATACTAGATCAACTTCACTTTTTAGCCAGGGGGATGGCGTGAGGGAGTTAAAGGAAGATCAGCAGACGCCGAAGTCGTCGTCTTCGTGATATGGGGTCACTTCATTGGCCTGCACCTCGGTGCGTTGCTCTACCCCCAGTTCGACCCAACTGCATACCAACGCCTCTCCATCCTCTTCGATAACGGTCATTTTTGGCCCACCGGTCTTACGCTGCACCAAATCACCCACGCTAAATGACATATCGTTTCTCCAGATCTGTTAGGGGGAAAGACTGAGTATAGAAGAGTGCAGGCATTCCTCAGGCGCCATTTCACATGCTGCGCCATATCGCTCAGCTTGCCCTGTCTTGTTCTGCGCCCGTTTCGGGGGAGGCATCTCCTTCGCAGGCTGATATTTAATGCGTTTTCCCCTCTCTGGCGCTATTCTTCAAGGGTATCGTTCATTTTCTATGAAATTTCCTTGCTTGTTTCGGTTGTTTGTCCTGTGGTGCTTCCTACAACGTCCTTCGATGGGCGGCTTTGCCTCGTCTGGTTACACTAGAGCCAATAAAAATAAGGAGATCTTATGCGGGACATTCAACAGGTTTTGGGGCGCTGGGGCGTGTGGGCACGGGAAAGTTCTTCTCTGGGATATTCGCATATCGCCGCCGGTTTTAAAGGGTTGCTGCCGGGCAGTAGCAAACAGCAGGCCTCTTGCTGTGACGAGGACGGCTTGGTGGTGGATCGCGCCGTTGCTCACCTGCAGGCCCTACGTCAGCCGGAGGAGTTGGAACTGATCTTGCGTTACTACGTTTACGGGCAATCGAAGTCCGCCATTGCTCGCGGCTGGAAATGTTCGGAAGGCCGGGTAAGGCAGCAGATGCAGGTGGCAGAAAGTTTTATCGAGGGTTGTCTGGTGAGTCAGAATATTCGTTTGGAAATGGATAGATAAACTATTACCGATAATAAAAAATAACGGCTTTTAAAACTGAAGTAATTACTACCCCGCAATGCGGGGTGGTTTTGTTATTTAAAAATAATGGCGAAAAATAATTTAATAAAAATCTATTCGCTACGAGTTTTATCTAGTAAATTGATAGCGTGGTTATTGAGTTTCGCAGTTGATAAAAATATTTTTAAGAAATAGGCTTCTCGCTACGAAAATTATCAGTTAGAGTGTTATTACTGGTTTAACCCAAGGCAATATACTCTTACCAAGTGCGGTGAAATCTGGAGGGGCTATGAGCACCTTGCGTATTAATGATTTGTTTGAGTCCAGGTTAACGGCCTGGGCTGAAGAGAATAATATTAAATACACCTTGGCTAACGTGACGTTTACGGCGGATGACGATCTTCATCTGGAACCGTTTATTGCTCCAGAGCCTGCGGTGGCGTTAGGTATTTCCCAAGAGGTGCAGACCTATAGCGGGAATTACCAGGTTAATATTGTCATGAAGAAAGGAACCGGCGCGAAAACTGGCTATCAACTGGCGGAGGAGATTATCTCAATATTCCCCAGGGGATTGGTGCTGGCGGACGATGCTTTTAACTGTTATGTCAATGCTGGCGGCAATATCCTGCCAGCGATTACCAAAGATGAATTATATACTCTCCCCGTTACCATCGGTTATTGGGCTGGGTATTAATGCCACAATAGTGTAGTCAATATCGCTGGGGAATACTTTCCAGCAAGTAAACCATACCGCCATCCGGCGGTTTTTTTATATCTGAAATTGGAGAATTACCATGGGTTTTGCATTACCAAATGGCGCCACCGTATTCGCTGGCGCAGCAACAGCACCGGGCGTAGTAACCACCGCAGTCAGCAATGCTAACGGTGCCGTATTTACCGTGGCCACCGGCCACACCCTGAAAGTGGGTGACATCGTAATGGTACGCTCCGGCTGGGGCCTGATCGACAGCCTGGTGGCCAAGATCACCGCCTCGCTGGATACCAGCATTACCATCGGTGCCATCAATACTACCGACGTGAGTTTCTTCCCGGCGGGTGGCGGCAAAGGCTCCTTGCAGAAGATCTCCAGCTGGACGCAAATTCCTCAGATCACCGAGGTAGCGCAGTCTGGCGGCGATCAGCAATACGTGCAGGTGCAGTTCCTGGAAGACGATCGTCAGCGTAACCTGGCCACCTTTAAGGCGGCCAAAACGCAGACCTTTACCTTTGCGCACGATGCTTCCCAGCCGATCTACAGCCTGCTGCAGGATGCCGATCGCAATGGCATGACGCTGGCGTTCTACATGCACGTGCCAAAAGCCAAGGAGCTGCGCTACTGGTCTGCGGTACCGGCTTTTGATCCACAACCTACCACCGCGGTGAACCAGGTTGAAACCGTGCAGGTGGCGCTGGCGGTGCAGTCTTGCGATATGACGTTCTATAAAGTGACTGCTTAATCAGTTCATCAACGAGCCCGATTTTTTCGGGCTCGATTTTTTTGCCGAATTATTTAACGATAGAGAGATAATCATGACCGAATTTAACCTGACACCGAATCCAACCTTTAAAGTCGACGTCAGCATTCCTCGCGCAGGTGATAGTGATGGGGTATTGACGTTTACTTTCAAACACAAAAAGCGCAGTGAATTGGAAAAACTGGAGAGAGCGCTTCGTGAGGCCAGCGAAGAACAGTTGAGCTCTGGCAACTATAGCAATCTACCGATGGCTGACTTCTTACGTGAGATCTGCGCCACTTGGACTTTACCCGATGAGTTGAATCAGGAAAGTCTAATCACTTTGCTGGATAACTACCCACGTGCTTTTGATGCTATCGCTACGGCTTATACCAAAGAGTTGATGGCGGTACGAGAAAAAAACTAATCGCGCTTGCTGAAGCCTTCTATTCGCCGGAAACGCCCCGTGAAGAACTGGCTGCATTTGGTCTATCTCCCGATGACTATGAAACAACCGTTCTCGACGTTTGGCCGGATATGCAGCCTGCATTCCAACTTTTTCAAGCGATGGCAACCCAATGGCGTACCGGTATGGGAGGTATTACGGGGTTAGATTACAATTGCCTTCCCTGGCTAATGCGGGTTTATGCCGTGGAGGATGAAGCAAGCGTGTTAAATGACATCCGAATTATGGAAACCGCAGCGCTTAAGGTGATCCACCAAAAATAATCGTCTGCGATGATGCCAGCCTTGAGCTGGCTTTATTGTTATAGCCAGGAGTAAGGCATGGCAGATATTACAACTATGACGCTGCGTGTTAATGCCAGTGATTTGCAGCGAGCTAATAGAGATCTGGTTGATTTGCAAAGCAACATTTCTGTGGCAACGGGACGATTCGAAATGTTGAATCGTACGTTACGCAGTGGAATGCAGGAGATCAGCCGTTATAGCAATATTGGTAGACAACTGTCTCAGCTAGGAGATAGTACCAATGCATTTATCGTTAACTTGAGAAGAAGCACTGCAGCAATAGAAGAATACCGGCAAGCGCTGGAAGGGATGCAGGGACAAGCTTCGAATACAGCTTCCATTTCTGGCTCTACCTCTGGAGATTTTGGTTGGAAAGAGGCTTTGGACCAGGGTTCACAGCTAGTAGATACCTATGATCAGGTGCAGAAATTACTTGCTCCATTAGGAAGGATGGGACCTCTGATTGCTGTAGCTGTGGGCACTACAGCATTACTGGGTACTGCATATTACCAAGGTGCCAAAGAGGCCGAAGAGTTTAACAAACAGTTAATTCTTACCGGCAACTACGCAGGTAAATCATCTTCCCAGTTACAAGAAATGGCAAAAGCCATCTCGGGTGATGGAATTACACAGCATACTGCTGCAGGTATACTTGCTCAGGTAGTTGGTTCAGGTTCATTCAACGCAAGCCAACTAGAAACGGTAGCTAAGACTGCAGCTGCAATGCAGGAAGCAACTGGCCAATCTGTTGATGCGACCATAAGTAACTTCCAGAGACTTTATGATAGCCCAACTAAAAGCTCTGAGGCTTTGAATAAACAACTGCATTATTTATCTTCCTCTCAGTATGAATATATTTCGTCATTAGAGAAACGAGGTTATAAAGAGGCTGCAGGTGAGGCGGCGGCAAAAGCATATGGTGAGGCAGAGCAAAAACGTAGTAAACGGGCTTTAGATAACCTCGGTCTGATAGAGCGGATGGCTAAATCTGTACGTGATGCTACAAAATCCATGTGGGATTCGCTATTAGATGTTGGGCGGCCAATATCAATGGAAAATAATCTTGCGAAATTACAGAGTGAGCTTGATAATCGACAAAAGGCACTTTTACCTGAGCGAGAAAAACCGGTCTCATATAGTTATACCAGCAGGATTGGGGAAGGGTTAGGTGGAGATGATTATGAGCAACAGAGATATAACCAACTTGCTAGAATCAATGATTTAAAATCGCAAATAGCATTAATACAGAAAGTTATAGATTTGAATGGTGTTGTTACGACATCAACTAATAATGCAACGCAAGCTGATGAAGCCAGAACGGCGTCACTAAAATATCAAAATGATATATTATCCAAAAATCAGTCATGGCAACAAAAACGTAACATCGCCTTAACTGAGCTTTGGCAGATGGTCGCAAAAGCCCCGAAAGATTGGAGTGATGAAGATCGTAAAAAAGCAGTTGGCCAGATCAATGCTGATAATAAACCGCCAGTAGCTGTAAGTTCTCCTCGGTATTATGACGAACAGCCCTCGAGCATACTCAAACAAGAGCAAGAGCGGTTGGCTTTATTGAATGATGAAAATCATGCGCTCAAGATCCAGGATAATAAGCTTGTCAGCCTTACCGAAGGAGGGAAACGTCTAGCGATGCTGGATAGGGAAATAAATCATCTTCGTGGGGTAAACCGTCTGTCATTGCAGGAACAATCCATTCTCAAGGGTAAAGAGGCGTTAAGAACGGCAATCCTTGAAACTGAGCAGCAGGAAAAGTTTAATCAGGAAAAACGTCAAGGCTTGGAATTAGAGCTTAATATGGCTCAGTACGCCAGAACGGTGAAAAACCGTTCGGTACAAGAGTTGGAGAAGTATGGGCTAAGTAATCGGGATCAGTCTCGCTTTGATGAGCGCAATCAGCTGAAAAATGCTTTCATTGAGGGGGGCGGCAAATTTGGTATTGACGATAAAGCCACAGGACCTGGTGCAGAGAAATATAATATAGCTAGAGATACTCAGGATCAATTCTATGTTGATGATGATAAAAAACGCGGGGATTGGCTGCTAGGAGCACAAAAAGGCTGGAGTGAGTATCTGGACTCCGCGACCAATGTGTACGACTCAATGGCGAACATCGGCCAAGCTACCTTTAGCGGTTTATCAGACATGCTTACCAGCATGGTGACCACTGGCAAAGCCAACTTCCAGGAGTTTACCGCCTCAATCCTGAAAATGATTATCCAGGTGATTAACCAACTGCTAGTAGCTTTTGTCATCCAAAAAGCAATGGGTTGGATTAACCCATCGGCTGCAGCAACAGGACATTCCAGCGGTGGCTATACCGGCGATGGCGGCAAATACGATCAGGCGGGCGTGGTTCACCGTGGCGAGTTCGTGATGACCAAAGAAGCCACCCAGCGGATCGGCGTGGGCAATCTCTACGCCATGATGCGCGGCTATGCGGAGGGTGGTCTGGTGGGCGGCAACAAAGCCCCGATGTACGGCCTGGCGGCAGAGCAGCGGGGCGGCATTACGGTCAACAGTACCGTAGTAATGAACAACGACAGCTCGGCGAATGCGGCCAATAGTTCCTCTGCAGGTGGCGGCATGGGCAAGTTGGTGCAGGGCATCGTTAATCAGGCGATCACCGAACGTTTGGGCAAAGAGCTCAAGCCGGGCGGCCTGATCTGGAATGCTTCAGCGGCCCGCTGAATCTCTTTATCAATTATCAATAGTAATAACCGCAGTCTGGCATCTGGCCTGACTAATTGCTCCATATCTCCCCCTCACCCCAACCCTCTCCCACAGGGAGAGGGAGCTGCTCCAGAGTTGTATTCAGGTGCAGCAATTAATCTTTAACAGGGTGATAGGGAGGATGAGCGCTGTAGCTGGTTTGTGGCACGTACAGTCCCCTCTCCGTTGTTCTGGTGCAGAAGTTAAGCTGTAACCGGGGTGATAGGGAGGATAAGCGCTGTAGCCAATTCATGGCTCGCACAGTCCCTTCTCCATTGTTCTGGTGCAGAAGTTAAGCTGTAACCGGGGTGATAAGGAGGATGAGCGCTGTAGCTGGTTTGTGGCACGTACTGTCCCCTCTCCCTGTGGGAGAGGGTTAGGGTGAGGGGTAATTCTGGCCCTGCTGACTGACGGTTATTACTGCTCGGAGTCTTTATGCTTATCGATACTTTCCAATGGCAAACCCAGGCCTCGCCTAGCGGTAACTTTGTCCATAACGTCAGAAGTGCGCAGTTCGGCGACGGCTATAAACAGGTCAGCAGCAATGGGCTGAACCAGGCGGTGCAGCAGTGGCAGTTGGCCTATACCGGCCATCCGGCCGTGACCCAGTCGATGCTGGCCTTTTTAAATCAACACGTGCTCGTAGCCTTTTTCTGGACGCCGCCCAACGGCAAGAAAGCGCTATTTCGCGTCAAATCGGATTCAATCTCCGTCACACCTCTTGCGCGCAATGTGGAGGCGTTGAGTTTTGCCTTTGAACAAGCCTTCGGCGTATAGGTGCAATCATGTCATTTAACAGTGAAGTGCAAAAGCTGGCGCCTGGGGAACTGATCCAGCTGATTGAAATTGATGGCACCGCCTTTGGCGCGGCCATCATGCGCTTTCATGCGCACAATATTCCCCACACTCAGGCCGAGATCGCGGCGGCGGGCACCGATGCCCAGCGGCTGAAACCAAAATCGATCTGGTGGCAGGGAAACGAGTATGAAGCCTATCCCTACGAGATCACCGGCCTGGCAGCAACCAGCGACGGTTCACAACCAACACCCAGGCTTAGCGTCGCCAACCTCAGCAATCTGGTGTCTTCGTTGTGCCTGACCTTCAACGACATGGTGCAGGCGAAAGTGCGGGTACACGACACCTTTGCCAAATACCTGGATGCGGTCAACTTCCCCGAAGGGAACGCCCTTGCCGATGCTTCGCAGGAGCGGGTACAGGTTTTCTACATCGACAGCAAAAGCACCGAAACCAATAGCGTGGTGGAGTTCCAGCTCTGTACGCCGTTCGATCTGCAAGGCCAGCAATTGCCCTCGCGGCAAATTCACGGGCTTTGCACCTGGTGCATCCGGGGTTGGTACCGCAGCGGCAGAGGTTGCGATTACAGCGGCGGAGCCTGTTTTGATAAGGATGATAAACCGATCGACGATCCGGCGTTGGACGTCTGTGGTGGCCGGGTATCCTCCTGCAAAAAACGCTTTGGTGATGCGCAACCCCTGGCCTTTGGCGGATTCCCAGGCTCCAACCTGTTGGGGAGGTAATGATGCAGGCTGAAATCATGCAGGCCATTTGTGAGCATGCCGCAACGGAGTATCCCAATGAGTCCTGCGGTTTTGTGGTGCAGAACGGGCGTAAGGCGCGTTATTTGCCATGCCGCAATGTGGCGGAAAACGTGTTGGATAACTTTGTCATTTCCCCTCAGGAATACGCGCAGGCGGAAGATCAAGGCGAGATCATTCGCATCATTCACAGCCACCCTGATGTGCCCGTATTGATCCCATCGGAGATGGATCGCCTGCAGTGCGATCACTCGGGCATTGTCTGGGGCATCGTCTCGTGGCCGGAAGGAGATTACACCGAAGTTGTGCCACGTGGTGAGCGGCCGTTGGTTGGGCGCAGTTGGTTGTTGGGGCATGCCGACTGCTGGTCATTGATCCGGGATTACTATCGCCAGGAACACGGCATCGTGCTGAATGATTACTCGGTGGAGCATGAATGGTGGCTCGACGGCAAAACCCGCCTGTATGACGATCACTGGTACGCCGAAGGATTCCGGGAATTTCAGGGGCCGATGCGCGCGGGCGACATGATCATGATGCAGGTTTCAGCCCCGGTTACCAACCACGCGGGCATCTATCTGGGGGACGGCATGATGCTGCATCACCTGTTCGGCCAACTGAGCCAGCGTTATCCCTACAGCGGATATTTTCAGGAGCGGACGGTACGCGTAGTCCGCAGGAAGGAGCTTCTATGATGCAAACAACAAGACTGATCCGGTTGGGTGGCCAACTGGGCAAAAAGTTTGGCAAAACCCATCGGCTGGTGGTGGCGGATACTCGCGAAGCACTGCGGGCGCTGTGTATCACCTTGCCCGGATTTGAGAGCTTTATGATGAATGCCCATAAGGACGGCGTGCAGTTTGCTTTCTTTAATGGCCCGCAGAATATTGGCCTGGCCGAGTTTGCTACCTCTAAAGGCAGCGCCGATATCCGCATTATGCCGGTGATTGCGGGGAGTAAAAATGGAGGGATGTTTCAGATTGTGATCGGCGTGGCGGCGTTGGTCGGGGCATTCTATACCGCAGGTTGGTCGTTGAGTGCTTGGAGTGGTGCACTTGGCGCGTCGGGAGCAACAGCGACACTCAGTGCCTCCGCCGTGGCAGCTGTTACCAACTTAACCCTGCTGGGTTCAACGATGGTACTCGGTGGTGTCATGCAACTGATGACGCCACAGCCGGATTTCGGTATGTCCTCTTCCCAGTCGGTAGAAAACAAACCCTCCTATGCCTTTGGCTCACCGGTCAACACCACGGCGCAGGGCTACCCGGTGCCAGTGCTGTACGGCGAACGGGAAATCGGTGGCGCGGTGATTTCTGCCGGTATTTACGCCGAAAATCAGCAATAACGCCCTTTTAGGGCATTTTTCTACAGGTCGCATTCGCGGCCTTTTTTTATGGGCGCAATATGACAAAGTTAACTATTCATGGGCGCAAGGGTGGTGGTGGATCGGCGCATACGCCGGTTGAAGCCCCCGATGATCTGCAGTCCAACGCTAAAATCAAAATCCTGCTGGCGCTGTCTGAAGGTGAAATTGCCGGTGAGTTAGACGGCACCCGCATCCTGCTCGACGGCACCCCGGTACATAACCCCGACGGCAGTGAAAACTTTACCGGCCTGAAGTGGGAAGTGCGTAACGGCACCCAGACTCAGGATTACATCCAGGGCATGCCGGATGTAGAGTCTGAAACGCCGGTCAACGTTAAGCTGACCACCACTAACGTCTGGACTAAAACCTTCACCCGAACCGATATCGACGCGCTGCGCATACGCATGGGCTTCCCGGCGCTGTTCCAGCAGGAAGATAACGGCGATATGAACGGTTCGCTGGTGGAATATCTGATCGAGCTTTCCACCGACGGCGGGGCCTATAAAACCGTGGTCACCGGTACGCTAAAGGGCAAAACCACCAGCCTGTACGAGCGCGATCACCGGATTAATCTGCCAAAAGCGACCACCAGCTGGACGCTGCGCATCAAGCGCATCACCCCAGACTCCACCAGCAGCAAGCTGGTAAACACTACCCAGATCCAGACCTACACCGAGATCGTGGACGCCAAGTTCCGCTATCCCAACACCGCCTTGCTGTTTATCGAGTTCGATGCCCAGCAGTTCAGTTCGGTACCGAAAATTACGCTCAAGCCGAAGGGTAAAATCATCCGCGTACCGGCCAACTACGATCCGCTGGCGCGGACGTATAGCGGCAATTGGGATGGTAGCTTTAAATGGGCCTGGAGCAACAACCCGGCCTGGGTATTTTACGATATCGCGCTGGACAAGAATTACGGCTTAGGCAACCGGGTAACCGCCGCCGAGATCGACAAATGGGGGCTGTACAGCATCGCGCAGTATTGCGATGAGCTGATTGATGATGGTTTGGGGGGCGGCGGTAAAGAGCCGCGTTTCCTGTGCGACGTGTATATCCAGTCGCAGCAGGATGCCTACACCGTATTGCGGGATATCGCCGCCATCTTCCGCGGCATCACCTACTGGGGCAACGACCAGCTGTTTGCCTACGCGGATATGCCGCGCGATGTGGATTTCGTTTATTCGCGGGCCAACGTCATCGGTGGCGAATTTGCCTATGCGTCGGGTTCTTACAAGAATCGCTATACCTCGGCGCTGGTGAAGTGGGGCGATCCGGCCAACCATTATGCTGACGCAGTGGAAGCGGCTTACGATAACGAACTGGTGAAGCGCTACGGCGTTAACCAGACTGAAATCACCGCTATCGGTTGTACGCGGCGCACCGAGGCTCACCGCCGTGGGCGCTGGGCGATCCTGAGTAACGCCAAGGATCGTACCGTCAGCTTTACCGTCGGCTTGGACGGCAATATTCCGCTACCAGCCCGGATCATCGGCATTGCGGATGCGATGCTGGCAGGCAAGACCAACGGCGGGCGTATCCATTCCGCGCAGGATCGCGTAGTGGTGCTGGATCGTGAAGTGGCGTTCGGCAAAGGCGATCGCCTGATCGTCAATCTGCCAGACGGCACGGCGCAGGCTCGCACCATCGCCAGTATCGCGGCAGACAAGCTTACGGTAACGCTGACTGCCCCATTCCGCCAGCAGCCGGAGGCTGAAGCAGTCTGGAGTATCGATTCCGACAGTCTGGCGATCCAGCAGTTCCGCGTGGTGTCGGTTCAGTCCAACGACGACGGCACCTTCGCCATTAACGCCGTTGAGCACGATCCGGATAAATACGCTTTTATCGATAACGGCATCCGCCTGGATGCGCCGCCAATCACCGTTACGCCACCGGGAGCGATGCCTGCTCCGGCGAATATCACCCTTTCGCGCTACGACTACGTCAACCAGGGAATGAACATTGCCTCAATGCGGGTGCAGTGGCGAGCCGTCGCAGGCGCGGTGACCTATGAAGCCCAGTGGCGCAAAGATAACGGCAACTGGGTGAATGTGGGCGCGACGCCTTCGCTCGGGTTTGATGTTAACGGCATTTATGCCGGTAACTACGACGTGCGCGTGCGGGCGGTAAATGCGGTGGGCGTTTCCTCGCAGTGGGGTCATGCCGAGCCGAGCTATCTGGCAGGAAAAGCGGGTGTGCCGCCCAAGATTGTGTCGTTGACGGCAACCAAGGATGTGGTGTTTGGTATCCAGCTTTCCTGGGGCTTTGGCCAGAACTCTGCCGATGGCCTGAAAACCACCCTGATGGTAGCCAGTCGGGCTGATTTCGCCGACGAACGCTTACTGGCCGATGTGCCTTATCCGCAACATCGCTATGACATGCAGGGCCTGCGTGCCGGGCAGGTGTTGTACTTCCGTGCGGCCTTTACCGACAAAACCGGCAACCAGTCCGACTGGAGCGAGTTTGTGCGCGGGATGGCTTCGGACAGCGCGGACGTGGTGCTGGCGCAAATTGCACAAAGCATTACCGAGACCGAACTGGGCAAAGATCTGTTGGAGAAGATCAACAGCCTGCCTTCGGATCAGAACGTGCAGGATCTGGCTGAAAAGATCGCCCAGGCGCAGGCCGATATCGAGGCGAACAGGGATGCGCTGCAAGGGGATGTCGCTACCCTGCAAGCGGCGCTGAACAAGGTTCACGCCGAAC
Organism: Serratia sp. 2723; assembly: GCF_050434425.1. Classification (NCBI taxonomy): domain Bacteria; kingdom Pseudomonadati; phylum Pseudomonadota; class Gammaproteobacteria; order Enterobacterales; family Yersiniaceae; genus Serratia; species Serratia sp. 2723. The sequence goes on from NZ_JBNDIN010000020.1 coordinate 49,366, forward strand.
TGGCGGGTCGCGATGCCGATCTGAACCATGCTGTTGAGGTGCTACAACAGGATTTGACGCAACTGGGCAAAGCCGCCATCGAAAACAGCCTGACCATCGAACATAACCACCAAAAACTCTCCCTGGCCCAGGAGGCGCTGGATAACGATATCAAGGACGCTCGCGGGGAAATTGACAGCACCCGGGCCAGCTTGGCGCGTGCGGATGCCGAACTGCAAGCCAAGGTTGATGCCCTTACCGGCGGCACCAACGCGGCAATGGCCGAGGTCGCTTCGCAGATCACCCAATTGCAGGACGGCGACCAGCAACTGGCCAGCAAGCTAGACGTGGTGATTGCCAAGGCCGAAGGGAACGCCGCGCAAATCGCGCAGGAGAAAGCGGCGCGTATGGATGCTGATGGGGCGTTGGCCAAGGACATCAGCTCGGTCAAAGCCACGGCGGATAATCAGCAAGGCTTGATTAGCAAGCTGGAGCAGGCGCAGGCCGATGCCGATTCTGCTTTGGCTAAGGTCGAGTCCAACGTTTCCGCCAATGCCAAGGCAATCGGCAGCAACAAGACGGAACAGGATAAAGTTAACTCGCAGGTTACGCAGAAAACCGAAGCGTTGGCCGATCAGCAGAAAACGCAGGGCCTGCAGCTTAGCGGACTGACTTCTGAGTTTAGCGAAAACCGTGCGGACGTAACCCAACAGCTGAAAACACTGGCGGCGACAGACTCGGCTCAGGCTCAGCAGATTTCCGGTTTGCAAGCCAGCACAGGTAGCAACACTGCGGCTATCCAGGCAGAAGCGAAGTCCCGTGCCGATGCTGATGGTGCGCTGAGCCAGCGGGTTGACGTGATCCAGGCCACCAGCCAGGAAAACACGGCGGCCATCACCCGCCTTGGCATCGCGCAAACCGAAGCCGAAAGCAGCACGGCCAGCTTGCAACAGGCTTTGGAGGCCACGGCCAAGGCGAATATCGAACAGGCGCTTAAACAGGATAACGATGTTCAACGTCTGGACGAGAGTAGCGCCCGGTTAACCACGGCGCAAACCGTTTTCGCCGATCGGCAGCAGGCGCAGGCCCAGCAGATCATGCAGTTGGATGCGAACTTTGGCGACGTGTCTGCGCAGTTGCAGCAGGAGATCACCACCAGGGCCAGCGAGACCGGCGCGCTGTCGCAACGGTTTGACCATTTGAGCGCAGATGTCGGCAGTAATCAGGCCGAGGTTAATCAACGTTTGCAGGCGCTGGTGGATAGCGGCAGTGCTCAGGCTTCGTTAATTACCGGTCTAGGGGCGGCCAGTGGCGAGAATAAAGCCGCGATCGCCGCTGAATCGCAAGCGCGGACCACGGCAGACGAAGCGCTATCTCGGCAGCTGAGTTCGCTGGACTCCACCGTTGGGCAAAACACGGCTGTCATCAATGACCGGCTGCAGGCATTGGCCAATCAAGACTCGGCCATGGCGGAGCAGATTGGTTCATTAACGGCGACCTCTGGCGAAAACAGCACGGCGATCGGCGAGCTGAAGCAGGCACAAAGCGATTCGGCGGGTTCGCAGGCCATGCTCAGCAGCTCGCTTGAGGCCATCGCCAAGGCGGATATCGAGCAGTCGTTAAAGCAGGCGGAAGACGTTATCAGCAATGACGTGGTCACCGCATCGATCAAGACCCAGCAGAACGTAATGGCGGACGATCAGCGCGCCCAGGCGCAGCAGATCACCGAATTACGCGCAAGCTTTGGAGATGTCGATGCGCGCTTGATGGCGGAACAGACGGTGCGAGCAGAAGCCGACAAGGCGTTATCCCAGCAGGTGACGGCACTGGCAGGCACCGTGGGGGACAACAATGCCCAACTCAATCAGCAACTGCAGGTGCTGGTGGGTACGGACAGCGCCCAGGCCAAGCTGATTAACGATCTGACCAGCCGAACAGGGGCGAATGAGGCCTCGGTTACCGCCCTGAGCCAAACGTTAACCGATAGCAATAGCGTGACGGCTCAGCAAATTGGTGCTTTGCAATCCGCTACCGGTGACAATACTTCGGCGATTACCTCTCTGTCGAAAACTGTGACCGATAACCAGAAATCAACTTCACAGCAAATTACCAACTTATCTACCTCGGTAGGGGGAAATACAGCAGAGATTGAAAAGCGTGGGCAAACAGTTTTCGATATGGCTGGGATTGGTAAAGCGACGTTTTCTATTAAAACAGGCGTGAATTATAAAGGTCAGTATCATAGTGCAGGGATGGCGATTGGGGTTGAAACGCGCACGGATGGAACCGTTGAGAGGCAAATTTTATTTGATGCTAATAGATTTGCTTTCCTTGATAGTTCTACATCCAAGGTTTCTGTACCATTCGCCATCCAAAATGGTCAGACGTTTATTAACTCGGCGTTTATTGCTGATGGGGCAATTACTAATGCGAAGATTGGTAATTATATTTCTTCAGATGATTACAATTGGGATAATAAAACAGGCTGGGTAATAAGTAAAACAGGTGGTGCGGTATTTAATAGTGTAAATATTCGTGGGCATGTTGAGGCGAGTAGTGGTCATTTTAATGGTGCGATATATGCCGATAGTGGTGTTTTGAATAATGTCACCATTAATGAATCCTGTACTATAAAGGGAACGCTGGATGCGAGTAATATAACTGGTGATATATACAACACTCAGTCTGGAGGTATTTATGTGACTCCAGTAACTCCTTTTTCATCTGGTTTTAGTTGGTCGGGTCAGTCTGGAGACCATATTTTATGGAGTATTATTGGTGAAAACTTCGATAGAGTAATGGACACTAATGTGACGGTATATGCAATGAGCTATAACCGTCAATATTTCTCACTTGTTCTTGTCAGTCCTGGATATGCAGATACGCTCCTCGCTTTTAAAGATACGGGGAATCGTGGTGAGAATGGGCCTATGACTCATTTGATTGCTGACGTAAGGTTACCAAAGATTGGCAGGGGGCAACAGCATAAATTAATAATGAGAATTGGTGAGTCCAGAGACGGTACTGTAACAATAAGCACGCCGATCCTTAGTGGGAGCGGTAATTCAGCTGTTTATGCTTCGCCAAAGATTCAAGTTTATAAAGCTGGGAGAATAATCGCTACAAGTGGTCCGAGATAAGTAAACATCCTCCCGCACTGCGGAACTTTTTATTTGGAGTAAATATCTATGTGGTACAAAACAGGCACGATCAATTTAATCGCTAATAACGCCACCGTAACCGGCACTGGCACCGCGTGGGCCGATGCCAAGTTTGGCGTGATGCCAGGTATGATTTTACTGGCACCGGACAATAAGCTGTATGAAGTTAAACAGGTGAATAGCAACACTTCACTGACCCTTAACAGCAACTATGCAGGCTCAACTGCCAGCGGGCAGAGCTATGCGATTATCACCACTTATGAAGGTGATATCAGCCAGTTCTCCGCTCGCTTTGCGGCGATGCTGACCTTCTTCCAAGGCAGCCGCAATGATACGGTGAGCTGGTTTACTGGTTCCGGGGATATGACCTTTACCAAGGACGATGGTACAAAGTTGACTGTGCCGACGTTGGCAAAAATGCAGGCTGATAACGCAGCAACAATAACCGCTGGGCTGGCTAATAATTATACAAAAAACCAGGTTAACTTGCTGAACTACTCTCCTACAACAGCAGTTTCAAATGCAGTTTGGAGAAAGGTAGGGAGAGTAACTAACATGGGGCAAGGAGGGCAAACAATTGTCATTACAATTGGTGGTATGGCATCGTACAACGGGCATCCCAATGCTAACGGATTAACACAAATTGTAATTAGAACGGGAAACGGTTCGGTGGCAACGGTTAATGCCTTGGGGCGAGCCTCGGTAAGCGCATATGTAACTAATAGTCCTGGTTCTGTGACGTCAACACAATTAATTAGTGATCTTGGATTGATAGAGACATCAGGTAACACATTTGAACTTTATCTAAAATATAACCCATTTATCAGCGGAATATCAGCGTCAATTAGTGCTACATCTGTTTACCATATTATTAATAATTGGGTGTGGGATAACACGATAGTTACTGACCCTGCTATTATCTTAGAACGTGAAATTATCAAGGTTTGGACCGAAGGTAGTTTACCTAATCCTGTAAGTGCAGGGGAGTTTGGGATAGGTGGAGTAACTCCATTGTTAAATCCAGCAACGGTGATGGAGGTAATAAAGACAAAACCGACAGGTAAGTATGCGGTGAACAGTGGTTCTGCCGATATGCCGAGAGATGATGTGGCTTATTATTTAGACTGGTCGATGACGGCAACTTCGAGTGGGGGGTACGGGTTTTTATTAGCATCGGCTCTGGCTGATAAAGGAAGTATACAAGAAGGACTATATAAAAATACACTTAGAAATGGGAACTGGCAAGGTTGGTTGAAAATAGCAATGGATAACTCCATGGCTCAGGTTATCGCGCCAACTATGAAGTCATGGGGCGGTACAGCCGGTTATGTGAAGTTAGCAGAGTATGGCCCAACAGCCACCGGGGCTAGTGGGATATTATTCTCAGTATCAAATGGTCAAGGCTACGGTACACCTGGAATTGATCATAAACTTGTTTATTTCTCAACTAGAGGAGCCTCTAGTACAGCGTTAACCCCTAGAGGGGTGCAAGTCCTATCTTTTGGCTTAAATTATGTTGAAAACGTCAACCTTGTCTTCGGGACATTATACAATTCGACCACCGGTAAGTGGGAGTTATGGATGAAAGGCCCAGGTTATAACGTTCCCAGTATTCAAATATTAGGGAACGTTAGTGGCACAGCAATTCTTGCCGGAATAACCTATAACAGTGAGTCATCTTGGCAAACAGCAATGCCATCCGGTCTAACTTTCGTTACCGAAACGAAAGCGCTGAGTGGTTTTAACACAACCGTGGACTCCAACGGTTTTATCAAAGCCGCATCCCCAATTGTGAAACTGTTTGGTGATGGTGTCAGCGAATTGAATGATGAAAGTCTGGGGGTAACTACTGAGCGTGTTAGTCAGGGGGTTTACCGTGTGTCCAGCGTTCGTGGCTTTAATGCTGATGGGGTTTGGGGCGGCGCTGGAAACGGCATCGAAATCCCGGTCGATGACAATAAGCGCCCATTAGTATGGGTAGAGTCAAAGGTTTTATCGGATGGCGATATCGAGATCCGCACATATCACCGCACTTATGACACTGGTCCATATTCAGCGCGTAACATCGAGGCTATGGATAGCGGGGAGATCGATAATAAAATGCAGCCGATCTTTGTTGAAATGCCAGACGGCACTCCGATTGATATTCCTGATGGGCGCTTTATTGATCTACGCGTTGAAATGCCAACAGTTGATGTACCTGAGCCAGTATTTTAGCCGTGGTCAGTTCCAGCTCAATAGGCGGCTAGTTAAGATAACCCAGAGTAGATATGCCTTTATCAATTTATGCCAAAAAATTAATTAACTCATTGAATATATGATTATTTTTTATTTATTTTATGTGAGCTATATTCATGTTTTCAGTTAAATTACAAGTAAACAACTTTGCGTAATCTAAAGTGATTTTATCCTCAATCCTAATTCGGCATTAACGTTTTTTATTTGGAGTAAATATCTATGTGGTATAAAACAGGCACTATCAATTTAACTGCTAATAACGCCGCCGTAACGGGTATAGGCACCGCGTGGGCCGATGCCAAGTTTGGCGTGATGCCAGGTATGATTTTACTGGCACCGGACAATAAGCTGTATGAAGTTAAACAGGTGAATAGCAACACTTCACTGACCCTTAACAGCAACTATGCAGGCTCAACTGCCAGCGGGCAGAGCTATGCGATTATCACCACTTATGAAGGTGATATCAGCCAGTTCTCCGCTCGCTTTGCGGCGATGCTGACCTTCTTCCAAGGCAGCCGCAATGATACGGTGAGCTGGTTTACTGGTTCCGGGGATATGACCTTTACCAAGGACGATGGTACAAAGCTAACCGTTCCTACGTTGGCGAAGGTTCAGGCGGATTATCTATCAAGAACATCCACTTTAGATCAGAGCATTTCTAGTACGGTGCTTCTTGCAAAGCCTGTTCGATTATCGACAGCATCTGGTTCAGCAGGTTTTATACCGGCCTCTCAGGGAGCGTGGGTATCCTGGAACAGGAAGACATCAACGGATGATGGCCTCACTGGTGCGACAGACTTCATTACTCATAAGGGAGGGTATCAAGGGGGATGGAATTTTTGGAGTACCGATGGCTCTGCTATAAATCTTGTTGGTAAGTTAAGCTGGTCTGGATATTTATCAGTGATTGGTGGTTTGGCTTCTGTCGGTGACCAATCTATGCAGTCTGGTGTGACAACCTCTAATCTCTTATTAAGATTTAGAGATGTTTCAGGTGTAGAGAAAGGTGCTGTTTATGCCCAGACCGATACTGGAGCCATGAATATCCGCTGGAATGGTACAGCTTACACGATGGCTTGCCGCACAGATGGTTTAATTTCGGTGCCAAAGGGCCATGTTATATCAACTGCAATGGCAACTCCTCAAGAGGTTGCTGATATTGTCGGTAACAATAGTGCGCCAATGGCATTTCGTGGAGCCGACACAGCAAGCTTTAATGCTCCAAACAATTATAGTATAGGGACTTGGTACGGTTTTTCTGTAGTTCCTACAATTGGTTCATCTTTAGGGGAAGGGGTAGAGCAAGGCAAGCCAGTGTTCTATGTTAATGCACGACAAGGAACAGCATATGTATTAAATAATATGTATATTGGTTCAACACCTGTCGTGAAGGTTGGAGATTTCGGATTAGGTGTTACAAATAGCGCTGAGGTTTTTGATTTTACTAAAAACTCCTCTCCTGCGGGTATACATCGTGCTATTGAAAGCCAAAATGGTGCACCAACCGGTGGTTCCGCAATGGTTGGGATGACGGCTTCTATTTCTGGGTCTTACTCGGGGCATATATATACATCTCATGGAGCTACACCAGGGGCAATAAAACTATATGCCGGTTGGACACGTTCCAATGGAACATTAGACTTTGTTTCCGCGTGGCATAGTGGCAATACTACGGTTGATTCAAATGGTTTCATTAAGAAAGCCTCACCCATAGCACGTCTCTCCAGCAATCTAGACAAAATGCCAGACGAATACCTGGATGGCTTTACCCTGTCCGGGCTGGCGGCGGTGAATGGCGAAGCTGCGGGCGTTACTGCCGAGCGAGTCTCTGTTGGCGTATACAAAGTGACGGGTTCGCTAGGTTTCGCGCTGGAAGGCTGGAATATTGAAGTGCCGCAGGACGTCAACGGTAACCGCCTGTGCTTTGTGGCTACCGAAGCGGCCGAGGACGGCACGATCACGGTCAAGGTCAGCAAACGCCGCTTTGATATTGATACCGCAGCAGTCGTTGCTGGGGAGCCAATGGATATTCCTGAAGGGCGCTGGATCGATCTGCGTTTGGAAATGCCGCCGGTTGAGGAAGTTCAGAGCGAGCCTGAGCCGGAAAGCCACGAAGGCGAAATGGCGAGCGAGTAAGTTGTTCTGACAGTAACACGGTGTTGTCCTGAAGTTGCCCTGAACCGTTCGCTGTGAAAAAGCTTGAAAAGTATTGGGGGGAGGCAGCCTCCCCAATATTGGATGTTTTAACGACGTTTAACGAAATTAACAGTGATTATGCAGCGGGTTTTTGTACCGCCAGGATAAAGATCATCGGGCGTTCTTTTTCTTCATCCAGTGCCGGATTGTCGGCGATCTGCTGAGCGGAAGGACCCCACTCGTTCAGATAGCGGATGGTGAATCCCTGCTGGACCAGCAAATTGATATAGGTGCCCAGCATACGGTGTTGTTTGATCACGCCTTCTGCCAGCCAGTTGGAAATACGTTGCCCTTCTTGCTGATAGCCATTGATTGGCCAGGATTTTTGCCCTGCCTCATCCACTAACCAGCCCTGATGCTTTGGCGCCGTATAAATCGGGTGCTCGGCGGTAAAAATAAACTCCCCACCATTCACCAATGCCTGATAAACCGTAGCGAACAGCTTGCCGAGGTCTTCGATATAGTGCAGCGTCAGCGAGCTATAGACCACATCGAAGCTGGCTACCGGGAGCTGTAGAGCTTCCAGATCCTGCTGGCGGTATTCAATCGCCGGATCTTCGGTCATCTCTTTCGCCTTGCCCAACATCTTCTCTGAAAGATCCATTCCCAGAACCTGGGCTGCGCCTTGTTCACGAGCGCTGCGGCAGAACCAGCCGTAACCACAGCCAAGATCGACCACCTTTTTGTCCTGCAAATCGGGCAAAATGCTGCGGATGGTTGGCCATTCCGGCGCACCATCTAAACCCTGCACCGAACGGCTGAGTTGCGCATAGCCGTCGAAGAAGGTTTGATTGTCATAGATATTTTGCGACATAACGTCTCCTGTATTAAATAAACCGCATAACAGCGCGGCGCGTTAATGGTATGCGCTCAGCAAACAGACTGCCAACAAAAATAGGGCATAATGTAGCTACCACATAATAAATCAGGAGGTTGGGTGAACATTATTTCGGTGCGTCAGGAGCCAGCCTATCGCGATGTGGCTATCGATTATTTCCAGCGTCAGTGGGCATCGCCAGAGACCATGATGCTGTATCAAGACTCGATCACTCGTTGTATCGACGCGGTAAATCCATTGCCGCAGTGGTATTTGTTGCTGGATGGGGAAACCGTTGTGGGTTGTGCGGGCCTGATTACCAATGACTTTATCAGCCGCATGGAACTGTATCCGTGGCTATGTGCCTTGTACGTCGATGAGCATTATCGTGGGCAGGGCTGCGGTGCATTATTGGTCAATCACGTAGCCAAGGCCGCAGGCGAACTGGGATTTCCCCGTTTACATCTGTGTACCGATCATGTGGGTTATTACGAGAAATTGGGCTTCAGCTTTGATGGGCCTGGTTATCACCCGTGGGGCGAGTCATCACGGGTCTATTCGTTGGATCTTGCCTAACCTTGATGTTGGAGAGATGGTCGCGTAGTGGTTAAGCGGGCGCAGCATCTGCAGCGCCCCTGCAGAAGAGTGATCGGGTTATTTAGGCTGGTTCCAAGGCATTTTGACCAACAGCGTCGCCATCCCACAAAATCCGCTGATGCCGGCAAATAGCAATCCAGCACCTACAAAACCGGACAACAGGAAGAACAGGGGAGAGATTACATACCCCAATATTGTCCCAACCAGAATAAGGGAGCCAGCAGCAATCTGCACCTGTCGCATGATGGGTAGCGGCTGGTTGTTACCCTTTACAACAGCTAATCCTTGTTGCTTCCAGCCGCTGATACCGCCTTCAAGCAGATAAACCTTGGCAGGCGTTGCGACCCTTGCCAATAGCGCGGCGTTTTCTGACGTACGGCGGCCAGACTGACAGTGAAAAATCACCACATCCTGTTCGCTAATGGCCTGTGGTTTGTCACCTTTCTCAATATCAGGCAGCGACAGCAAGCTGGCCTCGGCAATATGCTCATGGGCATACTCATCCATTCCGCGAATATCCAGCAACTGCGCTCCCTGCATGATTAATTTTTGCGCTTGCTGAGCTGTTATCGTTTCTATGTTCATAGTGTCCTCAGGGGCAATAGATGGCTTTTAGCGTGCTGATGACCTGCTGCACGGCGCTATTTTTAATCGAATAGTTGATACGTTGCCGATCGCGGGTGCTTTCAATCAGCCCTTCCTCGCGCATCTTGGCCAGATGCTGTGACGTGGCTGATGGGCTAAGCCCGGTAGCCAGCGCTAGCTCGCCGGCACTGGTGCCTGGAGCATTAACCAACATACAAAGGATCAACAGGCGGCGGGGGTTGCTCATGGCTTTGAGCAACGTCGCGGCGGCATTGGCGCTGGCAAGCAGCGAGGCGTTTTCGTCAGTCATTAGTTACTTTAGTATTTACTAAGTTTAGAAAATACTAAAGTAACTAACAGAAAAATGCACGTGTTTCTTCAGATGACAGACAAAGGCCCAAACTTGAGCTCATTCACACAATTGGACAAGAGTCGTCAACAGCGCAAAAAATAGGAAGTGAATGAGCAATTAATCGTAATCATCGCTGGATTACTAGGTGCTTTAATCAAAGCGGTTGGATGTGGCATCAGGTAAAAGCCAGACGCTGAACGCAAGCGTGCAGGACGGCAAGCTATCGAGCGACGATCCTGAACACCTCGCGTTAATCAGATGATTTTGTGCGGTCTATTTTCGCATAGGGCGACAAATCACAACCATTGCGATCGCGCTGCAGAATGGGAAAAATGCCAGTTGTAGCCAGGGGAAAATGGCCTCATGGGAAGGAGCCAATGCGGCGTCAAGTTGGTTGCCGAGAAAGAAATTTCCCGCCAGTACCGCACACCCTCCGGCTGAGGCAAGTGCACCATAGTGTGCGCCCAGCGTCGATTCGTTAGCAAACCATGGGATCAAATCTTTCACTGAAGGCACCAGCAGCATTTGCCCAAGGGTCAATAACGTTACAAAACAGGCGGCAGGCAAAAGCCGGAGTCCGTTTTCTGGCGGAGGGGTGGCAGCAAACAGCGCGACGCTAAGAAATGAGACGGAAATAAGCAGAAAACCCACGGGCAGGATGCGCGCAGCTCCGATGTGACGAGCAAAGCGTGCAAGCGGTAGCTGCAGGGCAATAATCAGCAGCGATGCCAGCATAAACAACGGGCCAAGATCTTTTTCGCTGCCGCCAGCACGTTGGATCTCCACGGGCAGCGCAAAATATAACTGGTTATAGCTTAACAGCCATGAGCTATAGGCGATAATAAAGGCTACAAACCGTGGTTTACGGAATGTCGTCCACCACGGAAGGATATTTAGTGTGTGTTTCCTGACATTCGCAGCTGGAAGGCAGAAAAACAATACCACCAGTGCTACTACGAAGACACCAGCCCCCGCCAGCGCAACCTGACGAAAACCCAACCCTGTCAACAATGCTCCCGCCACTGGCCCCAGTACTGCCCCCAGCTCTCCACAAACCGCAAACAACGCAAACCATTCCGCGCGGCTGCGTTTCCCCTGTAATTCGCTCTGCGTTCCAGCCTTTGCCAGTAACGCTTCGATTGACGGAGAGAACAGGGCACCGCCGATGCCAGTAAGACAGGCGCCAATGATAATCGGACATAATGACTGCCCAAATGCCAGTAGCAGATAGCCCGCCACACGGATCATACAGCCGTATAGGATAATGATCCGCGCGCCGTAGCGATCGGATAACGCGCCGCCAACGATAAACATGCCTTGCTGCGAAAACGTTCGCAAACCTAATATCAGCCCGATAAGCCCACCGGACAGCATCATATCGTCGCGTAAAAATACGGCCAGAAACGGCACAACGGCGTAAAAGCCAATATTAAAAACAAACTGGCTGCCTAGTAAAACAGGTGGCCAGACCTGAGTAACTGACCGTTGAATTGGCAAAGGCATGCTAATGACCTGGTCTTAAGCGATGTAGTGGATATGCTTTTTGCCGTGGAAGGGAGAAATTTCAATCTTTGTCTCTACCCTGAATACATCCCAAAGCAGCGACTCTGTGAGGATCTCCTGCGGGCTACCGGCGGCGACGATCTGCCCCTGTTGCATCACAATCAACGAGTCGCAGAACATGGAGGCGTGGTTGAGGTCATGAATAGCCACAATGCTGGTTACTGGCAGTTCGCTGACGAGTTTCATCAACTGTATCTGATGACGGATATCCAGATGGTTGGTCGGCTCATCAAGGAGGATCTCCGTTGGCGATTGTGCGAGAGCTCGCGCAATGTGAACACGCTGGCGTTCGCCACCCGATAAACTCTGCCATCCCTGTTCGCTTTTGCTAAGCATATCCACGCGCTGGAGCGCGGCGGTGACAGTATCGTCATCCTGCGTGCTCCAGTTGGAAAACGGGGAGTGATGGGGAATACGCCCCAGTTTGACCACGTCGACAACGCGCATATTGGCCTCGGTCATGCCGTGCTGCTCCACAAAAGCCACCCGACGTGCCAACTGCTTTTTGGCCATCTGGGCGATGTTTTGCCCGTCCAGCGTGACAGTACCTGAGTGGGGGCGTCGTAATCCAGCGAGGATCCGCAGTAGTGATGACTTACCGCAGCCGTTAGGGCCAAGTAGCCCGACTGTTTCTCCACTCGAAACGCTCAGCGAGACGTTGTTGACGATGGTTTTTTTACCCACCCTCCAGGTAATATTTTCAGCGGCGATAGTCATCACTTATTCCTTGAGCGGTAGATAATAACGGCAAAGAAGGGCACGCCAACCAGCGCTGTGACCACGCCGACCGGGAGGCTTTGCGGGGCGATCAATAAACGCGAAGCTATATCGGCCAGAACCATCAAGATAGCGCCTGCCAATGCGCTGGTGATAAGCAACCTGCGATGCAACGGCCCAAAGAAGAAGCGCATGACATGCGGAATGACCAAACCCACAAAACCGATAGAACCAGCCATGCTGACGATAGTCGCAGTGATCAGCGCAGTGATGGTGAACAGGAGCAGGCGAACCCAGGGCACGGCGATGCCCAGCGAGGCGGCTGCATCATCGCCAAAAGTAAAAGCATCCAATGCTCGAGAATAGTAAAGGCACACCGCCAGCCCTACCAGCACGACTACCAGCACCAGCTGAAACTCAGGCCATCTCACGCCACTGAAACTGCCCAACAACCAGAACATCACGTCACGCGCCTGCTGCGCGCTAGCGGATGTGCTGATGGTGTAAGCGGTAATCGCATTGAAGAGCTGAGATGCAGCAACGCCCGCCAGAATGGTGCGCTCATTGCCTCCACGTGCGCCATTGGTCAGAAAGGCGACAAAGGCAAAGGCGGCAAATGCCCCCGCAAATGCCCCGGCGGAGAGCGACACGGCACCGGTTCCGATGCCCAATACGACCACTGAAACCGCGCCAGTTGAAGCGCCCGCAGAAACGCCAAGCACGTAAGGTTCTGCCAGAGCATTCTTCAGCAGGCTTTGCAGCACCGCACCACATATTGCCAACCCGGCACCGCAGCAGGCCGCGACAAGCGCACGGCTTAGGCGAAAGTCCCAAATCACACTTTCGTAAATGCGGCTAAGGGGCACCTCTGTCAGTCCGAGTTTATTGCTTATGGCGTAGAACACGCTTCGCAGCGGGATAGAAAGTTCACCTACGCTAACGCCAATCGCGATCACCAGGAATAGCAACACCACTGAAAAAACACTCGACGCGGCTAGCAGAAACGTCTGTTTCATCGGTTGTGCTACTGCCGTCATTTATCTAGTCCCAGATTTCTGAGCTGTTTGCCAACTTGTTCTGCACCATAGATGGTGCGAATCGTTGGGTTCATCGCCTGACCGTCCATCACGACGATGTGGCCTTTTTTCACCGCATCTAATTGACTAACCGCAGGATCGGTTTTGAGAAATTTAATCTTTTCTTCTGCGTTATCGAGCGCCCAGCGATTTCGGTCAAGGCTTGAAACCACAATCACATCGGGATCTGCAGCAATGATGCTCTCCCAACCAACGGTCGGCCACTCGGTCTCTGAGGTGATGGCGTTATGGCCGCCCAGCAGATTAGCGATAAAGCCGGAAGCGCCGTTCTTGCCGCCGACATAGGCGTCAGAGGAGGGGGAAGAGCTGGAGAACCAGAAGACAAACGAAAGGTCTTGTTTGTTTTTTCCGAACTCCCGGCGAAGGTCTGCTTCGCGTTGTTTAAAATCGGCAATTAGCGCCTGGCCGCGATCTTCGACGTTGAAGATTTTGGCAAAATCCGCAATCTCTTGATAAAGGAAGGCCATGTTCCACAGTTTTTGGCGGCTACCGTACATATCGCCAATATCTTTTTTGGTTGCGCACATACCTGGAGACATGTAGCTATTCACGCCAACGGTGGCGAGATCTTCGCGCTTGGCGACTTTACTTTCTGGGCCGAGCAGCAAAGGTAGTTGTGAGGGAACAAAATCAGGGTTTTGCGCAAGAATAGATTCCAGTGTCGGTATTTCTACCGTCAGCGTTTTGATTTTTTCATTTTTTTCAGCTAGTTGTGGCAGAACTTTGGTCGGCCAAAACGCACTGGCGACCATCTTGTCCTGCAACCCCAATAGCAGCAGAATTTCGACGGTATTTTGTCCCAATGCGACGACGCGCTCGGGGGCTTTGGTAAACGTCTCTTTATATCCACAATTCTCAATCGTTAGAGGATACGTGGTTGCCAAAGCAGAGCTGGCCGAGGCGAGCACCATTCCTAACGCACAGATGACCTTTTTCATTTAACACAACTCTTGACGGAATGAATGTTGACTGAGAAAACGCAATGATAATGAAAATTATTAATTATGCGATAAAAATTTACGGCTTAATCCATGGGAAAATACGCAGTAAACACACGTTAATGATAGGGACTTAAGCGGCGAAAAACACGTTAAGTAGGTGATGACGCCGTGGATGACCGCCTCACCTGACTTTGGCTCTGCATCAGCCCCTCTGACTAAAGGGTTGGGGGGATGTTGGTCTCCTTATTAGACAAACGTCAATACTGATAACACATTGATTTAATTTATAATCACTGGATTTCAAACACAAAAAAGCCCGCAACGTGAATTGCGGGCTTTTTCGTCACTGTCGCCGGGTCTATCTGGTATCACTGGCGACCTATTTGGTGGAGCTGGGGGGATTTGAACCCCCGTCCGAAATTACTACACCGTCGGCACTACATGCTTAGTCCAATCTTTACATTCGCCGGTCAGCTGCGGATGGACACGCCACTAACAAACTAGCCTGATTAGATTTAGCACTTTAGCCCCAGGCAGGACTTCCATGCGATCTCTTTTGGGTTTGACCTCTCTTGATCCCCGTCTTAAGAGCGGAAGCTAGGGAGAGAGGGCTCTAAGCAGGGTATTAAGCTGCTAGTGCGTAGTTTTCGTCGTTTGCGACTATTTTTTTGCGGCTTTTTACGAGGCAAACCGCCCCTCGGCATGCTCCTAGGGCTTCGCAAATCCCGTCGAATCCAGAATCAGCCCCAAGTACTTCGTGCAGTATAACAGAAGATTACCCTGTTAAGCCAGCGGCTTAACGATTGGCATGCTTCATGATACGGGCTTTCGCCGTCTGCCACTCACGATCTTTGATGTCATCGCGCTTATCGTGTTCTTTCTTACCTTTGGCTACGCCGATTTTCACCTTGCTCCAGGCATTTTTCCAATACATGGAGAGGGCGACGACGGTGTAACCATCGCGGGTAACGCGGCCAATCAGTGAGTCTAGCTCACGTTTTTTCAGCAGTAGTTTACGGGAACGTGTTGGATCGCATACCACATGAGTTGAAGCGACGTTCAGCGGCGAAATGGTGGCGCCAAACAGATAGGCTTCACCGTCGCGGAACATCACATAACTGTCGCTGATGTTAGCTTTGCCAGCACGCAGTGATTTTACTTCCCAACCTTGCAGTGACAAACCCGCCTCGATCTCCTCTTCAATGGAGTATTCGAAACGTGCTCGCTTGTTTTGTGCAATGGTCGCGGAACCGGGTTTGTATGCTTTTTTCTTTGTCATAGTGCGATCATTATACTGGATGGCGCAGCGAAAGAAATCCTTTCCCACTCAGCACCTGCGCAATTTCTTGCATTTTGGACCCGCGCCGTGCGTAGCAGATTTTTTGTTTGATGTCAGATAAATGGTATTATCTGTACGTTTTTTGCCTTTCAGGAAATGATATGCCCCAGATCAGTCGATCTGCATTAGTGCCATTCAGCGCTGAGCAGATGTATCAGTTGGTTAACGATGTTCATTCTTACCCCGATTTCCTGCCAGGATGTACCGGCAGCCGGGTGATTGCCGCTTCCCCTAATGAAATGACCGCAGCGGTAGAGGTGGCAAAAGCTGGCATCAGCAAAACCTTTACCACGCGCAATACTCTGCTGGATAACCAAAGTATCAATATGCAGTTGGTCGATGGCCCGTTTCGCAAGCTGATGGGCGGCTGGCAGTTCACTGCGTTAAGCCCCGAGGCGTGCAAGGTTGAGCTGCACCTGGATTTTGAGTTCACCAACAAACTGATCGAGCTGGCCTTCGGTAAAGTGTTTAAAGAACTGGCCGGGAGTATGGTGCAAGCGTTCACTCAGCGTGCCAAAGAGGTCTACAGTGTCTGAGATACGTGTTGAGGTGGTCTATGCGTTACCGGAACGCCAGTATGTGCGCCAGGTTAAGTTGGCAGTAGGCAGCAGCGTTGAGCAGGCCATCCTGGCTTCTGGGCTGTTAGAGCTACGCAGCGATATCGATTTGGCCAGCAACAAGGTGGGCATTTACAGTCGACCGGCCAAGCTGGGTGATGTGCTCAATGATGGCGACAGGGTAGAGATTTACCGGCCATTGATTGCCGATCCGAAAGAACTGCGCCGCCAACGGGCGGAAAAAGCAAAAAAATAAGGCGCTTAATGCGCCTTATCTTCATCAGAACGTTGTCTTCCGAGTTGCAGCCTGCGACTGTCATGAAGGATATCACTCTTCCCCCACGGGCCGGATGACAGCTCCGGCTCGGCTTATTCGGTCAGTGCCGGTTTATTCTGCAGATCCGTCAACACGCCTGCGCTGTCGAATGTCAGCGTCAGCGTTTGCTGTGTGATCTTCTCATGGCCTGGCTCTTGGCGGAACACGTAGAACCACGTCTGGGTACCAAACGGATCCTGCATCATTGGTGTGCCCAATGTGTAAGCAACCTGCTGTTGCGTCATTCCCTTGTGGATTTTTGCCACGTCGGTCGGTGTCAGGTAGTTACCCTGGTTGATATCAGGCCGGTAAACCACCTTCTCAAAAGTAGAACAGCCTGCGGTCAGCATCACAAGAACCACAGCGGCAGCTGTCAGCATTTTACAGCGCATAATAATCACATTCCTTTAGGGCATAGGATGCCGATGATAATAGACCTTGCAGCAGTTGGGAACCTTTACAGGGCCTCATTATGACCTCAGGAAAGCAAAAAAGTTATGCGGCCAGCAATTCTTTTGCGTTTGCCAGCGTATTTTTAGTGACTTCACTGCCGCCAAGCAGGCGCGCCAACTCTTGCAGGCGGGCACGTTTGTCCAAGGGTGACATCTGGGTTTCGGTTACCGTGCCGTCGGTTTGCTTGCTGACAAATAAATGTTGATGACCGCAACCGGCTACCTGCGGCAGGTGGGTCACGCACATAACCTGAGTTGATTCACCCAACTGACGCAGCAGGCGGCCAACAATGGCGGCCGTTGGGCCACTGATGCCTACGTCCACCTCATCGAAGATCAGCGCCGGGGTTTCCATTTTACGGGCGGTAATGACCTGGATGGCTAACGCGATGCGGGAAAGCTCACCGCCGGAGGCCACTTTTGCCAACGGTTGCAGCGGTTGCCCCGGGTTGGTGGAGACGCAGAACTCAACGCGGCTGGCCCCTTCGCTGCTTAGGTATTCTGGTTCAAAGCGTACGTCGATATTAAATTTGCCGTGCGGCATCGAGAGCGCATTCATGCTTTCGGTGATCAGGGTGGTTAACTCGGCTGCGTAGTGCTGCCGTTTTTGGTGCAGTTGTTCAGCCAGCACCAGCGCCTGTTGATGATGCAGGTTTACCGCTTCGCTCAGGTGTTGCTGATCGCTGGCCTGTTGGGAAAGCAACTGTTGCTCATCCAGCAACTGTTGATGCAGGCCGGGTAATTCTTCCGGCGCAACGTGGTGCTTACGTGCCAGGCTGATTTGGCGTGACAGGCGCTGTTCCAGCTCATGCAGCCGGTTAGGATCGAGATCCATGCGGTCTGCGTAATGGCGCAGTTCATCGCTGGCTTCGCTGATTTGGATCGAGGCTTCTTCCAGCATATCCAGCAGGCCGCTTAACTTCTCATCCATGCCGATCAGATCCAGCAGTAAATGCTTGGTGGTGTAGAGCTGGCTGAGCATGTTGTGTTGCTCGTCATCGGCCAGCAGTTGCAGGGCCTGCTGGCTGAGGGTCAGCAACTGGCCGCTGTTGGCCAGACGTTTGTATTCACTGTCGATCTGCTCAAACTCACCGGCCTGCGGGGCGAATTCGTTCAGCTCTTTCAACTGGTATTGCAGCAGTTGTTTGCGGGCATCGCGTTCGAGAGATTGCTGCTGGTGGTGCGCCAGCTCGCGGCAGCTTTGATGCCATTGGTGGTAAGCCTGGTGCATGGCTGCCTGTAGGGCGGGTTCGCCAGCATAGGCATCCAGCAACTGTTTTTGGTGTTCGGGTTTTAGCAGCAGCTGGTGAGCATGCTGGCCATGGATCTGGATCAGGCGCTGGCCAAGCTCCCGCAATTGGGATAGGGGAACGGCGGTGCCGTTGATAAAGCCACGGGAGCGGCCATCTGCCCCGATCACGCGGCGCAGCAGGCACTCGTTGCTGTCATCCAACTGGTTTTGCTCCAGCCATGCGCGGGCGGAAGGGGTATCTGCCAGTGAGAAGCGGGCACAGATATCGGCGCGGGAGGCCCCCAGACGTACCACGTTGCCGTCGGCACGGTTGCCGAGGCACAGACCTAACGCATCAATAGCAATCGACTTACCGGCACCGGTCTCACCGGTGATTGCCGTCATACCCGCTTGAAAGTCGATCTCCAACTCACGAACGATAGCAAAATTGCTGATGGTTAATTGCGCCAACATAGGGACCTTCCTGTTCATAAACACATGACTGTGATTTCATACAGTATAAACTGGTTTTATATACAGTAAAGCGGTTGGCGCCATTTTTAGAATAATTTTTTTGACCAGCCTAATTTGGTACTCAACGTATTGAAATAGCTGTAATCCTTGGGGTGGATCAGGTTCAGGTGGAAGTCGCTGCGGCGGATCAGTACCTCTTCGTCTTCCTGGATGGGCAGGGCGATCTGGCTGTCGCAGCTGATTTCCAGATCGCTGCCGATATGGGAAAACTTCAGGCGAATGGTGCTGTCGCCGTTGATCACCAGCGGCCGGGCAGAAAGCGTGTGCGGGAACATTGGCACCAGCGCGATGGCTTCCAGCGATGGGGTCAGGATGGGCCCGCCAGCGGAAAGCGAGTAGGCAGTAGAACCGGTTGGCGTGGCGATGATCAGGCCATCGGAACGCTGCGAGAAGGCGAAGCGATCGTCAATATAGACTTCGAACTCGATCATATGCGCCACCTTGCCAGGGTGTAACACCACTTCGTTAATCGCGGTGCTGACGCGGCATTGCTGGTACTCTTTATGGACGATGGTTTCCAACAGGAAGCGCTTCTCGTCAATATATTCCCCTTCCAACACGTCTGCCAACTGCTGGAGTGCGTTGTCCGGATCGAGATCGGTCAGGAAGCCGAGATTGCCACGGTTTACCCCGATCACCTTGATGTCATAACGCGCCAATACGCGCGCTGCGCCCAGCATATTGCCATCACCACCCACCACGACGGCCAGATCGGCCTGTTGACCAATCTCTGCCAGGCTGCCGGTGTCGACGTCTTTCATGCCTAAATCATGGGCAATCTGGCGCTCAAGGATCACCTTGTAGCCACGGGCAACCAACCATTCAAACAGCATTTCATGAGTAGCTAATGCGGAAGGGTGACGCGGGTGCCCAACAATGCCAATACATGCAAATTTTTTCTTCATCGCTGCCATTTTCCTCACCAGGGACGGTTTATGCCCCACATTGTGACCGGTTGACTTGAAACCCCGGTTTTGATCCCCATAATAAGCCAAGTTGCGAGATTAATGCTAAAACGCGGAGATATTCATGAGTAGTAAAGAACAGAAGACGCCAAACGAGCAAGCCTCGGAAGAAATGGAACAGCAAGTACAGCACGAGGAAGCCATGGCGGCAGGCGCCGATCTGCGCGATGATCGCATTGCCGAGTTGGAAGCCCAACTGGCCGAAGCTCAGCAACGCGAGCGTGATAGTGTGCTGCGTGCCAAGGCCGAAATGGAAAACGTTCGCCGCCGTAGCGAGCTGGATGTCGAGAAGGCTCACAAATTCGCGCTGGAAAAATTCTCAGGTGATTTGCTGCCGGTGATCGACAACCTGGAGCGAGCACTGGAGCTGGCGGACAAGAACAATCCTGAACTGGTCGCGATGATCGAAGGGATCGAGCTGACGCTGAAATCACTACTGGACGCGGTACGCAAGTACGGCATCGAAGTGGTAGGCGAACTCAACGTGCCATTCAACCCGGACGTTCACCAGGCGATGAGCCTGATGGAATCAGCCGACCATCAGCCGAACCATGTGATGATGGTGATGCAGAAAGGCTACACGCTGAATGGCCGCCTGCTGCGCCCTGCGATGGTAGCGGTATCCAAAGCCAAGTCTTAATAAGATCTGGTGAGGATTAAGGCACCCGTGTGGTGCCTTTTTTGTGCCTGGATCATTCCTGCGGCAGGTGCGGCACCCAGTCAATCGGTGCCAGGCCTTGTTGTTCCAATAACTGATTGGTTTGCGAAAAGTGGCGGCAACCCAGGAAACCGCGATGGGCGGAAAGCGGGGAGGGATGCGGTGCTTTCAACACATGATGGCGCTGGCGATCGATAAAGCTGCCTTTCTTCTGCGCATGTGACCCCCACAGCAGGAACACGACACCCTCGCGATTTTCGTTTAGTGCGGCAATGACCTTGTCGGTAAAGGTTTCCCAGCCCAGGTTAGCGTGAGAATGCGCCCGGCCACCTTCAACGGTTAATACGGTATTGAGCAGCAGTACACCTTGTTTGGCCCAGCTTTGCAGGCAGCCGTGTGTCGGGCGTTCAAAGCCAGGGATATCCGTCACCAGCTCTTTATACATATTGACCAGTGAAGGCGGTGCGGGGATGCCTGGGCGCACGGAAAACGACAGGCCATGGGCCTGGTTTGGGCCGTGGTAGGGATCTTGACCCAGGATCACTACTTTGACGTCCGCCAACTCGGTAAAGCGGAAAGCGTTAAACACGTCTTTCTGCGGTGGATAAATGGTCTTACCGGCCTGGCGTTCATTGGCAACAAAGGCGAGTGTGTCCAGAAAGTAGGGCTGCTCTTTCTCTTTGCCAATGACGTCATGCCAGGTGAGGGAGGTAGACATAAGCACTCTCCTTTGTTTTTGTTAGCAATTCAAGGTGCATAGCTTACCGTTAACCTCTGCTCGGCGAAACCCGCTTTTTCAATGGGTATGGCGAGCGAGATATACAAATATTTTTGAAAATTTACAAAAATAATTTTAATGAGCAAGAAGGTAAAATTGATATAAAACATAAATTTGCCTCTTATGCTCATTCAGCTACCCCGTAAAAATTGATTTTAGTCAAAGAATTGACCCGGTTTGACTGGTATACAGAACAACAAGACAACATTGGTTTTACCAAATGGCCGGAAATCACAACCGAGTTTCCGGCGACGTAGAAATTTTTCTCCCTATTACGGAGGCAACAAAATGATTACTGGTATTCAAATCACTAAAGCGAACAATCAAGCACTGGTGAACTCTTTCTGGCTGCTGGATGAAGAGAAATCAGAAGCGCGCTGTGTGTGTGCCAAAGCGGATTATGCGGAAGATCAGATCGTGCCTGTTAGCGAACTGGGCCAGATCGAGTACCGCGAAGTGCCGATGGAAATGCAACCTACCGTGCGCGTAGAAGGTGGTCAGCACCTGAACGTGAACGTATTGCGTCGTGAAACGCTGGAAGATGCGGTCAAGAACCCAGAAAAATATCCGCAGCTGACCATTCGTGTTTCTGGCTATGCGGTGCGTTTCAACTCACTGACGCCAGAACAGCAACGTGACGTTATCGCACGTACCTTTACCGAAAGCCTGTAATTTCCGGCTAGGTAAAAAAAGGGAGCTTCGGCTTAATGCCGATCGTTTAAGGATCGGTTGACCGATCCGGTGGCTGGTGTAAAAAGGGTTCATGTTCATCATGGACCCTTTTTAAATGGAACTCTCAC